>DASTYL010000177.1:0-18031 GCA_035764975.1 Gemmatimonadaceae bacterium | reverse complement strand
GAGATGATCGCGCTGTTCGGGCGTCTCAACCAGGACGGCACGACGATCGTCGTGGTGACCCACGACGAGGAGCTTGCGCGCGCGGCGAAGCGCGTCGTGCACATGCGCGACGGCGTGATCGTCGACGACCGATGATCCGCCTGCTCGCATTCCGCAGCCTCCTCGATCGGCCGCTGCGCACGGCGTTCCTCCTCTTCGGATACGCCTGCGGCGTCGGCGTGATGATCACGCTGCTCTCGATCGGCGAGGCGCTGATGCTCCAGGCGCGCGACGAGCGGCTCGTCGGGGGCGGCGAGGTGACCGTCCTCCCCGAGGGAGTGGACATCGAAGTGCTCAAGACCGGCGGGCTCGGGGGACTCTTCTTCTCCATCGACCATGCGCGCTTCGTGTACCGCCAGCTGCTCGCCGCGCCCAGGATGCGCGAGCACGTCGCGGCAGCCGCTCCGCAGGTCGAGGGAAAGCTACTCTATCTCCGCTCGCCGGACGGCGCCGAGCATCCCGTCCGCGCCGGCGGCGAGATTCCGTCCCTGCAACGTGCGGTGGGCGCCGCGGTGCCGCTCGCCGCGGGCGCATGGGAGGACGACGATGGTGATCGCCGCTGGCGGGATCCGACGCCCGTCGAGCTGCGGCACGAGATCGATCGCTTCCACCTGCCTCCGCCAGCCGCCCGCGGTGATTCGAGCTGGGCCGAATGGCACTACTTCAACGTGGTGTCGGCGGACTCGCGGCGGTGGGCGTTCATCTCGTTCATCGTTGGCGGGGAAGTCCCCGACGGACGGTGGGGGGCGCAGGTCCTGGTGACGCTGCACGAGCAGGGGAGCGCGCGCTCCCGGCGGTTCACCGCGGTCGTCCCGCCGGAACGCGTGCAGCTCTCCACGACGACCGCCGACCTGGCGGTTGGCGAGTCGTCCGTGCGCGTCCTGCCGAACGGTGACTACGCCGTGCGGGCGCGCGCGAGAGAGGACGGGAGTGGCGCCCAGCTCGCGCTGGACCTCATGGTGCGACCGGCGGCGCGGCAGTACTTCCCCAGCGCATCCCTGGGCGGCGATGCAGTGGTATCGGGCTACGCCGTTCCGGCGCTCCGCGCCGACGCCGACGGATCGCTCTGTGTCGCGGGGCGGTGCGAGCGATATGAGCGGGCGCAGGCCTACCACGATCACAACTGGGGCGTCTGGCGCGGCGTGACGTGGGAATGGGGAGCGAGCCGCGCCGGGGACTTCACGGTGCTCTATGGCCGCGTGGAGCCGCCGGACTCCATCGCCACGCAGCAGCCGCTCTTCGTCTACGTCGTGGATTCACTCGGCTTCGTCGCGCTCTTCCGGCCGCGGAACGTCGCCTATGAGGATGGTCGCGTCGCTCGGGTCGGCGGTGCCGGGATCGCCGTCCCGTCGCGCGGCGTCATGCTCGACGTGCGTGGCGCGGACACGCTACGGCTGGAGCTCCTTATCGAGGACGCGGTTGCCACCGATACACGCGCTCCTGGCGCCGAGCGCGGCGACGTCAACGCCCGCCGTCTGGCGCGGCCATACTTCATCCAGATGAAAGGCCGTGCGCGGCTGAGCGGTCGGGTGAACGGCCGGCCGCTCATGGGGGAGGGACTCGGCTTCTTCGAGACCTATCGCTGAGCGTCGGTGTGAGCACGTCACGACAACGGGGAGATCGGCGCCGCGCCGACCTCCCCGTTGCTGTGGTGCGTCCGACGTCCGACGGTCTAGAACCGCTCGTCGGTCCCGCGGGGGATCGAACGCGAATCGGTCGCATCCAGCCCGGGGCGCGACGCCGGATTGCCGTCGACGCGATCCTTCACGTCGTCCACCGCCTGCGCGACGCGGCCCGCGGCACGGCCGAGGGTCGACGTACCGCGCGTGTAGCCCTCACGCGCGTAGGGACGCATGCTCTCCCACGAGCCGTGCCGTGCGCTGATGTCGTCCGACCAGCCGCGCTGGAGCTGCGGCTCGACCTCCTCCCACGACCGGCCCTGATACTCGGGGTTGCGGCTCGCGATGTGGCCGAGGTGATACGCCGGACGTGCATGATCGTAGGTGCGATCGGCCGGCCGCGTGGCGCTCGACTCGTAGTGCGAGCGATAGTACGCCTCGTCCTCCTCGGTCAGCGCCTCTGCGGCTTCCGAGATGGCGCGGCCAGTCCACCAGCCACCGAGGGCGCCGGCGATTCCGCCGATGACGGTGCCGACCGGCCCACCGACCGAGCCGATCGCCGCGCCGGCGAGGACACCGGTCACGCCGCCGGCGGCTTCGCCTACCAGGTCACCGGCGTCGGGGTGCTTGTCATGCGTGCCCAGGGCGCGATCCTTGGCCCGTTCGATCCTGCCATCGTTCACGTCGTGAATTCGGTCGGTACGGTCGCTCATGGCAAATCCTCCGGGTATGGTGATGTGTCCGTCGCCACCCCTCAGGTGCAAGAGCGGGACCGATGACCTCCTTGACAGCTTCGGTTTCCCCTGACCGATTGAGTGCATGACCTCGGCGTCCCCATCCGGTGAACGCGTCGCGCCGCGCATCGGCACGCAGGGATGGAACTACGATGCGTGGGTGGGCCCCTTCTATCCCACGGGCACACGCCCCGCCGACTTCCTGAGTGTGTACGCGCGCGCGTTCGACACGGTGGAAGTCGACTCGACCTTCTACGCGATTCCGCCCGCGAAGACCTTTCGCTCCTGGCGCTCGCGCGTCGCGCACCGGCCGGGATTCGTCTTTGCGCTGAAGCTTCCGCAGGAGATCACGCACGAGCGGCGCTTCCGCGGCAATGCGGCGGACGTCGCGGCAGAGTTCTTCGACCGCGCGCGCGAGCTCGGGCCGGCCCTGGGGCCCATCCTGATGCAACTCGGTCCGGACTTCGGCCCGGATCACCTCCCGGCGCTCGCCGCGTTCCTCCCCGGCCTGCCCGATGACATCCGGTTCGCGGTCGAGTTCCGGCAACGCGGCTGGATCCACGACGGCGTTCTCGCCCTGCTGCGCGAGCATCGGGTGGCCCTGGCCCTCTCCGACGGCCGCTGGATCCCTCGCAAGCAGATGCTGGCCCTCGCGGACCGCCCTACGACCGATTTCCACTACGTCCGCCTCATGGGGCCGGATCGTGAGATCGTGGACTACTCCCGCATCCAGGTGGACCGCACGCGCGAGCTGGAGCTGTGGGGGGGCAGTCTCCAGGCGGCCGCGCTGAAGGGGCTTCGCGCGTTCGTCTATGTCAACAACCATTTCGCGGGACACTCGCCATCGTCCGCGCGTGATCTGCAACGGCTGCTGCGCCAGGTGCCCGTGCTGCCGGAGCAGCTCGGGGAGCAGTTGATGCTGTTTAGCTAACTTGCTCCCATGAGATCCCGCTTCCTGTTCGGCGCCATCGCCATCCTCATCGGCGCCGTCTGCGTGCGCCTTGGCTTCTGGCAGCTGGACCGGCTGAAGGAGCGCCGCATCCGGAACGCCGCGGTGGCCGCGCGATCCGCGACGCCCGCGGTGGACATCGCGACACTCCGCGGCGGTCCCGACGAGCTGCGATTCCGGCGCGCGCGCATCACCGGCACCGCCGACTACGCGCACGAGCTCGTGCTCGGCAATCGTACGCGCGAGGGCTCTCCCGGTGTGAACTATCTCACACCGGTCCGGATTCCCGGCCGGGACACGGCGGTCCTGGTCAACCGCGGCTGGGTCTACTCGCCCGACGCCACCACCCCGGTCGCCGGCGATTGGCGGGAGGGGGATACTGTGACGTTCGAGGGCTATGTCGAGGTGCTGACCCCGGGGCCCGCCACCCCCGTGCATCCGGCGCGGCCGCGCGCCATTCCCCGGGCGACGCTGGCGTCGGTGCAGGCACGTGTCCCCTATCCCATCGCGGACGTCTATCTGGTCGCGCTGGTTCCCGCGGACGCCGGCCGCGATCACGTCCCCGCGCGGGTCGTCCTTCCCCCCATCACCGATGAAGGCTCGCACCTGGGCTACGCCTTCCAGTGGTTCTTCTTTT
Organism: Gemmatimonadaceae bacterium; assembly: GCA_035764975.1. GTDB lineage: Bacteria > Gemmatimonadota > Gemmatimonadetes > Gemmatimonadales > Gemmatimonadaceae > JACDHQ01. The sequence continues at coordinate 14,053 of DASTYL010000177.1, read as the reverse complement.
CTACCGTCGCGTTCGTCGGCGCGGGGATTGCGATGAGAAAGCCCAGGTGATCCGGGCGCCGGGTCACGTCGGTCAGCCCCTTCCCCGAAGAGGACACGATGAGTTCCCTGGCATCCGAGCGCGAAGCCCGTGACGTCGCCGAGGCGGCGCGTGAGAGCGACTGGTCCGGGCCGAGCTTCGTCCGCGAGCTGTACCTCGGCCGCTTCCGCCTCGACCTGATCCACCCGCATCCGGAGAAGGTGGATCCGGCGGAACAGGAGCGCGCCCGCGCATTCTTCGCGAAGCTGCGCGCGTTCCTCGAGCGCATCGATTCCGACATGATCGACCGCACGGGTCACATCCCCGAGGAGTACGTCCAGGAGCTGCGGGAGATGGGCGCCTTCGGCATCAAGGTGCCGGTGGAGTACGGCGGCCTCGGCCTCTCGTACCAGAGCTACACGAAGGCCATCGAGATGGTGACCACGAAGGACGGGTCGCTCACGGCGCTGCTCTCCGCGAGCCAGTCCATCGGTGTCCCGCAGCCGCTCGCGCTCTTCGGCACGGACGAGCAGAAGAAGCGGTTCTTCCCCCGCATCGCCGCCGGCGCCATCACGGCCTTCGCACTCACCGAGGTGGATGCCGGGAGCGATCCGGCGAATCTCGCGACGACGGCGACGCCCACGGACGACGGCCAGCACTTCCTCCTCAATGGGGAGAAGCTGTGGTGCACCAACGGCACGCGCGCCGACCTCTTCGTCGTGATGGCGCGCACGCCGGACGTGGTGGTGAACGGCAAGCCGCGGAAGCAGATCACCGCGTTCATCGTGGAAGCGAAGACGCCGGGGATCGAAGTCGCGCACCGCTGCCGCTTCATGGGGCTCAAGGCCATCGAGAACGGCGTCATCCGCTTCACGAACGTGAAGGTCCCGCGGGAGAACATCCTCTGGGGCGAAGGGAAGGGGCTCAAGCTCGCGCTCACGACGCTCAACACCGGACGGCTCACGCTCCCCGCGAGCTGCGCGGGGGTCGGCAAGGCGATGTTGCAGATCAGCCGGACCTGGGCGGCCGAGCGCGTGCAGTGGGGCGTCCCCATCGGCAAGCATGAGGCGGTCGCGCAGAAGCTCGCGCGGATGGCCGCCGACACCTTCGCGATGGAATCGGTCGCGCAGCTCGCCGTCGGCCTTGCACAGAAAGGGGACTACGACATCCGTCTCGAGGCGGCCACCGCCAAGATGTGGAACACCGAGGCCGGATGGCGGATCGTCGATGATGCGCTGCAGATCCGTGGCGGGCGGGGATACGAGACCGCGGACTCCCTGCGTGCGCGCGGTGAGCATCCGTACCCGATCGAGCGCGGCATGCGCGACTTCCGCATCAACCTGATCTTCGAGGGCTCGTCGGAGATCATGCGGCTGTTCATCGCCCGCGAGGCGGTGGACCACCACTTCAAGATGTCGTTCGACATCGTCAATCCGGAGACGTCGATCGAGACCAAGGTGCGGACGGCGCTGAAGGCCGCTCCCTTCTATGCGACGTGGTACCCCGGACGGTGGATCGGCACCCCGAACACGTACGCCGAGTTCGGCCGTCTCGCGAAGCACCTCCGCTGGGCAGAGAACCGCACGCGCAAGCTCGGGCGGCGCCTGTTCCATGCGATGGTGCGCATCGGGCCGAAGCTCGAGCGCCGGCAGGCGGTGCTCTTCCGCGGGGTGGACATCGGCTCCGCGCTGTTCGCGATGGCTGCCGTCTGCGTGCGTGCGCAGATGCTCGCGAAGCAGGGGAACCGCGAGGCCGTCGAGCTCGCGGATCTCTTCTGTCGCGAGACGCGCCGGCGGATCGACGACATCTTCCGCGATTTCTACGGGCCCACGGACTCGGCGCTCTACAAGGTGTCGCAGCGGGTGCTCAAGGGCGAGCACGCGTGGCTCGAGGCGGGGATCGTCGGCTTCCTCGACGAATCCAAGGTCGAGCGCTGGGAGGACAAGGTCGATGTCGCCCGCGAAAGACCGGCGGCGCCTGCGCCCGCGGTCGTGGGGAGCTGACCGCCGGGCGCTCTACCCGGCGACCGAAGCGGTGAAGCCCTCATCCGAGATCGCATCCAGGTAGATGCGCTCCTCGGCCGCCGATCACTCCAATTCGGCCGAGAGGGTTCTTCGCAGCTCGGCTTTCGCGTTCTCGTGCGCCCGCTGAAGCAGCACTACCGCCGCGGCCACACACACGCCGCCGGCGAGCGTCGCCAGCGTCAACGGCTGACCCAGCAGCAACGCCGCCAGCGTCGCGGTGAAGAAGGGCTCCACGGTCGAGACGATGGCGGCACGCACCGGGCCGATCACGGCCAGGCCGCGCAGGAAGGCGAGAAAGCCAATTGCCGTCGCGAACACCGCGAGAAAGATGATGGCCGCCCACGCCGTGATGCCGGGCGGCATGTGCAGCCCGCCGGTCAGGCCGGGGAACGCCACGGCGCCCGCAACGATGGCGATCGCCGCCCCGGCGCTGCCGTAGGTCGCGGTGGCCGGACCTCCGTGCTCGCGGTCGTAGTGCGCGAGGATCGGCACGTACACCGCGTACAGCAGCGCCGAGGTGAGCGCCAGCGCGATGCCGATCGGATGCACCTCGCCGGGGCCGGGCGTGCCGACCATCACGGCAATCCCCGCGAGGGCGAGGACGAGTGCGACGATGCGCGGGACGGTGAGGGGCTCGGTCTTCCGCACCGCGGCGAGCACCGCGATCCACGCCGGATACGTGTAGAAGAGGAATCCCAGCGTCGCCGCGGAGATCCAGGAGAGCGCCGACAGGCTCAGGGCCGCCACGAGCGCCTGCATCACACCGAGCACGACGAGGGGCATGAGCCCGCGGCGTGCGATCATCGAGCGCCGCGTCGGGCCGGCCATGAGGAAGAGCAGGGCCGCACCGAGGGCATACCGCCATGCCAGCGTCGCGACGAGCGACAGGCCACCGCGCTGCGCGAACGTCACCGCGATCGCGATCGAGCCGAAGCAGGCGGCGCTGAAGGCGATCAGCGCGATCCCGCGTCCCTCGGAGATACGGATGGGGGCGCTCAGAGCAGCGAGCCGCGCAGCACGAGCAGCGCGACCGTGAAGTAGATCATCAGGCCCGTCACGTCCACCAGCGTCGCAACGAAGGGAGCGGATGCGCTGGCCGGGTCGAGCCCGAGTCGCCGGAGCAGGAAAGGAAGCATCGACCCGACGAGCGAGCCGAACGTCACGACGCCGAGCACCGCGCCGCCGATCGTCAGCGCGATCAGCATCGGGTGACTGCTCGCGGCCGTGCTCCATCCCGCCCACTCCCACAGGAGCACGCGGAAGAAGCCGAGCACGCCGAGCAGCACGCCGAGGGTGACCCCGAAGAGGAACTCCCGGCGCGCGACGCGCCACCAGTCGGGCAGCGCAATCTCGCCGAGCGCCATCGCCCGGATGATGAGCGACGTGGCCTGCGATCCCGAGTTGCCGCCCGAGCTGATGATGAGCGGAATGAACAGCGTCAGCACGTCGACCTTGTCGAGCGCGCCCTGGAAGAAGCCGATGGCCGTGGCGGTGAACAGCGACCCCACGAACAGGATGGACAGCCACCCGACGCGCTTCCGGATCATGTCCACGAAGCCGATGCTCATGTACGGCTCGTCGAGCGCCTCCATACCGCCGAGCTTCTGGACGTCCTCGGTCTGCTCTTCCTGGATCGCGTCGATGACGTCGTCCACCGTCACGACCCCCATCAGGTGGCCGGATTCGCTCACGACCGGCACCGCGATGAGGTCGTAGTTGGACGCCGCGCGCGCGACTTCCTCCCGATCGGCGGTCGGCGGAACCCGGACCACCTCCGTCCATGCGACGTCCGCGAGGCGCACGCCCGGTGTGGCCGCGAGCAGCTCCCGCAGCGAGATGACGCCCGACAGTCGGCCCTGGGCGTCCCTGGTGTAGACCGCGTACATCGCCTCGCGCCGGCCGCCGCGCGCGGCGGCGCGCACTTCCTCGAGCGCGGCCTCGACGGAGATGTTCTCGTCGACGGAGATGTACTCCGTCGTCATCAGGCCGCCGGCGACGTCCGACTCGTAGCGGAGGAGCTGCTCCGTCTCCTCCGCCTTGTCCTCGTCCATCTCGTCGAGGATCTCTTCGGCGCGCTCCTCATCCAGCTCGTCGAGGACGTCCGCCCGGTCGTCGGGCGTCATGTGCTCGATGAGCTGGGCCGCCACCTCGGCAGGCAGGGCCTCGAGGAGCGCGGTGCGGACTTCCTCGTCGAGGTACTCGAGGACGTCGGCGGCGCGCGCCGTCGGGAGCGCGCTCAGGAAGCCGGGCAGCCGGTCCTCGGGCAGCAGCTCCGCCACGTCCGCCAGGTCGGCGGGGTGCAGCTCCTCCACCTCGGTCGCGATGTCCGCCGGCGACTCCTCGAGCAGCGCCAGGATGTCCGGAGCGATCAACGCCGCGACGGGCAGCTCGTCCGGAGAGCGCTGGGGTGGCGTCATGGCTCGGGTCCTCGCGGAGCGAGTGGGCGGGTCGGGATGGCGTAAGCCGATGGGGCGGCCAAAGTTACCCGTGGGTATGGCGGCAGGACAAGCGACCTGCGCACGGCCGGCGGACCAGGGTCACTCCCAGCCGACGGTCGGGCTCGCTAACTGATTGCGGGACAAGTTGTTACGGGGGCGTAAACAGATGCGTCCCTCTGTCACCAACTGTGGGATCGTCGAACCTCCGCCAACCGGAGATCACGTCATGCGCATCGCTGCCCTGCAGCCGCTCGGTTCGAGCGGTCGTTCCGCCGTTCACGGCGGTCTCACCGCGCTCGCGCTCCTGTTCGCAGGCGCCTGCGGCACCGCGGACATGACGTCGCCCGGCGACGTGCCGACCGACCCGGCAGGCGCGCGGAAGCGTGAGGGGGCCACGACCTCGTCGTCGAGCGCCCTCGCCGGGTTCCGTCTACATGTCGCGTCGTCGTCGCCGGCGCTCCGGCAGGCCGATTCCTGGCGCGACTCCCGTCCCGCGGATGCGGACCTCATGGCGCGAATGGGCGCGCAGCCCACCGCGCGCTGGCTCAACGAATGGACCGGCGATCCAGCGACCACGGTGAGCGCGACGCTCTCCGCCGCTTCGGTCGCCGGGCAGGTCCCCATCTTCGTGGCGTACAACATCCCCCACCGTGACTGCGGATCGTTTTCCGCGGGCGGCGCGTCCAGGGCCGACAGCTACCGAAGCTGGATCCGCGGCTTCGCGAGTGGCCTGCTGGGCCGGACGGCCGTCGTCGTCCTCGAGCCGGATGCGATCGCCGGTGCGGGCTGCCTCGCCACCGACCTCCAGGAAGAGCGCTTCACACTGCTGCGCGAAGCGGTCGACGTGCTGTCGGACGCCGGCGCCATGGTCTACCTCGATGCCGGGCACCCGCGCTGGCTATCCACGGAGACGGCTGCGGCGCGGCTCACGCGTTCCGGCATCGCGCGCGCGCAGGGGTTCGCGCTGAACGTCTCGAACTTCGTGGCGACGTCGGAGAACGTGTCGTACGGCAACGCGCTGTCGGCACGTGTCGGGGGCAAGCGCTACCTCATCGACACGAGCCGCAACGGCCTCGGCCCGGCTGCGGACGGTGTGTGGTGCAATCCGGACGGGCGTGCACTCGGCGACCTGCCGACGACGCAGAGCAGCCACGCGCTCGTCGATGCGCTGCTGTGGGTGAAGGTGCCCGGGGAATCGGATGGCGCCTGCAATGGCGGGCCGAACGCCGGCGTCTGGTGGGCCGAGTACGGGCTCGGGCTGGCGGCGCGAAGCGCGAGTCTGTGACCCGGTCGGGTCACAGCACCGGCAGTCTCCGCCGCTCCTCCGTTCCGCCGCGCACCTCATAGCCCGCGACCTCGATCGCGCGCGTGAGCTGCTCCAGCGTCACGCGCCCGTCGTGCTCGATCGTCGCGCCACCGACGGCGACGTCAGCCGCCGTGATCCCTTCCACCCCGGCGAGCGCCGTGGTGACTGCGCGCACACAATGCACGCAGCTCATGCCATCGATCTGAACGGTCAATCGCGCCATACCGAAAGGTAGCGTCGCGCCGACGGCTGTCATACGTTCCGCCACCATGACCGCCACTGCTTTCCTCGGCCTCGGCGCCATCGGGCGGCCGATGGCACGCCGCCTCGCCGCCGCCTTTCCGCAGACCATCGTCTGGAACCGCACCCCCACCGTCGCCCAGGCATTCGGGCGGGAGCACGGCATCAGGGTCGCCGCGACCGCGGCTGATGCCGCCCGCGAGGCCGACATCGTGATCACCTGCCTTCCGACGTCGCAGGACGTGGAGGCGGTCCTGGATGCCGGGTTGGACGAGGCCCTTCGACCGGGCACGGTGCTCCTGGACTGCACGTCGGGCGATCCCGCCACCTCGCGACGCATCGCGGCGCGGCTGGCGGCGCGCGACATCGCCTTCATGGACGCACCGGTGAGCGGGGGTACGATCGGCGCGGAGAACGGCACGCTCACGATCATGTGCGGCGGCAGCGAGACCGTGCTCGATCGCGTGAGGCCGGTGCTCGAGTCCTTCGGCTCCAAGATCGTGCACTGCGGCGACATCGGCGCCGGCCATGCCCTCAAGTCGGTGAACAACGCGCTGCTCGCGCTGCACGTGCTGTCCACCGCGGAAGGCCTCGTCGCCCTGTCTCGTGCCGGTGTGCGCGCGGACGTCGCGCTGGACGTCATCAACGCGTCGAGCGGGCGCTCGAACGCGTCGATGAATCTCTTCCCCGAGCGCGTGATCACGCGCGCGTTCCCGCGCACGTTCCGGCTGGCGCTGCTCGACAAGGACACGCGCATCGCAGCCGGCGTGGCCCGTGACGAGCGGGTCTTCGCGCCGCTGCTCCAGCTCGCGTCCGAGCTCATGACGCTCGCCCGCAACGAGCTGGGAGAAGAGGCGGATCACGTCGAGGCGGTGAAGATGATCGAACGGTGGGCCAACGTGGAGATCCGATGACTGCGACCGCATCCAGCACGACCGCGCATCCCGGCGGCGTCCTCAGCGTCGAGGAGATCCGCTCGCATTTCCCCGCGCTGGAACGGATCCACGCCGGACATCCCGTCGCCTACTTCGACGGTCCGGGCGGCACGCAGGTGCCACGCCTCGTCGTGGACCTCATGGCCGACTACCTGTTCAATCACAACGCGAACACGCACTGGCTCTATCCGTCGAGTGCCGAGACGGACGAAGCCATCCAGGACGCACGGCAGGCCCTGGCGGATCTCCTGAACGCGACGGCCGACGAGATCGCCTTCGGCCAGAACATGACGTCGCTGACCTTTCACCTCGCCCGCGCGCTGGGCCGGGGGTGGGAGGCGGGTGACGAAGTCGTCATCACCGAGCTCGATCACCACGCGAACGTCGCGCCGTGGCAGGCGCTGGAGAAGGAGCGGGGCATCGTGCTCCGGACGGCGCGCATGCGGCTCGAGGACGGCCGCCTGGACTGGGACCACCTCGCCGCACAGATCGGCCCGCGCACGCGGCTCGTCGCCGTGGGCGCGGCGTCCAACGCCATCGGGACCGTCACCGACGTGCACCGCGCGTGCGAGATGGCGCGGGCGGCCGGCGCGCTGAGCTTCGTCGACGCCGTCCACTTCGCGCCGCACAACCTCGTGGACGTGCAGGCGATCGGCTGCGACTTCCTCGCCTGTTCCGCGTACAAGTTCTACGGCCCGCACATCGGCATCCTCTACGGCCGGCTCGATCTGCTGGAGTCGCTCGACGTGCCCAGGCTCGCTCCCGCACCGAACACCGCGCCGGAGAAGATGGAGCTCGGCACGCAGTCACATGAGTCGATGGTCGGCGCCGCGGCTGCCGTGAACTTCCTGGCGTCGCTCTCGGGGCTGGCGAACCGGCGCGAGGCGCTCCGCGCGACCTACGCGGAGCTGCATCGGCGGGGCGATGCCCTCGTGACGCGCCTGTGGCAGGGCCTGGAGGCGATCGACGGCGTGCGGCTGTACGGGCCGCAGCCCGACACCGATCGCACGCCGACGGTCGCATTCACCGTGGACGGCATCTCCACCGGTCGCGTCGCGACCGGACTGGCCGATCGCGGCATCTTCGTCTCGAACGGCGACTTCTACGCGGCAACCGTCGTGGAGCGGTACGGCCAGGCGCATGATGGATTCGTCCGCGCCGGCGCCGCGTGCTACACGACGGCGGAGGAAGTCGACCGCCTCATCGACGGCGTCAGGGAGATCGTCGCGGCGCGCTGAGCACCGGGGTCAGGGCGTCTCCTTTTCCAGGCCCTGGATGAACGGCTCGTACTTCGACCCCGGGTGCCAGAGCACCCAGCCCTTGAATCCCGCATCGTAGATGGCGCGCTTCTGCTCCATCACGTGCGTGTGGTCGTACGGCGGCTGGCCGAGGCTGAACGCCTGGATCCACGGACGCACGTGCTCCGCGTCCGTGATGCCGAGCTTCTGGTTCCGTTCGCGCGCGCCGTCGATCGCCGCCTTCACGATCCGGTACGGCTCCGCGTTCGGCCGCGCGACGCCGTAGGAGCCCCGCGGATAGTGCGAGGGATAGGTCATCGGCAGCAGCACGTCCGTCACCGGCGCGACCTTTTCCCACCACTGGCCGATCTCGAGCGGTCCGCGCACCGTCGTCACGAGACCGAAGACGTCGGCCGTCGAGCGGACTCCCGCCTTGTGCATGCGCTCCTGCGCGAGCTTCAGGAAGTTCGCGAGGTTGTCCGGCTTCGTGATGCCGTTCGCGCCGGGGAAGACCTGCTTCGGCAGGCGGCTGTACGGCTCGGGGAAGCGGATGTAATCCCACTGGATCTCATCGAAGCCGAGTCGGACGAGCTCCTCGGCCACCGCGAAGTTGTACTCCCACACGTCGCGGTGGTACGGGTTGACCCACGCGTTGCCCTTCTCGTCGCGCCAGACGGTGCCATCCGGCCGGCGGATGGTCCACGCCTCGTTGAGCGCGGCCGCGGCGGGATCCTTGAACACCACGATGCGTGCGATCGCGACGACGCCGTGCGCATGGATGCTGTCCGTGAGCGCCTTGACGTTGCGGATGATCCCGTGGTCCTTGCTGATGTATTTCTGGTATGCGGCGTTGGCGGGCCGGTAGTTCAGCCCGAACTCGTCCTTCACGTCCACGACGAGCGCGTTGATCTCGGTCGAGTCGGCGACGCCGAGGAGCCACTTCATCCGGCGCGAGCTGTGCGCCGCGAAGCGATTGACGTACAGCCCGCGCAGCACCGGCGAGCTCGCCGGATTGCGCAGCTCGGCGAGGCGAGCGGCGTGCGGACCCGACGCTGCCGGGGCGCGGAGCGTGTCGGCGGCGGCAGGGATCGTCGTGCCCGCGGCGGAGTCCACGATCCCGGCCGGCCTGGCCACGCCGGCGGAGTCGACGCCGCGCGACGATTCTGCCGCGCAGGCGGCGGTCAGCGCGACGAATCCCAGCGCGACGGCCCGGCGAGCCGGGCGAACGGAAACGGTGAAGGACATCGGGTCGGCGATGGCGAAAGGGTGGACGGCGATCGGGGACGGGCCCGCAGGGAAATCTAGGGCCACGCCGGGGTCCGGCCGCCGGCGTACGGCCGAGTTGCAGTATATTTGCCAGCGATGCTCTCCGCTCGCGCCTCGGTCCGCCGACTCGCTGCCGCTCTGGCGCTGGTGACGCTCGTCACGTCGTGCGGAGACACGCCGCCGCCAGCGCCGCCCGCCGCGGAATTCCTCGTGGCTGCCGGCGATTCCACATACTGGATCCGCGCCGGCGGCGGCGAGCTGCGGCTCCGCGCGTCGCCCATCCTGCTCGCGCGCTTCGACGGCCGCTTCCACGAGGTGTACGTCACCGACGACGATCGCTCGTACGACGAAGCGGTCTTCGTGGGGCAGCGCGTCTGGCGGCGGGACCTGCTTCGCGGGGACTCCGTCCTCGTCTTCGAGGACACCATCGTGCCGCAGTTCGCCCGGCGGTGGGCCGCCGAGCATCCGCATGCGCGCCTCCTCGAGCCGACGGATGCCGAGTCCGACGATCCGCTCGCCGCCGCCACCGCCGAGGTGTCCGTCGTCTCGGTCCACGGCCCGTACCTCTCGTTCGAGTACCACGTCGACGTCGAAGCCGAGGAATCCCACCCCTGGCACACGACCCGGCGCGGCGTCGTCGACCTGCGGAGTGGCCGCCAGGTAACGGTCGGCGACCTGTTCGGCCGGATGGCGGAGCGGCGCGCGGTGGCGGCCGCCCGACGTCAGTACCGCGAGACGGTGGACTCGCTCCTGATGTCCGGCGACGAGCGCGCCGAGCGGATCGCGGGCTCCATCCGCCGCTTCGACTTCGATCCGTCGAGCTTCACGATCGAAGGTGACGCGGCCGTGCCGGCGGTGAAGTTCTTCGTGCCGGGCACGGGGGAGGGCGCCGTCGGCGACGTGGCCATCCCGGTGTCCCCGGTCCCGATGCCCCTCGCTCCCTGGTGGACCGACCTGCGTCGGACGCTGCCCGACGCCAGCCCGGAGCTCCCCGCGGCCCGGTGGGAACACCGCCGGTACGTGGTGACGGCGGAGGACGCGGGCGTCGCGGACGATCGCGCCAGGCTCGTGGTCGAGGACGCCCGCGGTCGCACCTGGGTCGTCGGCACCGTGCAGGCTCCGGTGCATCACATCCTCTGGCTCGACAGCCCGGCGATGGACAGCGTGACCCGGCGCGGGCTTTCCCGGGCGTTCAACGAAGCGGTCTTCTACGACGACATGACGCGCACCGCCGCGTTCACACCGGGCGCGGCACCGCGCCGTGCCACGGCGCGCAAGCCCGCCGGTGCACGTTTCCGCGCCTGAGGCGCGTTCCCGATCATCCCACCATGCGAATCATCAAGACGGTCCGCGAGAGCCAGCACGAATCCTCCGAGCTCATGATGCCGCAGGATGCCAACAACCTGGGCCATGTGTTCGGCGGGGTGATCCTGTCGATGATGGACAAGGTCGCGGCCATCGCGGCGTTCCGGCATTCCCGCACCAGCGTCGTCACGGTGTCGATCGACCGCGTGGACTTCCGCGAGCCCATCCACGTGGGCGACCTCGTGGTGATGAAGGCCAGCGTGAACTACGCCGGCCGGACGTCGATGGAAGTCGGCGTGCGTGTGGAGGCCGAGGACCTGCTGCGAGGGACCCGCCGGCACACGAACTCGTGCTATCTCACCTTCGTCGCGATCGACCGGAACGGGCGCCCGATCCCGGTGCCGGAGCTCCGGCCCGAGACCGACGACGAGGTCCGGCGGTTCGAGGCCGCCCGGGAGCGCCGCCGCCGGCGGCTCGAGGAGCGGGAGTCCGAGCGCCGGCTCGGGGAATCTCCGGTGCCTGCGCCGGACCGGCCTCGTTAACTTCCCCGCCATGTCGCAGTCGTACACGGTCGAGCGGGCCAACCGCACACTGCCGCTCGTGCGGCGGATCGTCGAGGACATCGTCGTCAGCCACCAGCGGTGGCGGGAGCGGATCCTCGAGCTCGACCTGCTCGCCTCGGCGGTACGGGCCGACGCCCCGGATGCCCGCGCGACGGAGCTGGAGCGGGAAGCGCAGGTGCTGGCGCGCGACATCGATGCCTTCGAGGGGGAGCTGCACCGCCTCGGCATCGTCCTCAAGGACCGGCGACTCGGCCTGATCGACTTCCCGGCCGTGGTCGAAGGGCGACAGGTGTGGCTCTGCTGGCGGCTCGGTGAGCCGTCGGTTCAGTTCTATCACGAGTTGGATGCGGGTTTCGGCGGGCGGAAGCCGCTCACCGCCGCAATGACCCCGTAGCTCCGAACCCTCCCATGAAAACGTTCAAGTCTTCCGACGGCACTGCGTGGACCGTGAGTGTCTCGCTGCCCGGGTCCAGCAACGCCATGATCGTGTTCCGGCATCCCGACGGGCACTCCTCCGGCCAGGATCGGTACAACTGGGTCCTGAGTCAGGGGCCCGAGGCACGGAGCGTCACCGGCCGGCTCGCGCCGGAGAAGCTGCTCGGCGCGCTCACCGACGGGGACATCGCCACGCTGTTCCGTCGGTCCATGCCGATCACGCGCACCGCTCCGCGCACCGCCGCGGGGCCCCTCCGCGGGAACGGGCGCCCCGCCTGAGCGGGGCTGCCGCCTCGGTCAGAGGCGGAACGGCACGTCCAGCTCGAGGCCGTCCTTCGCGATCGTCACGTCGCGGAAGATGGCCTTCGCTTCGCGCTCCAGCTCCGTCGCGTCGCGCGAGTACCGAGCGGAGAGGTGGGTGAGGGCGAGACGCCGCACGCCGGCGGCCTTCGCGATCTCCGCCGCCTCACGGGCCGTGGAATGGCCCGTCTCCCGCGCACGATCGGCTTCCTCCTGCCCGAACGTCGCCTCGTGGACCAGCAGGTCGGCGCCGCGCGCTGCCTCCACCGTCGCGTCGCACGGCCGGGTGTCGCCGCTGATCACGACCCGTCGCCCGGGACGCCGGTCGCCCACGATGGTCTCGGGGGACACTGTTCGTCCGTCCGGTAGGGTCACGGCGAGGCCGCGGTGGAGCTGTCCCCACAGCGGCCCTTCGGGCACGCCCAGGCGCGCCGCCTCGGCAGGGTCGAACCGGCCCTTCCGCTCTTCCTCGACGATCGCGTAGCCCAGCGCCTTGGCGGGACCATGCTGCACGGGATACGCCTCGATGACGTAGCCGTTGCGTTGCACGCGCGCATCGGGGGCGAGCTCGGTGATCTCGACGGGGAAGCTCAGCCGATCGAAGCCGAAGCTCACGGCACGCCCAAGCATCCGTTCCGCCCCGGCGGGGCCCCAGAAGCGCATCGGTTCCGTGCGTCCCTGCAGGGCCAGCGTCCGCAGGAGGCCGATCGCACCCACCACGTGGTCGGCGTGGTAGTGGGTGAAGAAGATGTCGGAGAGCGAGAACCCGATCCCGTACCGCATCATCTGGCGCTGGGTGCCCTCGCCGCAGTCGATGAGCAGCGTCTCGCCCTCGCGGACCACGGCGAGCGAGGGGACGTTGCGTTCGACCGTGGGGCGCGATGCGCTGGTGCCGAGGAAGTGGACGGAGAGCGACATGGGTGGCGGAATATAGTCCCGCCCATGGGGAACATTCGGCCCGTGATGCTGCGCGGCTTGAATCGTGCGCACCGGTGCACGGGAGCAGCAGATGTGGAAGCTCGCGCTCTACGGCCTATGGCTTGCAACGCCTCGGCCGAGCGCGTGCCCCAGGTGCCGGGCCCCGTCGGTGTCGAACCCGGGCCGATGGCGGGATGTCTGGCCGGAGCCACGGAACCGACCCAACACCTTGAGGAGGACGAGGGAGATGGCGATTAGAGAGCAGAATGACGACCGCCGCTTCGGGAACGACCGGGAGCGCCCGCGCGAGGTCACGAGCGAGATGCGCGGGGCGTCCAGCGGCGACGAAGGCAGCTCGAGCGCCCGTTCGCGCGGGCGCAGCAATCGCGGATTCGCGTCGATGGATCGCGAGAAGCAGCGCGAGATCGCGAGCAAGGGCGGACGGGCAGCGCATGCCAAGGGCACCGCGCACGAGTTCAACTCGAACGAAGCGCGCGACGCGGGACGGAAGGGCGGCGTGGCGGTGAGCCGCAACCGTGAGCACATGGCGGCGATCGGCCGCAAGGGCGGCGAGGCGCGCGGCGCGGCGCGGCGCGCGCAGACGCCTACGGCGTCGACGGGTCGTGACCTCGGCGCCACCGGCGGCGCGCGTGGTGCGACGCAGAACTCGCGCGCCGGCACCGGCGGCATGATGGCCGATCGAGAAGTCGGCATCCACGGGGCGAATCAGAACACCGGCGGCTCGGTGAGCTCCCTGGGCGGCGAGCGCAATCGGCCCAATGCCAACGCACGCGGCGAGGAGAACGTCGAGCGTCCGTGAGGGCGGCGCGCCGCGCGCCTACGCGCGGTGATTCGTGATCCGTGAACCATGCTCCGTGACTGCAGGCGCAGTCATGGAGCACCGTTCACGGATCACGAGTGAAGCGTCACGATCCGTTCGAGCTTCTCCGCATCGATGTTCCCCCCGCTCACGATCACCGTGGCGGGAAAGCGCGCGATCCTGACGGCGCGCTCCAGCACCGCCGCGACGCCAACGGCACCGGAGCCCTCGGCGCGCACGTCGTGCT
>DASTYL010000176.1:0-2939 GCA_035764975.1 Gemmatimonadaceae bacterium | reverse complement strand
GGAAGGGATGGCGCCGAAGCGACTCCGTCGCATGCGTCTGGACGTTGCTCGTGAGACAGATCTCGAGCGGGACACGGTTCTCGCAGGCATAGTCCACGAGCGCGCGATCCTCGATGAGCCGGGTGGCGTGCCCGAGGCGGTGCACCGAGCAGCCGAACAGGGCGTCGCGTACGGAGTCGGCACCGGCGCCCTCGCCTGCGTGGCAGGTGCACCGCACGTCGTGGCGCTGCGCGAGCCGGAACGCCTCGGCATACCGGCTCGGCGGATTGCCTGCCTCGCCGCCGGCGAGATCGAACCCGACGACGCCGCGATCCCGGTACGCCACCGCGAGCTCCGCGTGGGCGATCGCCGTCGCGACCGGCTGATGCCGAAGCGCACAGACGATCACGCGCGCCACGGTGCCGTGGTCCCGCTCCGCCCGCTCGACGCCCCGCAGCGTGGCCTCGACCACGTCGTGCATCTCGAGCCCGTCGCGCGTGTTGAGCACCGGCGCGTACCGCATCTCGAGGTACTGCACGCCATCACGCGCGGCGTCCTCGACGAGCTCGTACGCGATCCGCTCCAGCGCGGCGGCGGTCTGCATCACGGCGAGCGTGATCTCGAAGCGCGCGAGATAGTCCTCGAGATTCCGCGCGTCGTCCACGCGCATGTAGTTCCTGAGCCCCTCCGCGTCCATGCGAGGCATGCGGATCCCGAGCTCCCCGCCCAGGTCGAGCAGCGTCTGCGGACGCACCGACCCGTCGAGATGGCAATGCAGCTCCGCCTTCGGCAGGCGCCGCAGGACGTCGCGTGGAATCGCCGGCACCGAGGGCACGGGCATCGGAATGGTGCTCACTTCCCCCTCGGGACGAGGCGGAGGTCGGCTGGCGGCTCGACCGGCTGCGGCAGCGACCTGACGTAGTCGATCAGCACATCGAGATCGACGAGCCCGAGGTCCTCGGCCGACGTCGCAGCGTCGGCGAGCCCGAGGCCATCACCGCCGGAGAAGAGGAAATCGCTCAGCACGACCGTATACCTGCGCTCATCGGCCAGCGGCGACCCGTCGGCCAGCGTGGCCGAGACGAGCCGCGAACCGGCCGCGCGGGTGGTGTCGAACTCGAGCCGCACGCCGCTCACGTGCACCCGCGGCCGGTTCGACCGGACGAGCCGCTCGAAGTACGCACGGAGCGCCGTCCCCGGCACGGTGACGCGCATGAGGCGGTTCGCGAAGGGCTGCACCTCGAACAGCGACCCGTAGGTCGCGGTACCGGCGCGCAGGTCGGCGCGGATGCCGCCGTTGTTCATGATCGAGACGTCACCCTTCCCCGCCCAGCGCTGCGCGTCCGCGATCAGGTTGCCGAGCGGGTACTGCTCGTCGGCTTCGCGCGGCATGGGGTCCCGGATCTCCGCGACACGCCGTTCCACCAGTGTCCGGACCGGTGCCGTCGCGGCATCGATCAGTCGCTGCGCCGCGGGATCGGGAACGATGCTGTCGGTGAGCACGTCGCGGATCTCGGCCTCGCCACCACGCTGGCCGGCCGGCCGCCGCAGCGGGACGTCGAGCACCGCGTACGCCCTGGCATGCGAGCGCGCCTGCACGATCGGGATGCCGTTCACCTCCTCGTCTATCGCCGTATGCGAATGCCCGCTGACGATCGCGTCCACCGGCTCGCGCAGCGCGCGCGCAAAGTCGATGATCTCGCCGCTGCACGTGGAATCGCACCACCCGCCGGCGTGGGCGACGACCACAACGGCATCCACCCCACGTCCGCGCAGGTCCTTCGCGATGCTGTCGACGATGGGGGCCGGCGCATCGAAGCGCAGCCCGATCGTGTGCTTCGCCGCGGTGGTGCGCTTGGTCTCGGTCGTCGCAATCCCGATGATGCCGACGCGAAGCGGCCCGCGCGTCACGATGGTATCGTTGCGAATCCACGGCACGTCGCGGCCGTCCTCATAGCGCGCGTTCGCGCCGAGCACCGCATGACGCGCCTGCCGCATCCGGGCCCGCAGCGTGTCCTGCCCCCAGTCGAACTCGTGATTGCCGAGCGCCGCCGCGGCGTAGCCGAGCGCGTTGTAGAGCTCAACCACCGGCCGGCCGAACGCGAGGTTGGACGCCGGCGTCCCCTGGAACATGTCACCGCCATCGAGGAGCAGCGACTGACAGCGGGGGGCGACGCACGCCTCCCGGGCATCGCGGATGGCTGCCGCGAGGTGCGCGGCCCCGCCGCGCATCGTGCCGCGGCTGTCGGCGCGAGGCTCGAAGGACCCGTGGAAGTCGTTGGTGGAGATGATGCGGAGAACGGTGCCGGCCGCGGGCGCCTTGCTCACCGGGATGGCGGCTTCGGGGCGAGGAATCGTGTCGCGCACGACGGACGCCGGGCGACCGACCCCGGCGATCCACCAGTTCTCCCGGTGGTAATCCTCCTCGCGGATCGTTCCCTTCCCCCGAACCTCCTCGATGAGCATCTCGCGGATGCCCTCCGTGCTCTCGAACGCCACCGGCGCGCCGGCGAGCATCGCGTACCCGCCGCCACCGGTCTGGCGGTAGTTGTTGAGCGCCATCGTGAAGGTGTCGGTATCCGCGATCGGCCGACCATTGCGCGTCAGCGTCGTCACCCGCTGTCCGACCGGCTTCGACAGGTCGAGGACGTATTCCGCCCCGGCGACGATGTCGAAGTTGTAGCCCGGGACGGCGGGGTCGGCTTCGGGGCGGCCGTCGGCGGTCTGCCGATAGAACCGGCTGCTGTCCTCCAGGTACTCCCGCAGCTGTCGTCCCGAGATCCGTACGGAGCGGAGGGTGTTCTCATACGGATAGAGTGCGGCGACCTGCGCGACGGTGACCTGCCCGGGCCCGAGCGCCGCATCCGTGCTGAACGCAGCCGTGGCGGCGAGATCGGCCTTCGCGACACGGCGCATGACCTCGAGCGTGAGGTCGACGATGGGGGTGTCCCGGAGGCGCG
>DASTYL010000175.1:0-10644 GCA_035764975.1 Gemmatimonadaceae bacterium | reverse complement strand
CGAAGGCGCGCGCCGCCTGTTCGTCGGCGATGCGGGGCAGGGGTTGTGGGAAGAGGTGAGCATCGTGATCCGCGGCGGCAACTACGGCTGGAACGTCCGAGAGGGCACGCACTGCTTCGACGCGGAGAGCAACACGACGTCGCCGACGACCTGCCCGACATCGGAGCCGGATGGGACGCCGCTCCGGAGCCCGATCATCGAGTACGCGAATGCGGGGCAGGCAGATGGGCTGGGCGTCACCGTCATCGGCGGTCACGTCTACCGCGGCGCGGACGTGCCCGCGCTCCGGGGGATGTACGTCTTCGGGGACTTCAGCCGCCGGTTCACGCCGCCCGATGGATCGCTGTTCGCCGCCGACCCGCGGACCGGGCAGCTCTGGCCGATGCACCACCTCACGGTGCAGAACCGCACCGGCGGCCGCCTGGGCCACTATGTCCGGGGGTTCGGCGTGGACGACCGCGGCGAGTTGTACGTGGCGGCGAGCGATGCGCTGGGCCCCACGGGGACGACCGGGAGGGTGTACAGGCTCGTGCCCCCGCAGTGACGCGGGCGCCTGCAATGGCTTCGATCACACGGGAATTGTGACGCCGGCCGACGCTCGGCACCGCCGGGGTCGCCATCATTGTCGCATCTGGGTGACCCCGTACGGTCGCCGGGCGTCTCGACCGGAGGAGCGCGTGCGTCCGCCGCGCCGCCGACTGCACCCCGATCCCGCCATGCCGATCCTCCTCACCGAACGCGAACAGTGTGAGCTCCTCGCCGGGAACAACTCGATCGGCGGCGATGCTCCCGACTCCGTTCGGCTGTCCCAGCTCTCGACCTATCCCCTCGTCGGTATCATCACGGTCAGCGATGACGCGCCGCCGACGATCCAGCGTCTTTCTTCGCGGGTCGCCCTGGCGCTGAACGGGGCGATGCTCGGTGCGGCCCCCAGCGACCTCACCGAGGGCGCAATCATCCAGGTGGGAAACGTCCGTATGACCTATTATGCGCACGCCGCGGCCGCGGAGGCTGCTGCGCCGGGTGTGCCGCGCCGCCGGAAGGAATCCGAGCTGGCGACGCAGGTGATCACCGCCATCGGGGCCCCGACCCGTCCCGCCGCGCTGATCGCGCTGGATTCCGGCAGGATCTTCCGACTCGCGACTCGCGGCCTCGTGATCGGCCGGAGCGAGGACGCGGACGTCGTACTCACGGGGAAGGGCGTCTCCCGACGTCACGCGCTCATCTGCGCGGAAGGGAGCGGCTACGCCCTCGCCGACGAGAGCACCAACGGGACGTTCATCAACGGGACCCGGGTGTCCGGCATGACGCCGCTGAATCCCGGCGATACGATCGCGTTCGGCGATGAGCACTTTCGGTTCGATTACATCGATCCCGCGCTCGCCGCGCGCCTGAATGGCGGTACGGCGACGCGCGCGAACGGCATGGCGTCGGCGCCGCTCGCGGAGCTCGAGATCGTTCGCGGCCGGGGGGACCGGACACTGTACGCCATCGATCGCCCGGTCTGCGCGCTCGGCCGCGGGACGCACAACGACGTCAGCGTCGACGACGAGAGCGTCGCCGCATCGCATGCCACGCTCCTCCTCAAGGGCGACACGTGGTACCTGACCGATCTGCGGTCGGTCAACGGTACGTACGTCGACGGCTACCGCGTGGCCGGTGAGCGGGCGCTCGCCGCGGGCTCCGTCATCCGGCTCGGGCAGGTGGCGATGGCCTTCTGGCCCACCGGGGCGCGCAAGCCGGACGCCGGCACCCGCGCCGCCGGGGGCGTGCTGCGCAAGCTCGCGCGGACGCTCTTCTTCGGCGGCTGAGCGGCCCGGGGCGACCAGCCCCGGCGCAGGTGTTGCACCGGGTCCTCGACGATCCCGTCCGAGGACTCCCATGAAGAAGGTCTGGCGCAACAACGGCCTCTCGATCGTGCTGGTCGCGATGTTCGTCCTTGCCATTGCCGGCCAGAGCATGGTGGGGCACCGCCACTACAACGAGGAGCAGCGCGAGCACGGCCAGCCCACGGTCGGCTTCACGGCGTACGTCGCAAGTCCCGAGTTTCTCGAGGCCACGATGGAGAACTGGGAGAGCGAGTTCCTCCAGATGGCGACGTACGTGCTGCTCACCGCCGTCCTGTTCCAGAAGGGATCCGCCGAGTCCAAGGATCCCGCGAAGGACGAACCGGTCGACCGGGATCCGGATCCGAAACGTCCTGGCGCGCCGTGGCCCGTTCGGCGGGGCGGGATCGTGCTCGCACTCTACCGGCGTTCCCTTGGCCTCACCTTCACGGCGCTTTTCCTCGTCTCGCTGCTGCTGCATGCCGTCGGCGGGGCCGGTGCGTACAATGAGGAGCAGGCGACGCACGCGACGCCGGAGCGCGTCACGGCGCTCGGCTACATGACCACGTCCCGCTTCTGGTTCGAGTCCTTCCAGAACTGGCAGAGCGAGTTCCTCGCCATCGCCGCGATGGTCGTGTTCACGATCTTCCTGCGCCAGCACGGCTCCCCGGAATCGAAACCCGTCGACGCCGCCCACGACGAGACCGGCGCGCACTAGGAAAGGGCCCGGGTCCATTGCTGGACCCGGGCCCTTTTCGTTGGGATCGCGAGCGCGGCGTTCGCCGGGCGCCGCTACTGCGTCGCCGCTGGATCGATCGGGAACAGGGAGTCGTCGCTCTCGACCGGCGGCGGCGCGTCCGGCGGCACCACGTCGAGCGCCGGCATGTCGGGCAGCGCGGTGCGTTCCACGCATATCACGCCGTTGCCGTTGGCGTCGAGCCCCGTGCCCGGGTCGACCTGCTTCGCGACGTACCCGGGTCCCGGCGGGCACTGGAGACTCATGCCATCGCTGACCGCGACCGTAGCCTGGACGTCTGTGGCTGAAACCTGGCTGCGCCGCGTCGTCGGTTCGGCACAAGCGGCAACCAGCAGGACGCTCGCCAGCCCGAACCATGGCCGACGAACGGCCCGAAGGGCCGCGCGCATGGCGACTTCTCGTGCTACCTGAAACGGGTTCATGAGAACGATGCTCCTCTCGAGAAGTTGGGGCCGAAGGTCACCGGGCATGGATGACGATGCTTCCGCCACCGAGGACGGTGGTTGCGTCCGAGTCCTCGGCTTCGGCGATGCGGTTGTCGTAGACGACGCTGCCGTCGCTACCGTCGGCATTGATCATCCAGATCTTGATGCGGAAGCCGTCCGCGCCACCGCCGCCGGACACCTGTCCGTCGCGCGCGGTCAGGAGGAACCCGTAGCGGCCGGCCCCGTTGATGGTGCCCTCACCCTTGTATTGCGCACGCGCTCCGCTGATGACGAGCCACTGATAGGTCGTGCTCCGGAAGTTCAGGTTGCCGGCGTGGAACTGGAATTCCGTGTTGCCGCTCGGCGTCGTCGCACCCCTGGCGTAGCGGGACACGAAGCCGAACGTCGCCTTGCCCTCGGTGGTCGCGGTGCAGTCGGCGAGGAGACAGGCACCGGACGGTGAGTGGATCCAGCCGCCACCGGTCACGAATCCCGCCGACGGATCGTACACCACGACGTAGGCGGGAAGGTCGGCGTTGCTGACGCGCGTTCCCACGCCGCCGTCGTCGTCGGTCACCGCCACCTGCACCGTGTAGACGCCGGCCGCGCCGTACGTCGTGCCGCCCGTCGCGCTTCCTCCAGTGCCGGTCGCGGCCGACGTACCGGCACCTACCGCCGCCGTGTTGCTCGCGAGATCCCAATCCCAGATGAACTGCGCGGTGTGCGTATCGCCCGTCCCGGGGTCGGAATACCGCGCGGTCCCCGCGATGGCGGTGTTGACGGCCACCGGCGCGGTCGGGAGTTCCAGTGCGGTCACCGTCGGTGCGACGTTGGTGATCGTCACGCTCGTGGGACCGTAGGTCGTGGTGCCGCCGTCCTTGTCCCGGATCGCGCCGTGCACGGCGCGCGTGCCGTTGTCGCTGGTGCCGCACGCCTGCGTCGCGGGCGTCGCCGTGGACAGCGCGGAGAAGGCACCGAGCCCGCTGCCGGCGCCGCAGTCGAAGGCATAGGCGAAGCCGGCCGCGGCATCGACGCTCGAGGGATCGTCCGGGTTGCCCAGCGTGAGGGCGAAGGACGAGCCTTCGTTCACCGTGGCAGGGGCGGCACCGAACGTCGCCGTCGGCGCAACGTTCGCCACGTTCACCGTGACCACCGCCGGGTCACTCACCGCCCCCGCGCCGTCGGTCGCACGCATCCGCAGCGTGCGAGTGCCGTTGTCATTCGGGACGAACGCGTACGATGGCGTGCTCGTGGCGGTCGTGAAGTCGTCGATGCCGTCGTCGGTCAGGTCCCAGGCATACGTCAGTGGCGACGGCCCGTCCGGATCCGAGACGGTGGCGGTGACCAGCACTCCGGAGCCTTCCTGTGCCGGAATGGGATTGGTGGCGAAGGAGACCACGGGCGCCGCGTTCACCGCGCTGAGCGCGAGGCGCCAGCGGGCCATCTGCTGCTGGCCGGAGACGTAGGCGTAACCGGTGAGGTATGCGACGCCGCCGACGCTCGGCGAGAGATTGCGCATCTCTGACGTCGGTCCGCCGCCAGCGGGCATCTGGAAGGTCCCCTCGTACGCCACGCCGTAGCGGCATCCCGGCCCGGGGTGACACGCCATCAGGTGGACCATTCCGTCAGCATTTGCACCGACCGGGCGTGCATACGTGGCCCCCACTGGGGAGATGTCGGCGGCGACGCCGTCCGGACTCCATCGCACCGCGTAGGGCCGGGTCCCCGCCGGTCCCGATCCGTCGGGATCGACCGTGAGATAGCCCACCACACTGCCATCGGGCAGCACGCTGACCGCCGCACCGTTCCCGTATACCGGCGAGGTGGCACCGCTCGGCACGAGGTCCGGGAGCGTCACCAGCGTCATCCCGTCGGCGCTCCAGCGGCCGGCCCGCCACCGCCCGGCGGCGAAGACTTCCCCGACGGCGACACCGCCATCGTTCACGTCATAGATGAGCGCGTTCGATGCGCCCGCCATCGACAGCCGCAGGGGGGTGGAGCTCCCGGTGCTCCAGCGAACCGGGGCGTAGCCCGCGCCGTTGTACCACGCACGGCCCACGACGTGCGCCCCCGACGGGCTGACGGCGAGCGCCTCGGAGAAGCTCCATCCATCGGCCTGCACGTCCCCTGGAGGCAGGATGCGATAGCTGCCGGCGGCATCCCACAGGATCGCGTGATTCGTGAACTGATTCGATCCCGTCACGTATCGGCGCACGACGCCGACGACCGTTCCATCCTCCGCCATGTCCTCGGGCATCGCATGGGCACGGCCGGATGTCGGCTGGGCCGCGTCGGCGGGTAGTGGCAGCACCACGGGAGCGCCGCCTCCCAGTGAACGAACAGGCAGCGTGCCCCACGGATTCCCCGCGGCCTGCAGCTTGTTGCCGTAACCTGCGACGCCGCCGGCGCCGTTTGCGGTGGTGCCGGTCGTGTAGGTGAACCCCGGCGTGGGTCCCAGTGGTTGTACTGCATCGATGGCGAGCGTCGCGACGATCGCCGCGACGGCGGTACCGGCGAGCATCAGGGTGCCAGCGAGGACGCCACCAGGCACAAGCCGGCGCTGTGGATGTCGAGGCACGAGAGACTCCGGTGTAAGGGGTGTGCGGGGTGGTCGCGATCGCGGATCGGGGGGGCACACCATGAGGGCGGCGCGCGACGAATGCAAGACCGCGCAAGTGGTAACACCGACATGCGAATAGCCGGTATCTGTTCTTGCTCGGACGCAATTGCACCCCACCGACGCAGGAAGCCCCCGGCGCCATCTCGCGGATGGCACCGGGGGCGTCCCGTGCTACGTCGTTATCGGTGGTTATCGCGTTCCCGCCTACGGTACCGGGAACAGCTCGTCGTCGCTCTCGATCGGCGGCGGCGCTCCGGGGCCCTGTGGCATGTCCGGCGGACCGACGCGCTCCACGCAGACGATGCCGTTGCGATTGACGTCGAACCGCGTGCCAGGGCTCACCGACTTCGCCGTGACGTTCGGCCGTGGCGGGCATTGCAGGCTCATGCCCTCCACGATGGCGACGGTCAGGCTGCTCTCCGTCACCGGCCTGGCGGGGCTCTCCTGCGCTACGGGGTCGGCGCAGCCGGCGCCGAGGAGAAGCGCACCGAGTGCGAATCGCGGCAACACCGCCCGCGCTCCGAGACTCGCACGCGCGCCCATCGAATGGATCGTTGTCATGTCAGTCGTTCTCCGTCGATGCGTCGTGTGGTCCCGTTCACTTCGTGTGGATGACGATGTTGCCGCCACTCGGGATCGTGGCCGCCTGTGAGTCCTCGAGCTGTCCGATCCGGTTGTCATAGACGACCGCCCCTTCGCTGCCGTCGGCCTCGATCGCCCAGATCCTGATGCGAAGCCCGTCGGTTCCTCCGCCACCAGGCTCCTGCCCGTCGCGCGCCGTCGCCAGGAAGCCGAAACGCCCGGCCCCGTTGATGGTGCCTTCGCCGCTGAACTGCGCGTAGGCGCCGTTGACCACGAGCCAGCGATAGCTCGTGCTCTGGAAGGCCAGATTGCCCGCGGGGAACGTGAAGTCGAGGTTCCCGGCCGCCGCCGTCGCCCCCTTGGGGTACCTGGCGACGAGGCTGAAATCCGCGGCCCCGGCCGTGGTGGACGTGCAGCTCGCGAGGTGGCAGGCGCCCGCCGGGGACTGCAGCGATCCGCCGCCGGTGACGAAGCCCGCGAGGGGATCGTACACGACGACGTACGCCGGGAGATCGGCGGTGCTGACACGCTCGCCGGTGTCACCGTCATCGTCGGTCACCGTGACGCGGACGGTATAGACCCCCGGGCGGTCGTACATCGTGCCGGACACGGAACTTCCCGCCGTGCCGGTTTCGTTCGTCGAGACGGCATCGGCGGCGGCGACGCCGGCCTCCGGATCCCAGTCCCACGTGAATCGCACGGCATGTGTGTCATCGACGCCAGGGTCGGTGTAGCGCACCGTGGCCGTGATCTCCGTGTTCACGGCGACGGGAGCATTCGGAAGCTCGAGTGCCGTGATCATCGGCGCGACGTTGGCGACGTCGATGATGACCGAGGCAGGATCGCTCGTCGCCCCGGCGCCGTCGGTCGCGCGCAAGCGGAACGTGACGATCCCGTCGTCGCGCGGGACGAATGCGTGCGACGGGGTGCTGGTGATGACGGAGAAGTCATCCACGCCGTCGTCGGTCACGTCCCACGCATAGGTGAGCGGGCCGGGGCCATCGGAGTCCGTCACCGTCGCCGTGACGAGGACACCGCTGCCCTCCTGCCCATGCACGGTGTCCGCGGCGAACGTGACGACCGGCGGGCGATTCAGGATCGCGAGGGACATGCGCCACCGTGCCATCTGCTGCTGGCCGGCGACGAACGCGTAGCCCGCCAGGAATGCGGTGTTGCTCGCGGACGGCGACAGGCTCTGCATCGCCGTCGCGAGACCGCCGCCGCTCACCGGGCTGAAGCTCCCGTCGTAGGCGACCCCGTACGCGCACGTCGCATCGGGCAGGCACGCATACACGAGCGCCAGGCCCTCGGCATTGCCGCCATACGCGCGGGCGCTCACCACGCCATCGGGCGAGATGTCGGTGGCATCACCGTTCGCATTCCACCGCACGGCGTAATAGCGGGAGGGCGCGGTGCCGGCGCCGTCCGGATCGATGAGCTGATGGCCGACCGCACTACCATCCGACATCACCCCGTACGCCGCCGAGGAGCCGTACGTCGGGGACGTCGCACCCTCGGGGGTCAGGTCGCCGAGCGCCACGA
This sequence comes from Gemmatimonadaceae bacterium, assembly GCA_035764975.1. GTDB lineage: Bacteria > Gemmatimonadota > Gemmatimonadetes > Gemmatimonadales > Gemmatimonadaceae > JACDHQ01. Next base: position 2,892 of record DASTYL010000175.1, on the reverse strand, counting down.
CCGACTGCCCGTCAGCACTCCAGCGGCCCGCCCGCCACCGCCCTCCCGAAGAGATCTCGCCGACGGCGATGCCGTCGTCGTTCACGTCGTATACGTAGGCGGTCGACGCCCCGCCGGGGGTCAGCCGTACCGGGGCGGCGTCGCCGACGGTCCAGCGCGTCGGCTGATTGCCTGGACCGCTGAACCAGGCCTTGCCCGTGACGTACCGCCCGGACGGGCTGATGGCCGTCGCCTCGGAGTAGCTCCATCCGTTCGCCATGGCGTCGCCCGAAGGGAGCACGCGATGGGTCCCGCTCGCATCCCAGAGCATCGCATGCGTCGTGGACGTGTAGGACGTCCCGTTCACGATGTAGCGGCGCGTGTGTCCGGCGACCGCGCCGTTTTCCGCGATGTCCAGCGCGAGCGCATAGTACGACTTCGACACCGGGTGCGCGGCATCCGTCGGCAGCGTCATCGGCATCGGAGCGCCCCCGCCGAGTGCGTGCGTCGGCACGTAGCCGTAGGTGCTGCCCGGGACCGACGGCCGGTAGCCGTAGCCGGCGACATCGCCCCGCGCATTCGCAGCGTATCCAATCGTCCACGAGAGCCCGGGCGTAGAGCCGAGCGGCTCGATGTCATCGACGGAGAGCGTCGCCTTGAGCGACGCGATGGCGGTACCGCCGAGCGTCAACACACCGGCAAGCACGCCCGTGGGCACCAGCAGCCGCTGTGGAATTCGAGCCACGAGAGACTCCGATCTGAAGGTGGGAGCGTTCGCCACGTTCGGCGAACGGGAACAGCGGAGCGGGCGCGATGGTGGGACCTGCGATGAGGTACGCCCGCTCGATACAGCGTGCTGCCGGGATATCGATGCAACGCAGATGCGGCACGGCGCAATGTTCGATAATGCAACACATGGCGCGCGTTCCTGCTGCAGGAGCTCCCGTCGGATTGCAGAACGCCGAGGGACCCTTGCATGCTGCGACATGTCCGGGGGGGAGGCAGCCGAACATGGTGGCGCTGCCGGCAGCGGCTTTCCCCATGAGAAAGCTCGACTTCACCGCGGTCCGGACAGCGCGTCGTGCCATCGTGAAGGCAACGATGCTGCCAGCGGGTCGCGATGTGTGCGCCAGGACACACCCCTTGTGCGGCAATACCCGACTTGCGTCGGCGAAACCGACGACGCCCCGACGGTTCCGGTGGCATAGCGTGGAGCGTTCGAGGCCCGCCGGGCGGGCCGCGCGACTCGACTCTCCACGTGCAGGAGGACGGATGCAACCGACGCGGGTGCTCATACTCGGCGCAGCCGGACGGGACTTCCACGATTTCAACGTCCTGTATCGCGATAATCCGCGCTATCAGGTGGTCGGCTTCACGGCGCAGCAGATCCCGCACATCGCGGAGCGCCGTTTTCCCTGGACGCTCGCGGGCGCGGGGTATCCGGAGGGAATCCCGATCCATCCGGAAGAGCGGCTGGAGGAGCTGATCCGGGAGCTCGCCGTGGACGTCTGCGTGATGGCATATTCGGATCTCGCCCACGTGGATGTCATGCACCTGGCCAGCCGGGCGAATGCCGCCGGCGCGGATTTCGAGCTGATCGCGGCGCGGCGCACGATGCTGAAGGCGGCGCGGCCGGTCGTCGCGGTCTGCGCCTCGCGCACCGGGGCGGGGAAGAGCCAGACGAGCCGCGCCGTCGTGCGCGTGCTGCGCGACGCCGGGCTGCAGGTCGTGGTGCTTCGCCATCCCATGCCGTACGGCGATCTCGCGGCACAGCGCGTCCAGCGCTTCGCCACGAACGAGGATCTCGTCCATCACCGCGTGACCATCGAGGAGCGCGAGGAATACGAGCCGCACCTTGCCACCGGCTGCGTCGTGTACGCGGGCGTGGACTACGCCGCGATCCTCGCGGAGGCGGAACGCGAGGCCGACGTGCTGGTGTGGGACGGCGGGAACAACGATACGGCGTTCCTCCTCCCGGACCTCTACCTCACCGTCGTCGACCCGCACCGCGCGGGCCATGAGCTCACCTACTATCCGGGCGAGACGAACCTGCGCCTGGCGGACGTCGTGCTCGTGAACAAGGTCGATACGGCGGATGCGGATGCCGTGCGCGTCGTGCGCGCGAACGTGACGAGCGCCAACCCGCGCGCCCGGATCCTCGAGGCGGCGTCGCCGCCGCGGGCGGACGCCGTGCAGGTGCTCGCGGGGCGTCGTGTGCTCGCGGTGGAGGACGGCCCCACGCTCACCCACGGCGGCATGCGGTACGGCGCGGCGACCATCGCGGCGCAGCAGGCCGGCGCGGAACTGGTGGATCCTCGCCCGTTCGCCGTCGGAGAGATCGCCGAGACGTTCGCGCGCTACCCAAACCTCGGCGCGCTGCTCCCCGCGATGGGATACGGCGAGCAGCAGATCCGGGACCTCGAGCAGACGATCGCACGCGCCGCCGCCGCGGGTGTGCAGGCCGTGGCGATCGGGACCCCGATCGACCTCGCGCGGCTCGTCAGGATCCCGGTGCCGCACACGCGCGTCCGATACGAGCTGGAGGTGCGCGGGACGCCGACGCTCGCCGATGTCCTGGCGCCCATCGTGTCGGCCGCCTCCCGCCCCATCGCCATGAGCGCCGGGGTGGCGTGACGCGTCAGCGCAACGCGCCGAACACGCCCCGGCGCTCGACCCATTTCACCGCCTCGAGCACCGGGACGACGGTGAACGCGAGCGCGGCGGCCAGCGCCCAGTCGGTCCAGGCGAACGTGAACGTCCCGAAGGGGCGCTGGACGAACGGTATGTACACGACCAGCGCGAGCACGGCGATCTCCCACGCGATGGCCAGGTTGAGCCAGCGATTCGCGAACGGGCGACGAAGCACCGAGTACCGGTCCGACCGGTAGCTGTACGCCTTGAAGAACTGAATGA
>DASTYL010000174.1:0-7436 GCA_035764975.1 Gemmatimonadaceae bacterium | reverse complement strand
GGCCTGGAGCCGGTGCGGTATACCGGCACGAGCATCGGCGCCCTGATCAGCGCGGCCGCCGTCGGCGGCATGTCCACCGACGAGATGGCGCAGCGGGCCATGGACCTCCGGCGCCGCGACCTGTTCCGGATCAACCACTTCAGCATGCTGATGGACCGCATGCGCGCGCGGGCCATCTACCTCGACGAGCCGCTGCGGGCGCTCGTCGATTCCGTCGTGCCGGATGTGCAGTTCACCGAGCTGCCGATCCCGCTGCTCGTGAACACGGTGGACCTCGAGCATGGCGTGCAGGTCGTGTGGGGGCTGCCGGGACTCGGCGCCGTCAACGTGCGGGACGCGGTGTACGCGTCCTGCGCGCTGCCCGGTTACTTCCCGCCGGGTACCGTGGGCGACCGGCACTGCATCGACGGCGGGGCGATCGACAACCTGCCGGTGAACATCGGTGCCCAGGGGATGGACCTCATCATCGCCGTGGACGTGGGCAGCACCGACATGTCGCCGATGAGCAATCCCACGTCGCAGGGGTTCGCCTCCGTCTACATGCGCGCGGCGACGATCATGATGCACGCGCTGCAGCAGTTCCCGCTCGACCACTGGCAAGGCCCGCCGATGGTCCTCATCCGCCCCCGGATCGGGCGAGGGAGCTGGCTCGACTTCACGCACACCGAGGCCAACATCGCCGAGGGCTACCGTGCGGGGATGAAGGCCCTCGAGGATCTCGACCGCGTCTTCGATCAGCCCAGCGGCATCTTCCCGCGCCGCCGCTTCCGCGTCGAGGTCGATCGCGATCGGTGCACGGGCTGCGGCCTCTGCCCCGCGCTCGCGCCGGCGTTGATGGGCCTCGATTCGTCCGGCAAGGCGTTCGCCCGCACCCACATCGTGGACTGGTCGCCCGCGGACGGCGACTTCGTGCACCACTGCCCCACGGACGCCATCATCGCGACGAAGCTCGACCGCCGCGGGACTCCCTCGGAGACACAGGGGGCGGTGCCGGAGGTCCAGGCGGTGGTGTGACACACTCCATGACCGCTCCTCCGCTCTCCCCCGCCGACCTTGCCGTTCAGCTCATGGCCGTCGATTCGACGAGCGGGCGCGAAGGCGAGGTCGTCGCCCTCGTGGAGCGGCTGCTGGCGGGACGTGGCTGGCGGACGACGCGCATCCCGGTGACGCCGGGGCGGGACGACCTCCTGGCGACCTCGCACGACGCCCCGGAAGTCACGCTCTCGACGCACCTCGACACGGTGCCCCCGTTCATTCCTCCACGGCGGGATGGCGGCCGCCTGCATGGGCGCGGCGCCTGTGACGCCAAGGGGATCGCCGCGGCCATGATCGTCGCCGCCGAGCGACTGCGCGGGGCCGGCGTGCCGACCGCGCTGCTCTTCGTCGTCGGCGAGGAAGTCACGCACGACGGCGCGCACGCGGCGAACGCCGTCCCCACGACGAGCCGGGTGCTCATCAACGGCGAACCGACCGAGAACAAGCTCGCGATCGGCACCAAGGGGGCGCTGCGGATGATCGTCCGCACGACCGGGCGCGCCGCGCACTCCGCGTATCCGCACCTCGGGGAGAGCGCGACCACGAAGCTCGTGAACCTGCTCGCCCGCCTGGACGAGGTCGACCTGCCCCACGATGCGGTGCTCGGCGATACGACGGTGAACATCGGCCGGCTCTCCGGCGGCGTCGCCGACAACGTCGTCGCGCCCGCGGCGGAGGCGCGGCTCATGGCCCGCCTCGTCGGCCCGGCATCCGAGACGCTGGCGCGGATCCGCGCGTGGGCGGCCGGTGAGGCGGAGGTCGAGGACGGCGAGATGGTGCCTGCCGTACGCCTCGCGCCGCTGCCGGGCTATGAGACCGATGTCGTCGCGTACGCGACCGACGTCCCGAATCTCGGGAACTGGGGCACGCCCTACCTGCTCGGGCCAGGATCGATCCACGTCGCGCACACGGACGACGAGTACGTGGAGATCGCGGAGCTCGAGCGCGCGGTGGATCTGTATGAGCGGCTGGCGCATGACGCGTGGGGCGCCGCTGCGCGGCGCGGGGGCGCTGACGCGCGGGGGCGCGGGCGCTGCGCGCCGCGAGGCGGTACCACCCTCGTCGCACAGCCGACGCCCCCTCGCGCAGCGCGCCCCCTCGCGCAGCGCGCCCCCTCGCGCAGCGCGCCCCCTCAGCCGCGCAGCGGCTGCCCCACCACGGGATGCCCCGCCGCCACCGCCAGCGCCGGACGCAGCCAGGCCGTGTACAGCTCCGGATGCGCCGCGAGATCCGCCCGCAGCGTCTCGACGGGCATCCAGCGCCATCCGCCGACCTCCGCCGGGTCAGGGGAGGGCCGTCCGCGCCAGCGGCCGACGAACACATGATCGATCTCGTGCTCGATGAGCCCCCCGTCGAGCGGAGCGTGATAGCGGAACGTCCCGGCGTGCTCGAGCCGGCACTGGATGCCCATTTCCTCCTGCAGCCGGCGCGCTGCCGCGTCGATGGTCTCCTCCTCCGGCCGTGGATGCCCGCAGCACGTGTTCGTCCACAGGCGCGGCGAGTGATACTTCCCCGCCGCGCGCTGTTGCAGCAGCAGGTTGCCGTTGCCGTCGGTCACGAACACCGACATCGCGCGATGCAGCGCACCGGACCGGTGCGCATCGAGCTTCGGCGCGGTGCCGACCGGTGCGTCGGCATCGTCGACGAGCACGACGAGCTCCTCGCGCTCCGCCGCAGCTTGTTCGCTCATGTCGTCCGGAGCGCGCGCAGCGCGAGGACCAGCTTCTCGGGAGCCGTCGTGGACGCGCGCGCGGACAGCGTGTCGTAGTCCAGGCGCCGCACCGCGTCGTGAATGCCTGCGTAGACGTGGGAGGCGACGGCCGCGGCCCGGCGAAAGCTCGAGGGGAGCACATGCAGGGCGGCGCGCGCCGTGGCGTATTCGCGCTCGGCGACCTCGATGAGCTCCTCGATGAGCGACGCCCAGCCTGCTCCGGGTGTACGGCGGGCTCGCCGGGCGGCGTGCAGCGCACGGACCGACAGTCCATGCGCGTGCAGGCGGTCCAGCGGCAGGTAGACCCGGCCGCGGTCGAGGTCCTCGCCCACGTCGCGAAGGATGTTCGTCAGCTGCATGGCCTGTCCCAGGAGCGCGGCGCGCTCCAGCGCCCATTCGTCGCGCACGCCGTACATCTCCGCAAGCCACAGACCCACCGTGCCTGCGGCCCGCCAGGTGTACAGCCGCAGCTCGGCCATGCTGCCGTAGTCGCGGTGCCGCAGGTCCATCCGCATCCCCGCGACGAGCTCCGCCGGATACGCGAACGGCACGCCGGCATCCCGCGCGGCGGGCATGACCTCGTCGAGCAGCGTCACGCCAGTGACCTCGCCGTCGTACGCGGCGCGGCTCAGCTCGAGCCAGGCATCCAGCCGCTCCTCGGCGCGGTCGAGCGGGCCGACGTCGACGAGATCGTCCGTGTAGCGACACCACGCGTACACGCCGGCGATGCGATTGCGCTCTTCCTCCGGCATGAACGCCGAGGCGAACGCGAAGGACCGCCCGTGGTGCCCGAGGTAGCCCCGCCAACCGCTCTGCCGTGGGATCGCGCCGCCATCCGAAGGACGCCACTCCGGTGGGGCATCGACGAAGCCGACCGCGGCGCTGTCGTCACGGAGGCGACGCCGCGCCTGCACCCGCCACTCCTCGAGCATCGGCTGCAGCGCGTGGCCCGGCCCGTGGAGGCGGGCAACGTCGCGAAGCAGCGTGTCGATCCCATCCTCGACGCCGGTCAGCGTCGCCCGGTCCTCCGCTGCCGAGAGCGCCGCGTGAATTCCTCCGGCCCGCGCGGCCAGGTCGTGCGGGGTGGCAGGGGATGCTGCGTGGCCGGCCGCGGCATGCCGCGCTACCTCGCCCTGCTCCTGCAGCCGCGCGAGTGCGATCGACGAAGCCGCGGTCATGCGGCCTCCTGGACGACCGGCTCGACCTCGACGCCGACGAAACGGTCATGCAACCGTGGCAGCCACAGGCTCGCGCCGACGGCCAGCAGGCTGACGATCACCCCGAACCACATCCCTGCCGCGGCGATCATCCCCAGTGGAAGCAGCAGGTTGGCGCCGTAGTAGCCAAGCAGCCAGCGCTTCGGCAGCGACTCACCCCATGCGTCCGCTCCCAGCGTGGCGAGCGCGCCCATCAGCACCAGTCCCGTGACGTACCAGCCGAAGAGATTGAGGAGCGGCATGCCGTAGTACGGCCCGACCTCGCCCCACACCCAGTACCGGGTGATCCAGCTCATCGCCGGATCGAGCGCGAGGTCCCACGCGAGCAGGACGAGCGACCCGCCGAGGACCACGGTCGCACGGCCGGTGAGCGTCGCGCGCGCACGCTCCGGCAGCGCCTGGCGGGCGAGCAGGTAGCTCGGCACGGCCATGAAGAACCAGCTGAGCGGGATGAGAACGGGTACGTGGCCGAACCACTTCATTCCCAGCCCGGGTCCATAGCTGTATGCGCCGAACGGCAGCCCGACGGTGGTGCCGGCGAGCTCGCTGCCGAGGCTCAGTGCGTAGCACGCGGCGAAGGCCGGCAGCCAGCGTAACCCGGCGCGCCCCACGAGCACCAACGCCAGCGTCGCGAAGGCCAGCGCGACGTGGGCTCGCGGAAAGAATGTGAACGCGACGCTATAGACGGCGATCGCGCTCGGCGTCTGGGCCAGCAGTTCCGGATGCAGCCCGAAGACTGCGTAGCCCGCCACCGACGCGATGGTGAACCCATAGAAGACGGCGAGCGCGATCCGCTCAGCCCGTGTGGCTGTTCCGGCGCTTCCTGGATAGGCGGCTGACGTGCGTGGGGTCATGGAAATCCTCCGGGTGCCCCGAGACTAGGAGGGTGTCCAACTTTTGTCAAGTATTTCGCACGCTAGCATTGACATATCCTGGACACAATGCCACTATATGGTCCATGACATCGCCCGCGTCCAAGGACGAGATGGGACGGTATCCCATCCGCGTCGCCGCCCAACGCTCGGGCATCACGCCCGACACCCTGCGGGCCTGGGAGCGCCGGTATGACGCCGTCACGCCCACGCGGACCGACGCCGACCGGCGGCTCTATTCCGACGCCGACATACGGCGGCTGCGCCTGCTTCGAGAGCTCGTCGCTCAGGGCCACGGCATCAGCGGCATCGCGGCGCTGCCGGAATCCGAGCTCGCCAGCCTCGTCGAGGGAGCGCACGCCGCGCCCGCGGCGGAGCCACCATCGCCGGAACTGGTGCGTGCGCGCGCCGCACTCGAGGCCCTCGACGCCCCAACGCTTCGGCAGACCGTGACCCGCGCGATGGTCGAGCTCGGGCCGGAGCGGGCCATCGATCAGCTGATCGCGCCGCTGTGCCGCGGCATCGGCCACGCCTGGCAGGGTGGCACCATCTCCGTGGCCCACGAGCACGTGGCGTCCGTCGCGCTCCGGAATGCCCTCGGCGGGCTGCTGGACATGCTGTACATCGGTGGCACCCGTCCGTCGCTCGTCGTCGCGACGCCGGCGGGAGAACGCCACGAGTTCGGGGCGATGATGGCGGCGGCGATCGCCCTGTCCGCGGGGTGGGGCGCGACGTACCTCGGCCCCGACATCCCCGCGCCCGACATCGCCGGCGCCATGCAGCAGCTCGGCGCAGACACGGTCCTGCTCAGCGTGGTGCGGGGACATGATCCCGCTGCGCTGGAGCAGGAGCTCCGCATCCTGCGCGAGCGCGTCGGTCCTCGCCTCCGGGTCGTCGTGGGTGGAGCAGGCGCCTCCGCCGTCGCAACGTCGCTGCAGGCGGCGGGCGCCCACGTCGCGCATGATCTCACCGCACTGCGGCGCTTCCTGGAGCAGCACCTCGCCGAGGAAGCGCCGGCCGGAGCCGGCGCATGACCACCCTTGCGCGCAGCCCGGTGCGGCGCGCCGTGGTGATCGGCTCAGGCTTCGGCGGACTCGCGGCGGCGGTGCGCCTGCGCGCGATGGGATATCACGTGACGGTCGTCGAGGCACTGGACCAGCCCGGCGGCCGCGCGCGCGTCTTCCACCGTGACGGACACACGTTCGACGCGGGCCCCACGGTCATCACCGCGCCCTACCTCATCGACGAGCTGTTCGCCCTGGTGGGCCGCGACCCGCGCGACTACTTCGAGCTCGTGCCGGTCGATCCGTTCTATCGGATCCTGTTTCACGACGGCTCGACGTTCGACTACGTGGGGGACGAGGAGCGCCTCATCGAGGAGATCCGGCGCCTGTCACCCGCGGACGTCGACGGGTATCGCCGGCTCGCGCGCCACGCCGAGCGCATCTTCGACGTCGGGTACACCGGGCTGGCGGATCGCCCTTTTCACCGCCTCTCGCAGATGCTGCGCGTGATCCCCGACATGGCGCGGCTGGGCAGCCACCGGTCGGTGTACGCCACGGTGGCGAGCTACATCAAGGACGATCGCCTGCGGCAGGCCCTGACCTTCGAGCCGCTGCTGGTCGGCGGCAATCCCTTCCGGACGACGTCCATCTACCTGCTGATCCACTGGCTCGAGCGGAAGTGGGGCGTGCACTTCGCGCGCGGCGGCACCGCGTCCATCATCCGCGCGCTCGTCGCCCTGCTCGCCGATCTCGACGTCGAGGTGCAGCTCGGCACGCCGGCAGAAGAGATCCTGGTCAGCGCCGGACGCACGAGCGGGGTGCGCGTCGCGGGTGGCCGCATCCTGCCGGCGGACGTGGTGGTCTCGAACGCCGATCCGACGTTCACCTACTCCCGGCTGATCGGGGCGGACCATCGCCCGCGCCACGGCAAGCGCCGGCTGGCGCGCGTGCGCCAGTCGATGGGACTCTTCGTCGGCTACTTCGGCGCGCGCCGCACCTGGCCCGAGCTCGCGCACCACACGATCGTGCTCGGCCCGCGCTACGAGGGACTGCTCGACGACATCTTCCGGCGCCGCGTCCTGGCCGACGACTTCTCGATGTACCTCCACGCGCCGACGCGCACCGACCCCTCGCTGGCGCCGCCGGGGCACGAGACGTTCTACGTCCTCTCCCCTGTGCCGAACGCACGGAGCGGCATCGAGTGGACGACGGAGCGCGAACGCTACTTCGACCGTCTGCTCGAGTCGCTCGAGCAGCGGCTCGTCCCGGGGCTGCGCGAGGCGATCACGACGCGGTTCTCCATGACGCCGCTCGAGTTCGAGCATGACCTCCGCAGCCCGGACGGGGCCGGCTTCGGCCCGGAGCCCGTGCTCACGCAATCGGCGTGGTTCCGCTATCACAACCAGTCGCCGGATGTGAGCGGCCTGTACTTCGTCGGGGCGGGGACGCACCCGGGGGCCGGGGTGCCGGGGGTGCTGTCGTCGGCGAAGGTGCTGGAACGGGTCGTACCACGACCCTAGGGGCGCGAACGCTTCGCGTCGCGCGGGGGCGCCGCTGCGCGGCGAGGAGGCGCGCTTCGCGCGAGGGGGCAACCCCC
>DASTYL010000173.1:0-6282 GCA_035764975.1 Gemmatimonadaceae bacterium | reverse complement strand
GGGCGCGGGATCAGCCGCCCCGCCAACCTCATCGTGCCGGTCGGCACGAAGCTGCGCGACCTGCTCGCCTTCTGCGGCGGCAGGACCGCCGACGCCGCCGAGATCCTCTTCGGTGGCCCGATGATGGGGCTCGCGCAGCGCGACCTCGACGTGCCGGTGCTCAAGGGCACCACGGGCGTGGTGGTGCTCGCGGAAGACGAAGTGCGCGGCGCCGAGTCCTTTGCCTGCATCCACTGCGGCCACTGCCTCGACGCCTGTCCCATGTTCCTCAACCCGTCGCTTCTCGGCGACCTTGCCCGCGCGGGGCGGGTGGAGGAGATGGAAGCCGAGCATCTCGGAGACTGCATGCTTTGCGGCTCGTGCAGCTACGTCTGCCCGTCGAACATTCCGCTCGCGCAGCTCTTCCAGGCGAGCAAGACCGCGCTGCGCAAGCGCAAGGCGGTGGGCGCATGACGACCGCCACCCCTCGCCCAGCGGCCGGCACCGCGCATGCGGTGGCGCACGATCGTCCGCTCGTCGTCACCGCCTCGCCGCACCTCAAGGGGCGCGACAGCACGCCGCGCATCATGTGGAACGTCGTCGGCAGCCTCGTGCCCCTCATCGTGGCGGCGGCGTGGTTCTTCGGGCCGAGCGCGCTGCTGGTGATCGCGGCGAGCGTGCTGGGCGCAGTGCTGACGGAGCACTACCTCGGTGGCAGGGCCACGCGCGGGCCCGGCGCATCCCCCGGCCGGCGCAGCTCGCTCGCCGACGGCTCGGCCGCGATCACGGGCATCCTGCTGGGGCTCACGCTGCCCGCGGGCATGCCGCTCTGGATGCCGTTCATCGGCGGCGCCTTCGCGATCGGGTTCGGCAAGATCATCTTCGGCGGCCTCGGCGCCAACGTCTTCAACCCGGCGCTGCTCGGGCGGGCGTTCCTGCAGGCGGCATTCCCCGTCGCGATCACCACCTGGCCGGTGGCGGGTGCCGGGAGCCCGATCTGGTGGGCGCTGCGCGGCGACAACTTCGCGCTGCCGTTCATGGCGGCGCAGAGCGATGCGGTGACCGCCGCGACGCCGCTCGGCCTCATGAAGTTCGAGCATGCGACGTCGCCGCTCCGCGACCTGATGCTCGGCACGACCGGCGGCTCGCTGGGCGAGACCGCGGGCATCCTCATCCTGCTGTGCGGCGGCTACCTCGCGCTGCGCGGGTACCTCAACTGGCGGATTCCCGTGAGCATCCTCGCCACGGTGGCGGCGTTCGCGGGTGTCCTCCATGCGATCGACCCGGCCCGCTACGGCTCCGCGCCCTTCATGCTCTTCTCGGGCGGGCTGATGCTCGGCGCCGTCTTCATGGCGACCGACATGGTCACCGCACCGGTGACGAACGCGGGACGCTGGATCTTCGGCCTCGGGATCGGGTTGCTGGTCGTGATCATCCGGGTCTGGGGCGGCCTGCCCGAGGGCGTGATGTACGCGATCCTCCTAATGAATGCGTTCGTGCCGTTCATCAACCGGGCGACGCGGCCCAGGCCATTCGGGCGGGTGCGGATCGCGAAGGAGAACAACGCATGACCACGACTCCGCTTCCCGTCATCGAGGAGCCGCAGGTCGCCTCCTGGCGCCTCATCGCGACGCTGGGCGGCGCCGGCGCGCTGGCCGGACTGCTGATCGTGCTCGCGTACGTCTGGACCCAGCCGCGCATCGCGGCGCATCGCGCGACGGTGCTGCAGGCGGCGATCGAGGAAGTGCTGAAGCAGCCCGATCACGCGGACACGCTGTACCTGCATGGCGACGCGCTGGTGGCGACGCTGCCGGCTGGGGTGGACGGCGCAACGCTCGAGCGGATCTACCGCGGGTACGATGCCGCCGGAAAGGCGATCGGGTACGCCATCAGCGCGAGCGAGCCGGGATTCGCCGACAACATCACCGTGCTGTTCGGCTATGACGCCGCGGCGGACCAGGTGCTTGCCATGAAGGTGCTCGGCAGCAAGGAGACCCCGGGGCTCGGCGACAAGATCGAGCGGCCGGCGTTCACCGACCAGTTCATGGGCCGCAAGGCGCCGCTGAAGGGCGTGAAGGGCGCCGCCCCGGCGGGTGACCCGAGCGCCATCGCGATGATCACCGGCGCGACGATCTCCTCGCGGACGATCATCGACGAGATGAACACGGCGATCGCGCGCTGGGAGCCGTTGATCGACCGCTATCAGCGCGAGGGAGGAAAGTCATGATGCATGACCATTCCGGGTCGGGGGCCGTCGCACCGGCCGCCGCGGCCGGGCCGTCGGCGACGGACGACCTGCTCAAGGGCATCTGGCGGGAGAATCCGGTGCTCGTGCAGATGCTCGGGCTCTGCCCCACGCTCGCGGTGACGAACAGCGTCGCCAACGCCCTCGCGATGGGGGTGGCGACGCTGTTCGTGCTCGCCTGCTCGAGCGTCTTCGTCTCGGCACTGCGCAAGCACATCCCGACCGAGGTGCGCATCACCTCGTACATCCTGATCATCGCCACCTTCGTGACCGTGGCCGACATGGCGCTCGAGGCGACGGTCCCCGTGGTCCACAAGGCGCTCGGCGCCTTCATCGCGCTGATCGTGGTGAACTGTATCATCCTCGGCCGGCAGGAGGCGTTCTCGGCGAAGAACACCGTCACGCGCTCGTTCCTCGACGCGATCGGCATGGGGGTGGGCTTCACCCTGATGCTCGTCGCCATGGGCGCGATCCGCGAGCTGCTCGGCGCGGGCAGCTTCCTCGGCGTCAACGTCTTCGGGCCGCGCTACGAGCCATGGGTCATCATGGTGCTGCCGCCCGGGGGCTTCCTCACCATGGGCTTCATCATGCTGGGCCTCGCGTGGTGGAAGCTGCGCAGGGAACCAGTCGTGCGCCGCGACCTCCCGGCGCGCGTGACCCGCGACGAGCCGGCGCTGGAGCCGGCGGGAGTGCGCTGATGGGCGGGCTGCTCTGGATCTTCGTCTCCTCGATGCTGGTGAACAACTTCACGCTCGTGCTGTTCCTGGGGCTGTGCTCGTTCTTCGGCGTCACGAACAAGGTGTCCGTCGCCCTGCGCCTCGGCCTCGCGAACCTCTTCGTGCTCATCATCACGGCGGCCAGCGTCTCGTTCCTCAACGCGGTGGTGCTGGCGGAGGCGCCGTACCTGCGGCTCATCTCCTTCATCGTCGTCATCGCGTCGCTGGTGCAGATCGTCGAGATGGCGATCAAGAAGCTGAGCCCCACGCTCTTCCGGGAGCTCGGCATCTATCTCCCGCTCATCACGACGAATTGCGCCATCCTGGCCCTCGCGATCTTCCAGACGAACCGGAGCTACAGCTTCGTCGAGGGCCAGGTGTTCGCGCTCGGCTCCGGCGCGGGGCTGATCCTGGCCCTGACGCTGATGGCGAGCGTGCGCGAGCGGCTCCAGTTCTCGACCATTCCCGCCGTGGCCAAGGGCACGGCGCTCACGCTGATCATCGCCGGCAGCCTGTCGCTCGCCTTCATGGGCTTCGCGGGGCTGGGGAGCGGCGGATGAACCTCGTCGATCTCGTCATCGCGGTCGTGGGATGCGCCGCGCTCTTCATGCTCTTCGCCGCGATGCGTCCCGCCGAAAAGGGGTGCTCGGGCGACTGCGGGTCCTGCACCGGAACCTGCCCCACCGAGGGAGGAAAGCACTGATGTCAACCGATATGGGGGGCGGCCCGAGTCGCCGCGAGTTCGTCGCCCTGGGCGTCGGCGCATTCGTCGTCGCCGCGCTGCCGCTGGCCGCGAGCCGGCGCGATCGCGTCGTGCGGCGCACGCTGCCGCTCATGGGCACGATCGCCGAGGTGGCGGTCGTCGACGCCGACGTGCGGCGTGCGAACCTCGCGATCGACGGGGCCATGCAGGCGCTGCGCGGCGTCGAGCGGACGATGTCGCGATTCTCGCAGACGTCGGACGTCGGACGGGCGAACCTCACGGCGGCGCGCGCCCCCGTGCGTGTCGGCGGCGAGACTGCGCTCGTGGTGACCGAGGCGCTGCGCTGGGCCGCGAGCACGGATGGCGCGTTCGACCCCGCCATCGGCGGCGCGGTCGCGCTGTGGGACGTCACGCACCGGCACGAGCCGCCGGCCGCGGGCGCCGTGCAACGCATCGCAGGGCGGGGGCTGTACCGCGCGATAGAGGTCGGCACCCATGCCGGCGAGGCGGTGCTCCGGTATCACGATGCCGATGCGCGGCTCGACCTCGGCGCCATCGCGAAGGGATACGGCGTGGATCGCGCCGCGGCGGCGCTGCGTGACTGGGGGGTGCGGCATGCCCTCGTCAACGTCGGCGGTGACCTGTACGCCATCGGGACGGCCCCCGACGGCGACGGGTGGCGGATCGGCATCCAGGATCCCGACGACGACCGCCGCACGATCGCGACACTCAGCGTCGCGGACGCCGCCGTCGCCACCTCCGGCACCTACCAGCAGTTCTTCCGCTGGCGCGGACGCCGGTATCACCACCTGCTCGACCCCGCGACGGCCGCGCCGCGTGCGACGGGGATGCAGAGCCTCACCATCCGGGCCGCGAGCTGCATGCACGCGGACGCGGCGGCGACGGCGCTGTTCGGGATGTCCAGGGTCGAGGCGGCGCGCGTGCTCGCGCGCTGCGCGACCGACGGCGCGATCATGCATTCCGTCTGAACTCCTCCCCTCCAACACGCCTCTCCCCGAGGGAGACATGCTACGCAGACTGCTCGCCCCGCTCCTCCTCCTGCCGCTCCTCCCGCTCACGGCCGCGGCGTCGGGCGGGGCGGCGGCCGCGATGCGCTCCACGACCGATGCGACCTCCCAGATGATCGTGGGTGCGATCATCGTCACCGTCTTCACCCTCCTCGCGCTGGAGAAGGTGCACCGCGTGCTCGTGGTCATGGGCGCGGTCGCGCTGATCTGGGCGATCACCTACTTCACGCCGTTCAAGCTCATCACCTTCGAGGGCGCGGCGCAGGCCCTGGACTACAACGTCCTGTTCCTGCTCGCCTCGATGATGGCCCTGGTCGGCGTGCTCAAGACGACCGGCGTGTTCGAGTGGGCGGTCGCGAAGATGCTCACCCGTGCCGATGGCGACGCGACCCGCGTCCTCTACGGCATCGTGTGGTTCACCGGCATCCTGTCGGCCACCTGCGACAACGTCACGACGGTGATCTTCGTGACGCCGATGGCGTACCAGATGGCGAAGGCGATGCGCCTGAACCCCATGGCGCTGCTCCTGCCGGTCGTCATGGCGTCGAACGTCGGCGGGACGGCGACCCTGATCGGCGACCCGCCGAACATCATGATCGGGTCGGGCGCGGGGCTGAGCTTCCTCGACTTCATCCTCAACCTCACCGCGCCGGTCACGGTGATGATGTTCATCCTCCCCTGGTTCTCGATCCGGTACTTCCGGGCAGACTTCGAGGCCGCGCGCAGCGCCGCCGACCCGGCGACCTCGGTCGAGGTGCCGGCGATCGTCGATCCGCTGCTGCTCCGCTGGGCGCTCTGGATCAGCGGGCTGGTGTTCATCGGCTTCTTCACCCACGGGTTCACCGGGATGCCGACCGCGGTACCGGCGACGATCGGCGCGGGTGCGCTGCTGATCGTGCAGGACATCCTGTACCTGCGCACGCACAAGCCGACGCACGAGGAGCGGCAGCACGGCCTGCTCGCGATCGTCGAGAAGGAGATCGAGTGGCCGACGCTCTCCTTCTTCGGGTTCCTCTTCATCGCGGTCGGCGCCGCGGTGCAGACGGGGCTCATCGACACGATGGCGCGCGGGCTCACGTGGGTGGTGGAGAGCGGCAGTGCCACGCTCGGTCTCGGCGGGCTGGGCACGCTGCTGTTCGCGGCGCTGCTGATCTGCTGGGTGAGCGGCTTCCTCTCGGCGATCATCGACAACATCCCGTTCGTGGCGGTGATGATCCCGATCCTTCACCGGATGATCGGCGAGATGCCCGGCGATGCGACGGTGCTGTGGTGGGCCCTCGCGCTGGGTGCGTGCCTCGGCGGCAACGGCACGGCGGTGGGGGCATCGGCCAACGTGACGGTGATCGGCATCGCCGAGCGGATGGGGAACCGGATCAGCTTCCGGGAGTTCACCCGCTTCGGCTCCCGCGTGGCCGTCATGACGCTGGCCATGTCGTCGGTGTTCCTGGCGACGCACGTGTACTTCGGCCAGGGCGGCGCGCTCGTGATCTGGAGCGCGGTCGTCGCGGCGATCCTGCTGTGGAAGCTCGCCCTGCGGATCGCGCACATGGTGCCCGCGCGCGCGGCCGCAGTACGGTAGGACGGCGTATGGAAAGGCCCGGGAAGAGCCTC
>DASTYL010000172.1:0-3440 GCA_035764975.1 Gemmatimonadaceae bacterium | reverse complement strand
ACCCGGCGTGACACGACCGTCCGGCTGGCGCCCGTCGAGGTGTCCGCGGATCGCCTCCCGGCCAGCGCGGCCACCGCGCCGTACGCCCTCGTCATCCGCGACGCCGATGCGATCCCGCGGGGGACGCCGGCACTCGCCCTGGACGAAGCGCTCCGGAACATCCCCGGCGTCCAGATCGACAATCGCTTCAACTTCGCCCAGGGCGAGCGCATCTCCATTCGTGCGGCCGGGGCGCGAGCGCAGTTCGGCGTCCGTGGGGTGCGCGTCCTCATCGACGGCATCCCCGCAACGCTGCCCGACGGCCAGACGACGCTCAACCAGATCGACCTCACGACCATCTCGCGCATCGAGGTGGTGCGCGGACCCGTCGCCTCGATGTTCGGCAACGCGGCCGGCGGTGCGATCCTGCTCGAGACGGCGGCGCCATCCGGAACGCCGGCCGCGGGGGAGCTGGCGGTCACCGGCGGCACTCACGGCCTCCTCCGCGTGCGCGCGGCTGCCGGCGGCGCGAGTGGGGCCTGGCGGTACTCGGCCAGCGGCACCCGCATGACGTACGGCGGCTTCCGCACCCACAGCGACGCCGAGAACGTCTACGGCAGCGTGCGGGCGAGCTGGCTTGGCTCCCGGGACCTCCTCCGGGTGCTGGTGAACGTCGTGGACTTCGACGCGCGCAATCCCGGCTCACTCTCGGACTCGCTGCTGCGCGTGGATCGGAACGCGGCGTACGCGAACAACGTCGCGCAGCGTACCGGGGAGTCCGGCACGCAGCGGCAGGGCGGCGTGCAGTGGCGGCGCACGATGGGTCGGGACGAGATCGAGGTCACGGGCTGGGGGATCACCCGCGACCTGCACAATCCCATTCCGGCCCGCGTGGTCGAGGTGGATCGTCTGGCGACGGGACTTCGTGCGCTGCACCGCGGCACGCGTGGACCGGCGACGTGGGCGGCCGGTGTCGAGCACGAAGTTCAGCGCGACGACCGGCAGAACTACCGGAACGAGGGAGGCGAGTCCGGCGCGCTCGTGCTCGACCAGGACGAGCGCGTCTCGTCGCTCGGCGCGTTTGCACAGTCGCGCGTCGCCATCGGCTCGATGGCAGAGCTGCTTGGCGGCGTCCGTCACGATCGGGTCGTCTTCCGCGCCGACGATCATCTCGTGACCGACACGGATCCCGACGATTCCGGCCGGCGCACGCTGACGGCCGTGAGCCCGTCGTTCGGCGCGACGCTGCTGCTGCCGCAGGGCATCGTCGGATACGCGAACGTGGCGACGGCCTTCGAGACGCCGACGACGACGGAGCTGGCGAACCGGCCGGACGGCGCCGGCGGCTTCAATCTCGAGCTGGATCCTCAGCGCACGATCTCGTACGAGGTCGGCGCGCGCCGGCTGGCCGGGCGCGCGAGCGTGCAGGTCGCGCTGTATCGGGCGTTCGTGCGGGATGCGCTCATCCCATTCGAGGTGGCCGACGTGCCCGGGCGTACCTTCTTCCGGAATGCCGGCCGAACGGAAGCGGCGGGCGTCGAGGCGGGAGTATCCGTCCGTCCCCTGCGCATGCTCGGGATCGAGGCGGCGTACACCCACACGAGCGCCCGCTTCCGCGAATCGGCGCTTGGCGACACGGCGCTCGCGGGCAATCGCCTTCCGGGGGTGGCCCCGCATCGCCTCGAGCTCACGGCGACCCTCACGCGCGGCACTGCCTGGTTCGCCACCGACGTTCGCCACCAGTCGCGCATGGCGGCGGATGATGCGAATACGGCATGGTCGCCGGCATACACCGTCACCGATGTCCGCGCGGGCTCCGAGGCGCTGCGCGTGGGCGCCATGGCGGTCGCGTTCACCGGCGGCGTCCAGAACGTGGGCGCGACCCGGTACAACGCCTCGGTCGTCGTGAACGCGTTCGGCCGCCGCTATTACGAGCCCGGTCCCGCGCGCACCTTCCACGTCGGCGCTACGGTCTCGGCGGCGACACGGCCGCGATGAACGCGAAGGAACGCTTCCTCGCCTTCCGCCGCTCGCTTCCCCGCGCCCCCCGGCTCGAGCCCCAGCGGGTGCGCGTGCGCGGCCTCTCGCTCGCCGTCTTCTCGACGCCGCCGGTGCCCGATGCCACGCCCCTCGTCTGCGTGAACGGCGGGCTGCTGCACGACCATCATCTGCTGTGGCCTGCCCTGTCGCCGCTCGCCCAGCGCCGCCAGCTCATCGTCTACGACCAGCGCGGGCGCGGCGCGTCCGAAGCGCCGTCCGACCCGGACGCCGCCCGCATCGAGGATGACGGGGCAGATCTCGGGGCCCTGCGCCGTGCGCTCGGCCTGCGCCAGTGGGACGTCCTGGGCCACTCGTGGGGAGGAGGCATTGCGATGCTCGGGACCGCGGGCGACCCATCCGGCGTCCGGCGGCTGGTCCTGGTGAATGCGGTGGGTGCGACGGACGAGTGGATGCCCGAGCTGCGTGCCCGGGCGCGGGCGCGCCTCGGGGAGGAGGATCGTGCGATACTGGACGGCGTGGACGACGTGGCCCTCGCCGACCCGCACCCCGACGTCCATGGCGCGCACGCCCGGGCGATCTATCGCGCGTGGTTCGCGGACCCTTCGCTCGCGGAGCTGTTCACCGCGCCGGTGGCGGCCAGCCGGACGGGAGCGGCCGTGGCGGCGCGGCTCCGGCGCGCCGGATACGACTGGCGTGAGCGGGTTCGTGCCGTCCGGACCCCATCGCTCGTCATCCACGGGGCAGATGATGCGCTGCCTCCGTCGGTCGCCGCGTCGCTCGCGTCGCTGCTGCCGGGGAGCCGGCTCGAGATCCTTCCGGACGCCGGTCACATGCCGTTCTGGGAAGCGCCCGAGCAGTTCTTCGCGCTGGTGGAGGGGTTCCTCTCCGCCCGCACGCCCGGGTAGTGGCGAAGGGCTGCGCATCCCGCCATCGTACGTGGTAGTAGGACCGTAGCACGCTTTACCTCCCGCCTGCCGTTCCCGCCGAATGTCCGCGATGCGCCGTCCCCACCCGACCCTGCTCGCCGCCACGCTGCTCGGCGCCTTTGCGCTGGCCGGCACCGCAGCGCCGGCCTCGATGCCGGAGCCCGACACCGCTCGCGCCGTGACGGTCGCGAACGGGATGCTGGGCGACGAGTATCCGCCGCGCGACCTCGAGGAGATCCGGCGCGTGATCCGCAGCCGCGCGGCCGGGACCTACATCACGGAGATGCTGGCCGGGCGTGACTCCGCGCTCGCCCGGTGGTCCGAGCGCGGCGGCATGCCGGTCCGCGTGTGGGTGCAGGCGACGAGTGACATCGAGAGCTGGACGCCCGGCCACGTCGAGGAGGTCCGCGCGGCGTTCCGCGAGTGGAACGATGTCGGGCTGCCGGTCCGCTTCGCGTTCGTCGCGGACTCCGCGGACGCGGAGGTGCACGTCACGTGGACCTCGCAGTTCGATGAGCCCATCAGCGGCAGGAC
>DASTYL010000171.1:0-11133 GCA_035764975.1 Gemmatimonadaceae bacterium | reverse complement strand
GGCGCGACGCCCTCAACCGGTTTGCGGAGAAACACGGGCTGACCTTCATCACGATCGCCGATCTGGTCGCGCACCGTCTGCAGAACGAACGGCTCGTGCACCGCGAAGCGCAGGCGAGACTGCCGTCGGACATCGGTGGGGACGGGTGGCGCATTATCGGCTACCGCAACGACGTGGACGACCGCGAGCACGTGGCCCTGGTCTTTGGGGAAGTCGCGAACGCCGCGAACGTGCTGGTTCGCATGCACTCGAAGTGCCTGACGGGCGACGTCTTTCATTCCCAGCGCTGCGACTGCGGCTGGCAGCTGCACACCGCCATGGACATGATCCAGTCCGCCGGCTGCGGGGTGATCGTGTACCTCGACCAGGAAGGCCGCGGCATCGGGTTGATCAACAAGCTCAAGGCGTATGCGCTCCAGGATGGGGGCGCGGACACCGTGGAAGCCAACGAGCAGCTCGGCTTCAAGCCCGACCTGCGGAACTACGGGATCGGCGCGCAGATCCTGCTCGACCTCGGCCTCACGTCCATCCGGCCGATCACGAACAATCCCAAGAAGCTCGTCGGACTCGAGGGGTACGGTCTTCGCGTGGACGAGCGGGTTCCCATCATCCCGCCGTCGACGGAAGAGAACACCGGCTACCTCGAGACGAAGCGGGACAAGATGGGACATCTGCTCGCGAAGCACACGTGATCCGTCCCCGCACGCTCCCTGTACTCACCGAAATGCCCGAATTCACCGGAACGCCGCAGGGCGGCGGTCGCCGCATCGCCGTCGTGGCGTCGCGATTCAACGAGACCATCACGCAGCGCCTCGTGGATGGCGCGCTCGACGCGCTCACGAAGCACGGCGTCACCTTCGAGGACGTGGACGTCATCTGGGTGCCCGGCGCATGGGAGCTTCCCATCGCGGTGCGCCACGCGCTCGGCAGCGGCCGCTACGAGGCGCTGGTGGCGCTCGGCGCCGTGATCCGCGGCGACACACCGCACTTCGATTACGTGGCGGGGGAGGCGTCGCGCGGTCTCATGGAAGCGTCGCGCGACTTCGACCTTCCCGTGGGCTTCGGGCTCCTCACATGCGACGACATGGCGCAGGCGGAGGCCCGTGCCGGCGGGGCGCATGGCAACAAGGGGTGGGACGCGGCGCTCGCCGCGCTCGAGATGGCGGACCTGCTCGGCCGTCTCGACATGGATGCGGACGACGGGGACGACGAATGAGGGTCGAGTCGCGCGCGCGCGCGCGGGCGCTGCAGGCCCTCTACGCGTGGGACGTGCGCGCCGACGCCTCGAAGCTCGAGTCGGTGGCGACGCAGGTGTGGGACGACCTGAGCGTCTCGCCTGACGAGCGGCGCCTCGCCGGCGCGCTCGTTCGGACCCTGTCCGCGAGCGGCAGCGAGATCGACGATGAGCTGGGCGAGATCACCACGAACTGGCGGCTCGAGCGCCTCGGCGCGATCGAGCGCTGCGTCCTGCGGCTCGGGGCGGCGGAGCTGTTGAACGGCGGAACCCCGGCGCGTGTCGTGATCCAGGAAGGGGTCCGGCTTGCGGAGCGCTTCGGCAGCGCCCAGAGCGCGCGGTTCGTCAACGGCGTGCTGGACGCCCTCGCGCGCCGGCTGGGGCGGCTCTGATTGCGGATCCTCCTCGTCAACTGGCAGGACCGCGACAATCCGCAGGCCGGGGGCGCCGAGATCCATCTGCACGAGATCTTCGGGCGGATCGCGGCGCGCGGCCACTCGGTGACGCTGCTCTGCGGCGGCTGGCCCGGGTGCGCGCCCCGCACGACGCTCGACGGCATCGCCGTGCACCGCGTCGGGACGCGGCACACCTTCCCGTTCCTGGCGCGGACGTATCATGACACGCACCTGAAGGGGTCGTACGACGTGCTCGTGGAGGACGTCAACAAGGTGCCGTTGTACACGCCGACGTGGGGGGGGCCATGCGCGATCGCGCTGGTGCCCCACCTGTTCGGCGCGACGGCGTTCCAGGAGCTCGCCCCGCCGCTCGCCGCCGCCGTGTGGCTCGCCGAGCGGCCCCTCGGCTTCGCCTATCGGGACGTGCCCTTCCAGGCGATCAGCGAGAGCACGCGCGACGACCTGGTGGACCGCGGCATTCCCCGCGAGCACGTCGCGGTCATCTACCCGGGGATCGACACCTTCGGGTACACTCCGCAGCCCGGCACCCGCAGTCCGCGGCCGCTCTTCGCGTACCTCGGCCGCCTCAAGAAGTACAAGGGCGTGCATCTGGTGATCGAGGCGTTTGCGCGGATGCAGCGGTCCGACGCGATCCTCGAGATCGCGGGGGCAGGGGACTACCGCCCGGCGCTGGAGCGCCTCGCCGCTTCGCTTGACCTGCATGAGCGCGTGCGGTTTCTTGGGCGTATCAGCGAAGAGGAGAAGCTCGCCCTGCTGCGGCGGTCGTGGGCGCTCGTGTTCGCCTCGCCGAAGGAGGGCTGGGGGATCACCAACCTCGAAGCGGCGGCCTGCGGGACCCCGGTGGTCGCGTCCAACTCGCCGGGGATCCGCGAATCCGTGCGGCACGGCGAGACTGGGTACCTCGTGCGCCACGGCGACGTCGACGGGATGGCGGCGGCGATGCGCCGGCTCGCGGACGATGCCGCCCTGGTCGAACGACTTGGCGTGCAGGCCCGGATGTTTGCGGAGAGTTTCACGTGGGAGCGGGCTGCCGAGGAGACGGAGCGGCACCTGCTCGACGCCATGAAGGGAGGAGCGCGGTGATGGAGATCGGCTTCCACGCAGGGCGGCGGACGACCGGCGCGTGACCACACCACTGACGGTCGGCCGGCTCGCCGAGCGACTTCGGGACCTGCTCGAGATCGAGCAGATCGCGGGGAGCGTTGGACTCGATCGCGTCGTGACGGGCCCGGACATCTCGAGCCCCGGCCTCGCGCTGGCCGGCCATGTCTCCCGGTTCCCGGCCAAGCGGCTCCAGGTGCTGGGCGAGACCGAGATCAGCTACCTCCGCAGCCTGCCGGCGGATGTCTGCCGCGCCAACCTCCGCGCGTTCTTCGGCTTCCCGATCCCGGCGGCGTTCATCACGAAGGGCCAGAAGGTGCCGGACATCGTGCGCGCCGAGGCGGAATCGGCCGGCGTGCCGCTGTTCTGCTCCACGCTCAAGACCAACGAGTTCTACCACCGCGTGAAGCCGTGGCTCGAGGAGGAGTTCGCTCCCTCCGCGACGCTGCACGGATCGCTGGCGGACGTCTTCGGGGTCGGCCTCCTCTTCGTCGGCCGCAGCGGCATCGGCAAGTCCGAGTGCGTGCTCGACCTCGTGGAGCGCGGCCACCGGCTCGTGGCCGATGACGTCGTGCTCGTGCGCCGCCGGGGCACCGACGTCGTCATCGGCCGGGGCCACGAGCTGCAGCGGCACTACATGGAGATCCGGGGCATCGGCCTCGTGGACGTCCCGGCGATCTTCGGCATCCGTGCCGTGCGCCAGCAGAAGCGCATCGAGGTGGTCGTGCAGCTCGAGGAGTGGCAGCGCGATCGTCCGGTCGAGCGGCTCGGGCTCGACGAGGAGACGACGACGGTGCTCGACGTGACGCTGCCGAAGATCACCGTGCTGCTCAATGCGGGGAAGAACATCACCGTGATCGCCGAGGTGATCGCGATGAACCACCTCCTGCGCTACAGCGGCGTCAATCCGGCCGAGCGGTTCAACGAGCGGCTGCTGCGACACATGCATTCGATGGCGGAAGTGAATCGCTACCTGCGGGAAGACAATGAGTGACACGGCGCGCGCCGTCGTGGCGGGCCACGGCGATTATGCCGCCGGGATCATCTCGGCGGTCGACCAGATCACCGGCCGCGGCTCGATGCTCGTGCCGGTGTCGGGAGCCGGGCGGTCCGCCGCCGAGATCGAGCAGGCGATCCGCGAGACGATGACGGAGCGCGGCCTGACGGTCATCTTCACGGACCTCCAGGCGGGCAGCTGCTCGATGGCCGCGCGCCGCATGATGAAGGGGTTGGAAGGGGCGGTGCTCGTGTGCGGCGCCAACCTGCCGACGCTGCTCGACTTCGTGCTCGCCGACGGGCTGACGCCGGAGGAGGCCGCGCGCCGCGCGCTGGAGCGCGGCCGCAGCGCGATGGTGATGCTCGGCGGGGGGTCATCCTCCGCGCCGCCGTTCGATCCGCCGGCGAGCGGCACGCCGTGACCCTCGCGCTCTACCGCATCGACGATCGCCTCATCCACGGCCAGGTCGTGGTGGGCTGGGGGCAGCCGCTCGACATCGGCTTCATCGTGCTCGTGGACGACAACGTGGCCGCCAGCGACTGGGAGCAGGAGCTCTACCGCATGGGCGTGCCCGTCGAGATGGACCTGTACTTCCACGACGTGCCCGGCGCGCTCGAGGCGCTCGGCCGGTACCGCGCCGATCGCCGGCCGGGGATGCTCGTCACCGGCGACATCGCAACGATGCAGCGGCTCGTCGACGCCGATCCCGCCATCCGGGCCGTGAATCTGGGCGGGATCCATCACAAGGCGGGACGCACGCAGCGCATGCGCTACGTCTATCTCTCCGACGACGAAGCCGATGCGCTTCGCCGGATGAGCACGGGGGGCGTGACGATCACCGCGCAGGACGTGCCCACGGCGCGTCCCGTGCCGCTGCACGACGTCCTCTCCGGAGCGACGCTATGACGGCAGTCGACGTGCTGCCGATCGCGCTGCTGGGCGGGCTGCTCGGGCTCGACGTCGTGAGCTTCCCGCAGGCGATGCTCTCGCGGCCGATCGTCGCGGCGACGCTCGCCGGCGCGCTGCTCGGCGATGCGGGTGGCGGCCTGCTGATCGGCGCGGTGCTGGAGCTCATCGCCCTCGAGACGCTGCCCTTCGGCGCGTCCCGCTATCCGGAGTGGGGCTCGGCGGCGGTGGTCGGCGGCGCGATCTTCGTCCATGATCCGCTGGCGCCCGCTGGCTCGTCGTCGCTCGCGATGATCGGCGCGCTTGCCACGGCGATGGTGAGCGGGTGGTCGATGGTGAAGCTCCGCGAGCTCAACGCGGTGTGGGCGCGCCAGCGGCGCGGTGCGCTCGAGGCAGGCGCCCGCGGCACCGTGATCGGGCTCCAGCTGCTCGGCATGACCGCGGATTTCCTGCGCGGCGCGCTGATCACCGGCGTCGCGTACGCGCTGCTGTCGCCGATGATGCACGGCGCGCTCGGCGTGTGGGGCTTCGACGCCCGCATCTCGCGCGCGGCGGCCGTCGCGGTGGCCGCGTCCGTCGCGATCGCCGCGGCGTGGAAGATCCTGCACGCCACGCCGGGGGCACGGTGGCTGTTCGCCGCCGGCATCGGGATCGGCCTCGTCCTCATCGCCGCCCGGTGACGCCCATGCCCAACGCCCGCGTCCCCGAGCCACACCCGATGCCGCCGGAATCGTCTGCGCCCGCCGCCGCCGCCGGTGGCGCGCCGAAGAAGCTGCCCCTGCGAACGCGTCTCGCCATCCTGCTTCGGCTGCTCGCGATCCAGGGCTCGTGGAACTACGAGACGCTGCTCGGCAACGGCATCGGGTTCTGCATCGAGCCGGCGCTCCGGTTGCTGCCGGGCGGGGTGCACACGCCGCGCTTCAAGGAGGCGCTCGCGCGCGAGAGCCAGTACTTCAACGCGCATCCGTATCTCGCCGGCGTCGCGGTCGGGGCGCTCGCCCGCGTCGAGCTCGACGGCGAGCCGGCGGATCGCATCGAGCGGTTCCGCACCGCCCTCACCGGACCGCTCGGCAGCGTCGGCGACCGGCTCGTCTGGGCGGGCTGGCTGCCGTTCTGCTCGCTCGTCGCGCTGCTCGCGTTCGGCCTCGGCGCCGGCCCGGGCGCGGTGCTCGCGATCTTTCTCGGCATCTACAACGCCGGACATCTCGGCCTGCGCGTGTGGGGGCTTCAGATCGGGTGGCAGCATGGGCTCCGCGTCGCGCCCGCGCTCGCACACCCGCTGCTCCGCCGGGGGCCACAGGAGATCGGCCGCGCGACGGCATTCGCGGCAGGTGTGGCGCTGCCGCTCGCCTTCTCGCGCGTCATCGGCCCCGGCCGGTTCGTGCTCGGCGGCACCCTGCTGGCCGTGGTCGCGGGGGCCATTCTCGTCATTCGTCTCGAGGGGCGCCTGGAAGGCTGGCGGCTCGCGCTCCTCGCTCTCATCGGATTCGCCCTCTTCTCGGTCGCTCGCTGATGGTGGAACGCACCGTAACGATCGTCAACAGGCAGGGACTCCACGCGCGCCCCGCGGCGGAGATCGTCAAGATCGCCTCCCGGTTCAACGCGGAGGTGACGCTCATTCGCGACGATCTCGAGGTCAACGGGAAGAGCATCATGGGGGTGATGATGCTGGCCGCCGAGCAGGGGGCATCACTTCTGCTGCGTGCTGACGGCCCCGACGCGGAGCAGGCCGTCGACGCGCTGAGCACGCTCATCGCCAACAAGTTCGGAGAGAGCTGATGGAGCGTCGGCTCGTCGGGATTCCGGCATCGCCGGGCGTCGCTGCGGGCCCCGTGCACCTCCTCTGGTGGGAGGTGCCCGAGGTCAAGCACCGCATCGTGTCCGACGAAGCCATTCCCGCCGAGCGGGCGCGGTTCGTCGACGCGCTCGATCGGGCCAAGGCGCGCCTCCGCCAGGTGCGCGCGCGAGTCGAGACGACGGCCGGCCCGCAGGAAGCCGCGATCTTCGACGTCCAGCTCTCGATCCTCGACGATGGCGAGCTGCTGAGCAGCGTCGATGAGCTCATCCGGCAGAACCTCGCCGCCGAGAAGGCCTTCGACATCGTGATGGCGGATTGGCGCCACCGGTTTGCGCGGCATTCGCATCCGATGCTGCGCGAGCGCGTCGGGGACCTGACGGACGTACACATCCGCGTCCTCACGGTGCTCCTCGGGCTGCCCGACCACGATCCGGTCGACGTCCCGAAGGGCGCCAACGCCATCCTCGTCACGCACGACCTCACGCCGAGCCTCACGGTGCAGCTCGACCGCGAGGCCATCGCGGGCATCGCGACCGACGCCGGCACCCGTACGTCGCACGTGGCGATCCTCGCGCGCTCGCTCGGTCTCCCGGCGGTGGTCGGCCTGCGGTCGGTCACGACCGAGCTGACGGGTCGCGAGCGCGTCATCCTCGACGGCTCCACCGGTCTGCTCGCGATCAATCCGTCGGACGAGGACATCCGGCTGTACGAGGAACGGGCGCGGGAGGAAGCCGCCGCCGAGGTGGAGCTGCAGGAGCTCATCACCGCGGAGGCGATCACGACGGACGGCGTCACCGTGATCCTGCGCGCGAACGTGGACCTCCCGGAGGACAGCGACTACGCCGCCGCGACCGGCGCCGACGGCGTGGGGCTGATGCGCACGGAGTTCCTCGTGCTGGGTCGCGCGGCGATGCCGGACGAGGAGGAGCAGTACCGCGCCTACACGAAGGTCGTCTCGGCCTTCCACGGACGGCCTGTCGTCATCCGCACCTTCGACATCGGCGGCGACAAGCTCCCGATCGGCGGATTCCCGGTCGAGCCCAATCCGTTCCTCGGGTGGCGCGCCATCCGGATGTGCCTCGACCAGCCCGACCTCTTCCGGACCCAGCTGCGCGCCCTGCTGCGCGCGGCGGTGCACGGCGATGTGCGGATCCTGCTGCCGCTGATCGTCAGCGCGGAGGAAGTCGCCGCCGCGCGGGTGCTGCTGGCGGAAGCGGCGGACGAGCTCGAGGCGCGCGGCGTGGCCTTCCGGCGCGACGTGCCGCTCGGCGTGATGATCGAGACGCCTGCAGCGGCCGTCGCCGCGGATACGCTCACGGAGGGAGTGTCCTTCTTCAGCATCGGCACGAACGATCTCGTGCAGTACACGCTGGCCGTGGACCGCGGCAACGCCAATCTCGCGGCGCGCTTCACCCCGACGCATCCGGCGGTGCTCCGTCTCATCCAGCGGACGATCGAGGTCGGCGAGCAGCATGGCATCGCCGTCGCCGTCTGCGGGGAGATGGGCTCGAACCCGCTCCTCGCGTTCACGCTGCTCGGCCTCGGCGTCCGGCAGATGAGCGTGACCCCGCGGTCGCTGCTCGTGGTGAAGAAGATGATCCGCAGCGTCTCGGCGGCGTCCGCGCGGGAGGCCGCCGAGGCGGCGGTCCGTGCCAGCACCGCCGCCGAGGCGGAGCAGATCCTCGCCGAGCGGCTGCGGTCCCACGGTGTCCACGCGCCTTCCGCGCAGGCGTAGATAGCTTTCACGGGGGATTCGCAGTCCGCATCCCGCAGTCCGCAGTCCGCAGTCCGCAATCCGTCCAGTCCGCATCCCGTACCCCGCATCCCTTACCCATGTACGATCGTCGCCTCTTCACCTCGGAGTCCGTCACCGAGGGCCATCCCGACAAGATCGCCGACCAGATCTCGGACGCGGTGCTCGACGCCATCCTGGCCGACGATCCCATGGCGCGCGTCGCCTGTGAGACGCTCGTCACGACCGGGCTGGCATGCGTGGCCGGCGAGATCACCACGAAGACGTACGTCGACATCCCCGAGATCGTCCGCTCGACGATCGAGCGCATCGGCTACACCGACGCCTCGTACGGGTTCGACCACAAGACCTGCGCGGTGATCAGCACGATCGACCGGCAGTCGCCCGACATCGCGATGGGCGTGGACACGGGCGGCGCCGGCGACCAGGGGATGATGTTCGGGTACGCGACCGACGAGACGCCGGAGCTGATGCCGCTGCCGATCCAGCTCGCGCACCGGCTCACCGCCGCCCTCGCCGCGCGCCGCAAGGACGAGACGCTGGCGTGGCTGCGTCCCGACGGCAAGGCGCAGGTGACGGTGGTCTACGAGGATGACGTGCCGGTGGGCGTCGATGCCGTCGTCGTCTCGACGCAGCATGCCGAGCACATCTCCAACGCGAAGATCAAGCGCGCGATCATGGACGAGGTGATCCTGCCGTCGATTCCCGAGGAGCTGCTCGGCCGCAAGACGCGCTATCACATCAACCCGACCGGTCGGTTCGTCGTCGGCGGGCCGCAGGGCGATGCCGGGCTCACCGGCCGCAAGATCATCGTGGACACCTACGGCGGCATGGGCCGCCATGGCGGCGGCGCCTTCAGTGGCAAGGACCCGTCGAAGGTGGATCGCTCGGCCTCCTACGCGGCGCGCTGGGTCGCCAAGAACATCGTCGCCGCGCGGCTCGCCCGCCGCTGCGAGGTGCAGCTGGCGTATGCCATCGGCGTCGCCGAACCCGTGTCGGTCATGGTGGACACCTTTGGAACTTCCACCGTCCCGGAAGCGGTAATCATGAAGGCGGTGCGCGAGACGTTCGACCTGACGCCCCGCGGCATCGCCAAGTCGCTCGACCTGCGGAAGCCGATCTACGGCCCCACGGCGGCGTACGGCCACTTCGGCCGCACGTCGGAGAAGCGGGACGGGGGCCGCAACGCACCGACCCTGTTCACCTGGGAGCGGACCGACAAGGCCACGGCGCTGCGCCGCGCCGTTCGCTAGTCGCCGAGGAGCATCATGGTCGAAGTCTCCATCGCCCGGCTCGGGCTCGATGCGAGCTCCAACGCCTACGTCGTCGTGCTCCAGGAGCAGGGCGGCGAACGGCTGCTGCCGATCTGGATCGGACAGGCGGAAGCCGAGTCGATCGTGATGCAGATCCACAACCTCAAGCGCGTGCGGCCGCTGACGCACGACCTCTGCAAGACCCTGATCGTCGGGCTCGGCGGCTCGCTGCGGCGGGTCGCCATCACGCGTGTCGAGAGCAACACGTACTACGCCGAACTGCACATCATGCGCGATGGCGAGCTCGTCACGATCGACTCCCGCCCGTCGGACGCGATCGCGATCGCCCTGCGCCTCGATGCGCCGATCTTCGCTGCCGACGACCTGCTGAGCGACATCACGCTCGAGGTGTCGGAGGGCGAGGAAGAAGAGGAAGAGGAGCCGGGGACGCCGGAGTTCGGGCCGCCGCCGGGATCGCCGGCGGTGGACCTCTCCGCCGAACAGTTGAAGAACTACCTCGAGCGGCTCCGTCCCGAGGACTTCGGCAAGTTCAACCCGTGATCAGTCCCGCGGCGGCGCGGCGCTGCGTGGCGACATGCGGCGCGCTCGCGCTCGCGCTGCTGCCGGGCCGATCCGCCGCGCAGGACACGCCGCCGGTGCAGGCGAGCATCACGGGCCGGGTGGTCCTCGCCGCGGCCGGAAAGGATCTTCGCCCCGTGCCCGGAGTCTGGGTCGCGTTGAACCGCGTCGGTGACGATTCGGCCGGCGTCATCGACTCGGTGCGCACCGGCGCGGACGGCGGGTATCGGTTCGTGTTCCAGCGGGCGGGTGATGTCGACGCCATCTATTTCACGGACGTGATCCACGGCGGCGTGGCGTATTTCACCGACCCGCTGATGGGCGTGACCATCGGGGGCGAGGATGCGGAGCTCGTCGTCTTCGACACCGTGAGCCAGCAGGGCATGATGCGCCTGCGCGGCCGCCACGCGGTGGTGGGGCCCCGCATGGAGAATGGGCGCCGCCCGATCGTGGAGGTGTTCGAGCTCACGAACGACACCTCGCTCACCGTCGTGCCGCGGAGCGACACGCAGCCGGTGTGGTCGGTCGCGCTCCCGCCGGGCGCGGAGGATCCGCAGGTCGGCGACGGCGACGTGCCCGCCAGCGTGGTGCGCTTCCGCGCGGGCCGTGCGGAGCTGCATGCGCCGATGTCGCCGGGCCTTCGCCAGCTGTCGGTGCGCTACAGCCTGTCCGAGGACGCCTTTCCACTCGAGATCACGCTCGAGCAGCCGGCCGAGCTGCTGGAAGTGCTGCTCGCCGGGGACGATGACGAGGCGTCAGGCGCCGGCCTGCACTTCGAGCGGCAGGTGGAGATCGAGGGTGCGCCCTACGCGCGATATCTCTCCGCCACGGCGACGACAGGCAACCGGATCGTGATCTCGCTCGGCGGCGCCGCGGCCGCGCGCCGCGCCGTCCCCGCCGCGATCGGGGCGTCGGTGGTGATTCTGGCCGGGGCACTGGTGTACGCCCGCCGGACCGCGTATCGTTCCGGCGACAACTGAACCGAGCGGACGGGGACCACGGAAACCGGTGTGAGACCGGTGCGGCCCCGCCACTGTAACGGGCACTCGAAGGTGCGCTCGAATCGCCACTGACTCCGGTCGGGAAGGCGAGCGCA
>DASTYL010000170.1:0-10687 GCA_035764975.1 Gemmatimonadaceae bacterium | reverse complement strand
AGCGTGGCGAGCTCCGTGAGGCTCGTCGCCACCATGCAGTCCACGGCGACGACGAGGGTGCGGTGCCGCGCGGCGCGGTCCGCCGCGGCGGCGAGCGCCGACGACTTGCCCATGCGGCGGCGCCCCAGGAGGAGGAGCTTGTGGCCCGGGGTGCGAAGCGCGCGCTCGATCGTGCCGACCTCGGCCGCCCGATCGGTGAAGGCGCCGCCGCGGGCCAGGCCATGGATCTGGAACGGGGGAGCGGGGAGAGCCACTGACGCCTCTGTCACTGATTCATTCGTTACTGACTGAATTGTCAGTAACATGGGGCCAGCGGCGGGCGCCCGCAAGCAGGGGAACCCTCGTCCGCCGTGGCGCGGTTATCGCCTCGGCACGCCCGGAACGCACTCGACCCCCATGGCCAATCCCCGAAAGACCGCAGCGCAGCAGGGCCCCGGCATCGGCGAGCCGGGATTCGTCCAGGTACGTGGCGCCCGGGAGCACAACCTCAGGAACGTGGACGTCGCCATCCCGCGGGACGCGCTCGTCGTGTTCACGGGGGTCTCCGGCTCCGGCAAGTCGTCGCTCGCCTTCGGCACTCTCTACGCCGAGGCGCAGCGCCGGTATCTCGAATCGGTCTCGCCGTACGCGCGCCGGCTCTTCGACCAGATGGAAGTCCCGGAAGTCGATTCCATCGAGGGACTTCCGCCGGCGGTCGCGCTCCAGCAGCAGCGCGGCGCACCAACGTCCCGGTCGAGCGTGGGCAGCGTCACGACGCTCTCCAACCTGCTGCGGATGCTGTACTCCCGCGCCGGGCACTATCCCCGCGGCCAGGCGATCATCTACGCCGAGGGCTTCTCCCCCAACACGCCCCAGGGGGCGTGCCCGGAGTGCCACGGTCTCGGGCGCGTGTACGAGGTGACCGAGGAGTCCATGGTGCCGGATCCGTCGCTCAGCATCCGGGAGCGGGCGATCGCCGCGTGGCCGCCCGCCTGGCATGGCCAGAACCTGCGCGACATCAGTGTCACGCTCGGCTTCGACATCGACAAGCCGTGGCGCGAGCTGCCGAAGGCCGATCGCAAGTGGCTGCTGTTCACGGACGAGCAGCCGGTGGTGCCGGTCTACGCCGGCTTCGAGGCCGATGACGTGAGGCGCGCCATGAAGCGCAAGGAGGAGCCGAGCTACATGGGCACCTTCACGAGCGCGCGCCGGTATGTGCTGCACACGTTCGCGACGACCCAGAGCGCCCTGATGAAGAAGCGCGTCGCGCGGTACATGGTGAGCACCGAGTGCCCGACCTGCGACGGCAAGCGGCTGCGGCGCGAGGCCCTCTCGGTGAAGTTCGCGGACCTCGACATCACCGAGATGCACCGCCTCCCGATGGCGCGCCTGGGAGAGCTGCTCGGCAGCACGGCCGATGGCAGCGCCGCCTTCCTGAAGAAGCTCGAGGCGGAACATCCCGAGCAGGCAGAGGTGGCGCGCCGCATCGCCCAGGACCTCTGCGGCCGGCTCGACACCCTCCGCGACCTCGGGCTCGGCTACCTGTCACTGGAGCGCAGCACGCCGACGCTCTCGCCGGGGGAGCTCCAGCGGCTGCGCCTGGCGACGCAGGTCCGGTCCAACCTGTTCGGGGTCGTGTACGTGCTGGACGAGCCAAGCGCGGGGCTTCATCCCGCGGACACGGAATCGCTGCTCGTGGCGCTCGACCGCCTCAAGGCATCGGGCAACTCGCTCTTCATCGTCGAGCATGAGATCGACGTGATCCGCAGCGCCGACTGGATCGTGGATGTCGGGCCGGCCGCGGGCGAGCATGGAGGGCAGGTCCTCTACAGTGGGCCGCCGGACGGGCTGCGGCACGTCGCGAAGTCCCGGACGCGGGAGTACCTGTTCGCATCGCGTCGCGCGGAGCGCCGCGAGGTGCGCACCCCGTCCGGCTGGCTGCGGCTCGCCGGCATCACGCGCAACAACCTCCACCAGCTCGACGCCGAGTTCCCGCTCGGTGTGTTCACCAGCGTGACGGGGATCAGCGGCTCGGGCAAGTCGAGCCTCGTGAGCCAGGCGCTGGTGGAGCTCGTGGCGAGCCACCTCGGACACGCGACGACGGCGGAGGAGGATGAGGGCGAGGAGCTGGAGCGGCCGGGCGCCGGCATCATCGGCGGCCGCATCGTCTCCGGCATCGAAGGCATCCGCCGGCTCGTGCGCGTGGACCAGAAACCGATCGGGCGCACGCCGCGCTCCAACCTGGCGACGTACACCGGCCTGTTCGATCACGTGCGCCGGATCTTCGCCGCGACGAAGGCGGCGAAGGCGCGGCGCTACGATGCGGGGCGCTTCTCGTTCAACGTCGCCAAGGGCCGCTGCGAGAACTGCGAGGGTGAAGGGTTCGTCTCGGTGGAGCTGCTCTTCCTGCCGAGCGTCTATGCCCCCTGCCCCGTGT
Source organism: Gemmatimonadaceae bacterium (assembly GCA_035764975.1). Lineage (GTDB taxonomy): Bacteria > Gemmatimonadota > Gemmatimonadetes > Gemmatimonadales > Gemmatimonadaceae > JACDHQ01. The sequence goes on along the minus strand of DASTYL010000170.1, from coordinate 8,271 downwards.
GCCATGGCGCGCGGTACAACGCGAAGACGCTGGAGATCACGTATCGCGGCCGGAACATCGCCGAGGTGCTCGGCATGACGGTGGATGCCGCGCACGAGTTCTTCGCCGACGAGCCGCCGGTCGCACGGGCGCTGGACGTCGTACGCCAGGTCGGGCTCGGCTACCTGCGCCTCGGCCAGCCGGCCACGGAGCTGTCGGGCGGCGAGGCGCAGCGGATCAAGCTCGCCACGGAGCTGCAGCGCGCGCAGCGCGGCGATACGCTCTACATCCTGGATGAGCCCACGACGGGACTGCACCCGTCGGATGTCGAGAAGCTCGTCGTGCAGCTCGACGGCCTCGTGGCCGCGGGCAACACGGTGATCGTCGTCGAGCACGACATGCAGGTGATCGCCGGCAGCGACTGGGTGATCGACGTGGGCCCCGGCGCGGGCGAGGAGGGCGGGCGGATCGTCGCCGCCGGCCCCCCTGATGTCGTCGCACGCATCCCGGAGAGCAGGACCGCGCCATATCTGCGCCGAGCGCGGGAGTCGTGACGCCCGCGCCTCCTCATGGCCGGTACGATCGCGCCTCGCGCAGGGCCGGATGCTCCGAGTCGGGATGGACGAGCGCCCGGATGGCGGCGTAGTGCTTTCGCGCGGCTTCGGCCTGCCCCGCCGCGCGGGCGGCGCGGGCCGCCCCGTACAGCGTGCGCAGACGGTTGGGCTCGCGTTGCAGCGTCGCTTCGTACGCCGCGAGGGCCGGCGCGAAGCGACCGTGCACCATGAGGATGTCCCCGTACAGCTCGCGCGCGGGGATGAGCGGGCCGGGGGTCACCGGGTGCTTCTCGACCAGGTCTTCCGAATCCGCGGCGGCGCGCGCAAGGCGGATGGCGTCCTCATGGCGATTCTCGAGGTGCGCGATCCATGCGGCGACGGCCTCGTGCTGCGCCCCGACGACGTGGGCCCAGTACGTGTCCTTGTCGGCCACCAGCCTGGCGACGAGCTTCGCGAGCTCGGCGTTCTCGGTGCGGGCTGACTCGAGGTCACCGGCGCGTGCCGCGCCGAGCGCGCGCGCGAACCGCGTCACCGCGGCGACCGAGGCCGGGTCCTTCGCGCCCAGTACGAGCGCGCGCGTGGCGTTCCAGTCGTCGAGCTCCAGTGCGATGCGGGCAGGCATCGCACGTCCGTTGTAGCTGCCGAGGGTGCCGGCGACGTAGTCGGTCTCCTGGGTCCCGGCGAGCTCGGCGAGCACGGCACGCGCCTCGGCTTCCCGGCCCTGCTGGAGATACGCGTACACCATGTAATCCATCGGGTGCGCCTTCGCGCCGACCATCGGCTCGGTGTCGGCGGAGCGTCGGTTGGTCGCGATGGATTCGTTCCAGTATCCCAGCCGCGTGAAGGTGTGCGACGGCATGTGCAACGCGTGCGGCGCAGCGGGCGCGATCGAGGCATACTGGCGCGCTGCTTCAAGCGCGTACGGAGCAAGCGATGGCGCGTCGAACGCGTGGATGATGTAGTGCGCCAGCCCGGGGTGCTTCGGCATCCGCTTGTAGAGCGCGGTGAGCACCTGGGCCGCCTCCCGCTGCTTCGCGTACGTCTTGTCCGCCGGCGGCGCGTTCGCCACCATGCTCAAGGCGTGGAAGATCTTCGCCTCCGTGTCTTCCGGCGCCCGGGCGACGAGGTCCGCGAGCGCCTTCTCGTACGCCATCATGCGGGTGCGGGTGGGCACCGTCGCATGATCGCGAAAGAGGGCCCCGACCGCGTTGATGTATCCGCTGTCACGCGCACTGCGACCGCCGATGGCCACGGCGCGCCGTGCGGCCTCCGCGCCGAGTGCCTGTCCCTCCGGGCCGCTGCCGCCGGCCATCGGATTGCCGAAGTGCGTGAGCGCGATGCCCCAGTACGCGATGCCGCACTGCGGATCGGCCGCCGCCACTGCCTCGAATGCCTTGCGGGCCTCGGGGAACCAGAACGAATGCAGCATCGCCACCCCGCGCTGCATGTCCTCCTGGACGGCCTGGGTGCAGCTGACCGGGAACTGCACCGTGCCGAGCGTCGCATGGCCCGGGTGTTCCTGGGCGACCGCTCGTCCAGTCATCAATGCGACGGCGGCCACGGCGTACGCGATCGCGGAGCGGAACATGAGGAGCTCACCGATGGGGGAATCTGCAATCTTCGATGCGTCACCCCATCCCGCAACGCTCGGATGGATCTCATCACGCGCGCGCGGCGCTGCGTCTGTTTATCCGGTGTCCGCGATCACCGGCCGGGTTGCGCCCGGTCCGCTCAATCCAGCAGCGCGCTCCGCCGGACCTCGACCGTGTAGCCGTCCCTCGCCAGCAGCTCGCGAAGCACGAGCGCGGCGCTCCGGTCGGCGTGCTCGAGGAGCCCTGAGCTGTTGGCGGTGCTGACGAGCTGCGATCGGACGCGCCGCTGGATCACGTCCCGGTCCGACGGACGGAACGGATTGAGCAGCCCCGCGCGTTCGTCGTAGGTCCGCACGCTGACCAGATCCAGGCTCAGGATCTCCGCCGGGGGAACGGTGACCGTGATCCGCCGCGCGGCGGAATCGATCTCGACGCGCGTGCCCTTGTCGAGATCGATGCCCGCCGACACGCGCGCCGTGACGACGAGCAGCGTCTGCTTGGTGGATCCGAAGCGTGTCTGGCGGTACGTCACCACGTCGCGCAGCGTCATCTCGGAAGAGACCAGGCGCGCGACGTCACGAATCCGCGCGATGACGATGTCCTGCGTGAGCTCGGGCGGGGCTGGCCTGGTGACGCCGTCGAGGGCCGCCCCCATGCGACGAACGCCCGTGATCGCGAGCGCGGCCACGAAGAGCAGGCCGGTGATGACGAGTCCCCAGCCGAGGGTCCGACGTTGTGACGCGTCGAGGGAGATCGAAGCCATGGGGGGTGAATATACAAGCGGCGGCCCACCCGTCGCCGGGCGCGCCGCCGCCTCCCTCCCCCGGCGTGATGCTACTGCTTCGCGCCCTTGGCCGCGGGGGCCGCGTCGGTGAAGACCATCTTGTCCTCGACGTACCCGAACTTGACCGACCCGGCTTGCTCGATCGCCGCGATGGCCTGGCGGACGGAATCGAGCGGTGCCGAGATGGAGATCCGGCGATCCAGCACCCGCGTATCAGCCACGAGGATGTGGGTGTTGTACCACCGCCTGAGCTCCGCCAGGACGTCGCCGATCCGCCGGTCGTGGACCGCCAGCCGGTTCTTCGTCCACGCCGTCGCCTCGTCGAGCTCACCGCTGGTCGCGGCCCGCATCGCCGAGCTGTCCGGCACGGCCACCGACTGGCCCGCGCCGAGCACGCGTTCCTCGTCACCCCGCTTCACCGTGACCTGGCCGTCGGTCACCGCGACGACGATCACGGAGTCCTCCGGGAACGCGCGCACCGTGAGCGCCGTGCCTGCGGCGCTGATCGTCGCCCGCTTCGCCTTCAGGACGAGCGGCGCGTCGAGGCCGGGGGCCACCTGCACGCTGGCAGCGCCCTCGACGCGAATCCCGCGCAGGTCCTCGCCGAATTCCTTCGGGATGAAGACACGGGATTCCGGCGCGAACCGCACCTGCGATCCATCCTCCAGCGTCACCTCGCCGAGCTGCCCGGCGCGCGACTCGACGGTCCGGGCGGAGCTCGACGTGACGGCCGCATCGAGCTTGGCCCCGCGGCTCGCGTAGTCGAGCAGCCAGATGCCCCCGAAGGCGCAGAGGACGACGACGGACACCATCGCCGCGCGCCGCACCCAGCTCTGGGTCTGGCCGATTTCGGCGATGTGCGCCGCCGCTTCGTGGTGACCGATCGCGGACGCGCGCGCATGCGCTTCATCGGTGTCGCCACCGTGCAGCTCGCGCATCAGGTGGTCCCACGCGCTCTCGCGATCGAAGCCGTTCGGGTGAGCGTGCCCCGCCGTCGCGCGACGGCGCTTCTCGTCCGTTCCGCCGCCGAGGCGCTGCGCGGCCATGCGGCGACTGAGCACGCGGGCGCTGTCGTGTTTCGTTTCCCGCTCGAGCAGCGCCGTGAGATCCGCCTCCGAGGCCAGGGTCGCGCGCGAGCGCCATGCCGTGAGAAACACGTGCTCCACGACCCTCGGCGCGAGCCACGCGGCCTCGCCGAGCTGCGCGGCCGCGCTCGCGGCTACGCCGTCGGCATTGTTGTCGAAGGCTCGTCGGAGGGCCGCTTCATCCGGCAGGATCGAGCGTGCGGGATCGGGGTGCGGCTGGGCAGAACCAACATGTGCGTCCGTTTGCATCGCGGCCTCCCGGGCAGCGGATTCGAGGACGGTCGACTCACATGCTTAGGATGCTGCAGCAGTTGCAGCGGTGCCACAAGTGGGAGATCCCCGATGCGGACCCGACGGTGACTTGGGTCCAAAGCGGACTCGCCCGGCAGGGTTTCCTCTGCCGGGCGACTCCGTGGCCCTCATTCGATCAGCCGCCTCGGCTTACCACTCGGCGTCGCCGACTCGAGCAGGCTGGCCACCTCGGCATCGCTCCGTTCGTCCCAGCCCGAGGGGATCGGCGCGAGGCGCCGCTTCTCTTCCCGGTTGGCGAAGACGAGCCACCCCTCCGACAGCCCCGGCTTTGGCCGGACCCGGTGCTCGACGCGCTGTCGCCGGTCCATCGTGGTCCGAGGCACGGCGCGGCGGTCGGCGATCCGCCGACGCTCGAACGACGAGGGATGGACTTCCCATGCCTCCCAGACATTGCCGCGTGCATCGCGGAAGATACGGTGAGCCATGAGGGTGACAGGTATCACAATCCGTTCCTGACCGGCTGATCAAGGGGCGGGTGCCGGGCCCGCTCCTTTCCCAGCCTCTTGGCCAGGCCGGTAGGTCCGCTCGACATGGCCGGCCAGCTGTGCCGGGTAGAAGTAGACCTCTCGAAGCGCGCCAGTGGCGTACCGCTGCGCCTGGTCGTTGAAGTGCGGCGACGATGGGTGACCGCTCTGCCCGCCGGCCGAAACGGCCCGGGCGCGGACGCTGTCGCCGAACTGCACTACAGCGACGAAGCTGTTCCCGCTCGTGCCATACCGGCGCCTGGTCGCCGGGTAGGCGCGCGCGCCGAAGGAGGCGAGCGACCCCCAGATCCCCGAGGTGAATCCGACGGGGATGCTGGGCCCGGCATCCGTGAACGGGTGGACGATGTCACCGGTCAGCCGCTGGAACCGGTTGATCTCGCCCCACGGGGTACGCCACGATCCGAAGCCGGCGGTGAGCGAATCCGACGCCGCGACGAGCGCATCGAGCTTCTGGTCGGCGGCCGCGCGGGTGGCGATGTAGTCGAGGGTGGACATCCGTTCGCGCCGGGCTGCTGCGCTGACGCGGCGGGTCATCTCCTCCGCCCAGAACACCGCGAGCGACGTCGGCACCGACGCGACGTCCCAGCGATGATCCCAGGCGCGCAGGAGCGCGATCTGTTCGGCCAGTCGCGCGCGAAAGGGACTCGATGCCGCGCTGGTATCCCAGGCCGCGATCAGCGTGGGTATCGTCTGCGCGAATGCGGGCAGGTGGGGATCGTAGGCCGCGGCCCGGAGCGCCTCGATGCTGAAATCCTTTCTCGCGTCGAGGAGCTGCATCGCATGCATGCCCCGGGCATTCTCGCCCACGACGTCCATGTATCGCGGGAACTGCTCCCGCTTCGGGCTGGCAGGCCCCGCCGCCGAATACGGCCAGTTGTTGGTGTTCTGGATCCAGCCGGTGGAGGGATTCTTCACGAAGGGGAGCTCGCCGAGCGCGTGCTCGCCCTTCCAGTCGGTCGCCGGGTCACTGCCCTCGACGGGCCGCGTGTAGTCGAACCGGTCATCGCGACGGGGGACGAACTGCGGATGGAGGTACGCGATCACGCCGTCGGCATCGGCGTAGATGGTGTTGTTCGACGAATTCGCCTTCAGCTCCATGACGCGCATGTACGATTCGAAGTCGCGCGCCTTGGTCCGCAGGAAGGACTGGGTGAGCGCGGCGACCGGCTTGTGCATCAGCGCGATGCTCACCCACTTGCCGTCGGCCTCACGCACCACGGGACCGTGATGGGTGCGGTACACGGTGAACGTCCTCGCCGCCATGGCACCGCCGGCGGTGCGGTACGGGACGGTGATCTCCTGCGTGACGACGGGACGCTCCTCGCTGCCATACTTATAGAAGTGGCGCCCGCCGCGCTCGACGATCGTCTCCGCGAACTCGTCGATGACGTCCACGCCGCTCGACGTATGCATCCAGCCGAGCCGCTCGTTGAACCCCTGGTAGACAAAGAACTGTCCCCAGGTGGACGCGCCGTACACATCGAGGCCTTCGTCGCTCGTCACCTGCTGTTCGGCGCGGAAGAAGAACGAGGTGTGCGGGTTGATGAGGAGCAGGGCGTCGCCCGCCGTCGTGTTGGACGGCGCGATAGCGATGCCGTTGGAGCCGCGCGGCTCGCCATCGCCAGCAACGTCGGCCGTCGGCAGCAGGCCCTCGGCCGCGCTGCCCTCGGTGGCCGCGCCGATGGCTGCACTGCCGCGCCCACCACCTCGGTTCGCTCCCGTGCGCGCGCCCTCGCGGGCGCCCTTGCCGTAGAACTCTCCCAGCGCCGCGATGGAGATCCGCTCGATGTCCCCGCCGATGCTTCCCTCGCTGAACGACAGCGCCATCCACGGCTCGAAGCGCGTGATGACGCGAGGCGTCACGTCCGGATGCGTGTCGAGGTAGTAGTTGAGTCCATCGGCCCACGCATCCATCAACGACCGGAGCCACGGCGGGCTCGCCGCGTACTGCTGCTTCAGCGTGTCGGGATCGATGAACAGCTTCATCCGCAGGTCCTGGTAGATCGCGGATTCCCCTTCCGCCTCGGCGAGGCGCCCCATCGCGTTGATGAAGTTCGCCTCCACGCGGGCGAAGTCGTCCTCTGCCTGCGCGTACATCATGCCGAAGACCGCGTCGGCATCCGTCCGCGCACGGATGTGCGCGATGCCCCAGTCGTCACGCGTGATCGTGACCTGCTGGGCCCTGGCCTCGAGGCGATCGGCGCCGGCCGCGGGCGAGGGGAGCGACTGCACGGGAGCACAGCCCGCGAGCAGGGCGAGCGCGAGGACGCGGCGCGAGGAGCGGATCATTGGCTTGCTGGTGAGGTGGGACGGTGACCGGGGGGCAGCGACACACGTCGACGCGTCGTCACGCCGCCGGTAGCAACAGGGTGAATACGCTTCCCGCCCCCGGCGCACTCTCCACGAAGAGATCGCCGCCCATGCCACGGGCGAGGTCGCGGCTGATCGCGAGGCCGAGTCCGGATCCCTCGTGCGGGCGGGTGAGGTCCGAGCGGACCTGTACGAACGGATCGAAGATCGCCTCGAGCTTATCCGGGGCGATGCCGATCCCCGTGTCACGAATCCGGATCGCGACCCGATGCTCCCCCGAACCACTGGTCATCTCGATGCGGCCGCCAGGGGCGGTGAACTTCACCGCGTTGGAGAGCAGGTTGACGAGGATCTGACGGAGCTTCTCCGGATCCGCGCGCACGGCGAGCGTCCGCTCACAGTCGTCGGAGGACAGGGCGAGCCCCTTCGCGCGCGCCTGCGGCGCCACGAGCGATTCCGCCGCGGCGAGCGCTTCGCGCACGGGCACGTCGTCGAGATCGTAGTGAACCGACCCTGTTTCGAGCTTGGCGTAGTTGAGGACTTCGTTGATGAGGCCCAGCAGGTGGCGCTGGCTCGTCTGGATGCGCCGCAGGTCTTCTGCCTGCTCCGGCGTGAGCGGCCCGCGGATGCCCATCTGCATGAGCTCCGCGTAGCCGCCGATCGCATTGAGCGGGGTCCGGAGCTCGTGCGACATGATGGCGAGAAAGTCGCCCTTGGCGCGGTTGGCGGCTTCGGCGTCGGCGCGCGCCGCTTCCGCCTCCGCCCGCGCGGCCTCGCTCTCGGCGAGCAGGCGCTCGATCTCACGCCGTGCGAGCACGTGGGCCGTGACGTCTGACCCGTGGGCAACGACGCCAGAGCGTGTCCCATCGGCTTCGACGAGCGCCTGGAAGACCGTGTCGATGTAGCGGGTCTCCGGTGGCTCCCCAGGCGTGCGTTGCAGCAGCACGGGCGCTTCGCGTCCGATCCAGGGCTCGCCGGTATCGCGGACGCCGTGCAGAATGTCCACGAACGGCTGCCCGTCGAGCTCCGGCAGTGCCTGGAGCAGCGGCTTCGCAAGGACGTCGCGATCGCCGATGAGGCCGTAGTAAGCCTCGTTCACGAACTCGTACACCATCTCCGGGCCCCGCAGCACGACGATGAAGCTCGGAGCGCGCTGGAACACCTGCTCCA
>DASTYL010000169.1:0-3954 GCA_035764975.1 Gemmatimonadaceae bacterium | reverse complement strand
CCGGCACGCGGACGTTCTGCCAGAACTCCTCGCGGATGGCGGGGATCTCCTGCAGCGCCTGTGTCAGCCCCTCACGCGTGCGCTCCATGCCGCACTTGTCCCACATCACCTTGCCGAGCTGCTTGTGGAACGAGTCGGGCGTCCGCTTGCCGTTGATCGAGAGGAGGCGCTTCATGCGCTCGTCCACCTCGCGCTCCACGGCCTTGAACGTGGCGCTCCCGGTGGAGACCGGGCCGGACTTCACGCCGGCGAGGTAGTTCCCGATCGTGTACGGCAGGATGAAGTACCCGTCCGAGAGGCCCTGCATCAGCGCGCTGGCGCCGAGGCGGTTGGCCCCGTGGTCGGAGAAGTTCGCCTCGCCGCCGACGAAGAGCCCCGGGATCGTGCTCTGCAGGTTGTAGTCGACCCACAGCCCGCCCATCGTGTAGTGCACCGCGGGATAGATCCGCATCGGGACCTTGTACGGATTCTCGCCCGTGATGTTCGCATACATGTCGAACAGGTTCCCGTAGCGCTCCCGGATCTTCTGCTCGCCGACCCGCTTGATGGCGTCGGCAAAGTCGAGATAGACGCCGAGCCCGCCGGGGCCCACGCCACGCCCCTCGTCGCAGACGACCTTCGCCGCGCGTGACGCGATGTCGCGCGGTGCCAGGTTGCCGAAGCTCGGATACCGGCGCTCGAGATAGTAGTCGCGATCCTGCTCGGGGATCTGGTCCGGCGCCTTGCCGCAATCCTCCTTGCGCTTCGGCACCCACACCCGGCCATCGTTGCGCAGCGACTCCGACATCAGCACGAGCTTCGACTGGTGCTCTCCGCTCTGCGGGATGCACGTCGGGTGGATCTGCGTGAAGCACGGGTTGCCGAACGCGGCGCCCCGCTTGTACGCGCGCCAGATCGCCGTCGCGTTGGAGTACTTCGCGTTGGTCGAGAGGTAGAACACGTTGCCGTAGCCGCCGGTGCAGAGCACCACGGCGTGCGCGGCGTGGCTCCGGATCTCGCCGCTGCGCATGTCGCGCACCACGATCCCCTTCGCGACGCCGTCCTCGACGACGAGGTCGAGCATCTCGTGCTGCGTGTAGAGCTTGACCTGCCCGAGGCCGACCATGCGCATCATCTGCTGGTACGCGCCGAGGAGCAGCTGCTGGCCCGTCTGGCCCCGGGCGTAGAACGTCCGCGAGACCTGGGCGCCGCCGAAGGAGCGGTTGGCGAGCAGGCCGCCGTATTCACGGGCGAAGGGCACCCCCTGCGCGACCGCCTGGTCGATGATGTTCACCGAGTTCTGCGCCAGGCGGTACACGTTGGCTTCGCGGGCGCGGAAGTCGCCGCCCTTCACCGTGTCGTAGAACAGCCGCTGGACCGAGTCGCCGTCGTTCTGGTAGTTCTTCGCCGCGTTGATGCCGCCCTGGGCCGCGATCGAGTGCGCGCGCCGCGGCGAATCGTGGTAGACGAAGCAGTGGACGTTGTACCCCAGCTCCGCCAGCGTCGCCGCGGCAGAAGCGCCGGCCAGGCCGGCCCCGACGACGATGACGTCGTATTTCCGCTTGTTCGCGGGATTGACGAGCTTGTATTCGAACTTGGCCCGGTCCCACTTCTGCTCGACGGGACCGGACGGCACGCGGGAGTTCAGTTCCATATTCAGCGGGTCCTAGGAGCGCGGCAGGAAGCCGAACAGGTAAGCGAGCGGGATCGCGGCGAAGCCGCCCGCGATCACGACGGCGAGGAGGATCGGCAGCACGCGCCGCAGCGGATCGGCGCTGGGCCGGGCCGCGCCAAGCGTGCGCATCGAGCTCCACGCGCCGTGCCAGATGTGCAGCCCGAGCGAGAGCATCGCGACGAGGTAGAACAGCGCGACCGGCCAGCGCGTGAGCGAGGCGGTCATGTTGCGCGCCGGCGCGAGGTGCACGAAGCCCGGGTTCACCCAGCCCCACGTGAGGTCGGCCAGGTGGAACACGATGAACGCCACCAGGATCGCGCCGCCCCACCGCATCGAGCGCGAGGCCAGCGTGGAGACCTGCGGCTCGCGCTCGCGATAGTCCACCGGGCGCGCCTTGCGGGCGCGGCCGAAGAGCTGCACGGCGGCGATCACGTGCAGGATCACCGCGGCGATCAGGACGCCGCGGGCGACCCAGAGGAGCGGGCCGAGCGTGCGGAGGAACTTCGCATAGTCGTCGACGTGCTGCCCGCCCTTGAAGACGGTCAGGTTGCTCGCGACGTGGGCAATGACGAAGCCGATGCCGATGAGGCCGGTCAGCGCCATGACGACCTTCTTGCCGATCGTCGAGCGCCAGAGGTTCTGGATCACAGTCATGGCTGAGGCGTGAGTCGCACGGGGCGGAGGCGGGGGCGTACGAAGACGGCGGGCCGCGAGTCCGCGGCCCGCCGCCCGTCGGTCAGCGTTGGACGACCTTCATCGGCTCGCGAACGGCATCCGCGCTCTTCTCGAGCGCCGCCCGTTCGTCCGCCGTGAGCGTGACCTCGACCACCCGCTCCATCCCCCGGCGGCCGAGCTTGACCGGGACGCCGAGGTAGAGCCCCGACATCCCGTATTCGCCTTCGAGCCACGCGGAGCACGGCAGGATGCGCTTCTTGTCCTTGACGATGGCCTCGGCCATCTGCACCGCGCCGGCCGAGGGCGCGTAGTACGCGGAGCCGGTCTTGAGGTGCTTCACGATCTCGGCGCCGCCATTGCGGGCGCGGTCGACGATCGCATCGAGCTTGTCCTTGGCGAGCAGCTGCGTGATCGGGATGCCGCTCACGGTCGTGTAGGAGATGAGCGGCACCATCGTGTCGCCGTGCCCGCCGAGCACCATCGCCTGGATGTCCTCGACGGAGACGTCGATCGCCTCGGCGAGGAAGGCGCGGTAGCGCGCGGTGTCGAGCACGCCCGCCATGCCGATCACCCGCTCGCGCGGGAAGCCGGTCGCCTCCTTCGCGACGTAGCACATCACGTCGAGGGGGTTCGACACGACGATGATGATCGCGTTCGGCGAGGTCTTCGCGATCTGCTCCGACACCGAGCGGACGATCCCGGCGTTCGTGTTCAGCAGGTCGTCGCGGGACATGCCGGGCTTGCGCGCGATGCCCGCCGTGATGATGACGAGGTCGGAGTCCTTCGTCTCCTCGTAGCCGTTCGTGCCGATGACCCGCGAGTCGAAGCCCTCGATGGGCGCCGACTGCCACTGGTCCAGCCCCTTCCCCTGCGGAATGCCCTCGGCGATGTCCACCAGCACGACGGTGCGCGCCAGCTCCTTCTCTGCCACACGCTGGGCCGCGGTGGCGCCGACATTGCCCGCGCCGACGACCGTAATCTTGTTGACCATGATTCGTACCTGAGTCGAAAGCTGAGTAGGGCCGGCCTGCGCGCGACCCGGAATCCCACCGCTGATGAGCGTCAACAGCAGAGGGAAACTACCCGCCGCGTTCGCCGGGAGCAATCATCGCCACCCTGATTGCGCCAGCAGTGCAGCCGCCACCTTGCCCCGGCGCCGGGGCGCTCAGCCGCCGACCTGCGACAGCGCCTGCAGCCCGCCGACGCGAAGCTGGAGCAGCTCGTGTGCGGCCGGCTTGTCCCGCAGCGCCTGCCGCACCAGTGGTGCGAGCGGCAACCCCTCCCGCAGCGGGCCACGCAGGTCCACCGCATGCGTGCCGAAGAGACAGGTCCGGAGCCGTCCGTCGGCCGTCAGCCGCACGCGGTTGCACCCGTCGCAGAAGGTGTGCGTCATCGGCGTGATGAAGCCGATCGTGCCCTTCGCCCCTGGCAGGCGCGCGTATCGTGCGGGACCGTTGCCGAACGGGCCGTCCACGGGGGCCAGGGGACCGAGCGACTCGACGCGACGCACGACCTCCGGCGTGGGCACGATGTGGGCATCCGTGAGGTCGCGAAGCTCGCCGACCGGCATGAGCTCGATGAAGCGGACGTGCCAGTCGTGCCGGAGCGTCAACGCGGCGAAATCC
>DASTYL010000168.1:0-11981 GCA_035764975.1 Gemmatimonadaceae bacterium | reverse complement strand
TCAACGACGTGGTGCTCAGCAAGGCGGGAATCGCGCGCGCCGTGCCGCTCCGGGTGGAGGCCAACGGCGAGTCCATCGCGCGCTATTCCGCGGATGCCGTCGTCGTCTCGACGCCCACCGGATCCACGGCCTACTCGCTGTCGGCGGGCGGCCCGGTCGTGTACCCCACGCTCGACACGCTGATCGTCACCCCGGTGTCGGCCCACACGCTGGCGATCCGGCCGCTGGTCCTGCCGCCGAGCTTCGAGGTCGAGGTCCGCGCCGAGGACGGGGCGGATCTGGTGATCACGGTCGACGGGCAGGACGGGGGCGAATTCGGTCCGGGGGAGACGCTCGTGGTGCGCCGCGCCGCGCACCGCGTGATCATCGTTCGCCTCCCGGGCCAGCGCTTCTTCGCGACGATGCGCCGCAAGCTCGGGTGGGGCGGCCTCGTGGAACGGGACGAATCGAACGGATGCTGACGGAACTCCGCATCAGGAACTTCGCGATCATCGAGCAGCTCTCGCTGCCGCTCGCGCGCGGCTTCAACGTGCTGTCGGGCGAGACAGGCGCCGGCAAGTCGATCATCGTGGGGGCGTTGGGGCTGCTGCTCGGCGAACGGGCGAGCACGGACCTCATTCGCACGGGCGCCGATCGCGCGACGGTCGAGGGCACGTTCGACATCTCGGATCGCCGGGAGATCGCCGCGCTGCTCGACGAGCGCGGCATCGAGGTCGAGGAGTCGCTGGTCGTGCTGAAGCGCGAGATCGCGCCGGGACGCGCGCGCGCATGGATCAACGGCACGCCCGTGAGCGCGACCATCCTGGCGGAGATCGGGCGGCTGCTCGTGAACCTCCACGGCCAGCACGAGGCGCAGACGCTGCTCGACGCCGATGCGCAGCGTGCCATCCTGGATGCCTTCGCCGGCGCGAACGACCTCGCAGCGGCCGTCGCCGCCGCGCATGCCGCATGGGGCGCCATCCGCCACGACATCGCGGATCTCGGCAGCCGGCGCGCCGAAGCCGAGCGTCGCGTGGATTACCTGCGCCATGTGGTGGCGGAGATCGAGGAGGCGCGGCTCACCGCGGGCGAGGACGCACGCCTCGAGGACGAAGCGCGCCGGCTCGAGCACGCCGAGGAGCTGCGCACGATCGCGCAGGGCATGCTCGCGATGCTCGATACGGAAGAGGACGCGATCCTCCATCGCCTGGGCGCGGTGCAGCGGCAGCTCGCGGCCATCCAGCGCATCGATCCCTCGCTCGCCCGCCTGCAGGAGGCGTTCGACGCCGCGTTCTACAACGCCGAGTCCCTCGCCCGGGAGCTCGAGAGCTACGAGGAGACGGTGGACCTCGATCCCGAACGCCTCGCCGAGGTGCGCGAGCGTCGGGACGTGATCTTCCGCCTCACCAAGAAGTACGGTCCAACGCTCGACGAGGTGATCGAGGCGGGGCGCGCGGCGCGCGCCGAGCTCGATCTCGTGGACGGCGCGGGTTTCGACCTCCGGCAGCTCGAGACCCGTGAGCGTGAGGCGCGTGAGCGGCTCGGCGCGCTGGCGACGGAGCTCAGTGCGAAGCGGCGTGACGCCGCCGACCGCCTGTCGGCCGCGGTGGACGAGGTGCTCCCCGACCTCGGCATGCCCGACGGGCACTTCGCCGTCAGGCTCACCTCCCTCGGCGAACCAGCCGCCGATGGAGCGGAGGCCGTGGAGTTCTGCGTCGCCCTCAACCTGGGGCACGACGCGCGGCCGCTCTCGCGCGTGGCCTCGGGGGGCGAGCTGTCGCGCGTGATGCTGGCGCTCAAGACCATCCTGGCGCGGCTCGATCACGTGCCGACGCTCATCTTCGACGAGGTGGACGCAGGGATCGGTGGCCGCGTCGGGCTGATGGTCGGCGAGACGATGCGCCGCGTCGCCGACTTCCACCAGGTGTTCGCGATCTCGCACCTGCCGCAGATCGCGGCGCGCGCGCACCACCACATCCTCGTGAGCAAGGGCGCGCGCGGCGGGGTCACGACGGCGGACGTGCAGATCCTCGCCGGCGATGCCAGGATCACCGAAGTCGCCCGCATGCTTGGCGGCGACCCGGAGAGTGAGGTCAGCCGCGCGCACGCGAAGGAGCTGCTCGAGACCGCGTACGAATCGACGGACGGCAACGGGGCCGGGACCGCACGCCCCGTCCGCGTCCCCGCGGCGCGTCAGCGCAGAAGCCGGTAGTAGAGCCGCAGCTGGATCTGGTCGCGCCCCGCGCGCGGCACGAGCGCGCTGGAGCCGCTGAACGTCTCGAGGTGGGAGTAGCTCACCTCGATCGGCACCCGGACCTTCCCGCGCTCCCACAGGGCGACGGTCGAATACGTGACCCCGATGCCCGCCCGCTGCTCGGTGTAGCCGCCGGCCGTCGCCGCAGCGGGGAGCGCCGGCGGCTCCGCCAGCACCGGCGGCATCGGGTCGGCCAGGGGGTCGAGGGGAAAGCGGTAGCTGTCGTCCGCCCGCGAGCGCAGCCCATAGTGACCGGCCACGTACAGCGAAGGCGCCAGCCAGACACGCGGACTGACGTCGAGCGCGAGCACGTTGCCGAGCTTGCGCGTCCCGACGCCCGTGGGGCCGAACGGCGAGAGGTTGCCGCGGTCGTCCGGCATCCGCGTCGCATCGACTTCGCCGAACTGCGCGGTGTACCGTCCCACGACCGTCGCGCCGATGCGCGTCCCGGTCTCCATGTCGATCGCGATGCTGCCTTCGGCATCATTCTGCCCGTCTCCGGCGCCGACCGCGAACATCTCACCCTCCACGGCGGGTTCGCCCGTCCCGAACCGCGCGAGGGCACCCAGCAGCACGCGGAGCCGCGCACCGTCGCGCGACGTCGTGTCGCCGAGCAGCCGCGCGGGGCGCGTGTCCCACAGCAGCAGGCGGGCGCCGACCTCGACGTCCCCGATGCCGATGGTGCTGAGCCGGCCCAGCGAGTCCGGACCGATCCCCGCCGCGCCGCGACGGCCGAGTGCGCGGAGATCCCCGGCGGCTACCGCGCCGGCCGCGCCGCGCGGCGGCGTCTGTGTGGGAATCGGCGTTCCGCCGAGGTAGGTCGCATAGCTCGCGTTGAGCGCCTGCAGCCGCTGCGCGATCGCAGCGGTGAAGCCCGTCAGTGGAACGAGACCGATTCCCGGATCCGATGCCGAGGTGCCGTATACATAGCGCACGCTCGCGGCGACCCGCGCGCCTTCGGCCGCCGCCGCGGCGGCGCCGCTCGGGTCCGCGTTGATCGCCTCGCACCCCGGCGTCGCCGGCTGGGCCGCGCACTCCGAGATGCGCCGCACGAGCGCCATCGTGGCGGCGTCTATCTCGGCCGCAAGCTGCGCGGCCTGCACGTAGACCTGCGGGTCGATGCCGGCCGCGGTCGGGCCCACGTTGCCCGCCGAGTCGCCTGTCGCCGCGATGTCGAGCACGAGCTCACGATGGCGCTGCACGATGGGCACCGTGACGCCGAGCGACAACCATCGCGTGACGCCGTACTCCAGACTGATGGGCGTGACGACCGCGCGGACGCTGCTGTACGCCGACGCGTAGCCGAGCGAGAGCCGGAAGGAGGGATCGCCGGTGAGGTGCTTCAGCGCCGACTCGAGTGTCGTCAGCGCGGGGATCTCGGCGGTGCCCAGCTGCTCGGCGCTGAGCGCCGCACCGAGGGGCTCCGTCTCGCTGCCGGATCCGGTGAACCGAGAGTCCCACCGTGCCCACGAGGGCGTGGCGCTCAGGCGGACCATCCCCCGCGGGACGGGCACGGCGTTCTCGATGTGCGAGAGTCCGGCCTGGCCGGCAGCCGGTGCCGCAGCCAGGACGGTCGCCGCGAGCCCGGCGGCGAGCAGCGGAAACCGGCATCGCGCTACGCGCGGGCGGCGCAGCCTCATTACGTTGACTCGCATGTAGGGGAGCTTAGAGTACGCAGCGGCAGACAATCTAATGGAGCACGCGTGACCCGACTTCCTCCGCCCAGGGTGCCATGGCAGGTCACCGGTAACCACTGGATCTCCCTCCCGTGCATCCACCCCGCCGACGCGGCCATCCATGCCCTGGGTGTACTGCACCGGGGGGCGCGCTCGGCGATCGAGGTGGCCGGGGGGAGCGAGTTCATCGGGGGGACGGCGCCGGCCCTCATGCGCCCGGTCGTCACGATCGGCGGGGTACGCCGCGAGCTCGCGAACGAGACGATGGCCTGGGAGCGCGCGCTCGGCTGGCTGCCCACCTTCACCTGCCCGATGGGCGACGTCCTGCTGCGGGGGACGGTCTTCGCGCCCTACGGCCGCGATGCCGACATGGCCGGTGCGGTCTACGCGATCTCGATCGAGAACCGCGGCGAGGCCGCCATCGACCTCGGGCTCGCCCTGGAGGGGACGCTCGGGCATCGCCAGCTCCGTGTGCGGACGCCGCGGGCATTCGACGATGGGCACCGGATCGAGCGCTCTGCGAGTGACATCCTGGTGCTTCAGGGAAGCGCGCAGCCCGGCCTCGTCTCGATCGCGGCGGGGGCGGACGGCCCGGCCGACATCGACATCGTCGAGGGGCCGCGTCCCTCGTTCTCCATTCGCCGGTCGCTGACGCTCCAGCCGGGCGGCCGCGAGCAGGTGGCGTTCTACATCGCGGCCGGTCCCGAGCGCGATGGCGCGGAGGCCACGGTCGGGGTGCTCCGCCGCCGCGGATGGCGGGATCTCCTCGCGGTCACCCGCGATGCACTCCAGGCGCTGGAGCAGACGACGGGGAACGCGGGGATCGATCACGTCGTGAACCGCAACCTGCTCTTCGCGTATTTCTATGGCGTCGGACGCGCGCTCGACGATGCGCACTACTATCTCGTCCGGACGCGCGTGCCGTGGCACGGCCAGGGCGTGACCGTGCGTGACTGGGATGCCATCGCCTGGACGATTCCGGCGGTGCAGCTGGCGGATCCGCCGCTCGCGCGCGAGCTCCTGATTCGTGCCTGTGAGCTGCATGGGTACGCGCCGGGGCAGGGGGTGCACTACTTCGACGGCACCCTGTTCGAGCCGGGGTTCTCGCTCGAGGGCGCGGCCTCGTACGCGCTGGGCATCGAGCGGTACATCCGCGAGACCGGCGACGACCAGATCATCGAGGAGCCCGTCGTCGCGGACACGCTGTACCTGTCGGCGGACGATCTCGCCGCGCGGCGCGACAAGAATCTTCCGCTCTATGCGACGGAAGTGACCCCAGCGGGCGTGGCGCCCGCCCACCCGTTCACGCTGCACGGCAACGCGGTCGCCGCCTTCGCGCTCGATGTGTTCCGTCGCACGCTCGACGAGGAGGCGGCCCGGGAGGTCCAGGATCCGCAGGCCGTGCGCGCGGCGCTCCGCCGGCACTTCGGGGCTGACAACGCCGCGCCGCTCGCGGCATCCATCGATCTCGCCGGCAATTCGTCGGTCGCGGACGACCCGTCGGGCTCCGCATGCTGGCTGCCCCTGTACGAGGCGATCGACCGCAACGATACCGCCTACCGGCGCACCGTGAAGGCGCTTCCCGAAGGACTGCATCTCGCCCAGCGGTGCGCCCGGCTCTTCGGGCCCGATCCGTCGTCGGTGCTCCAGTGGCTTCGCCGGGCGCCGCTCGATGGCGGGCTGGCTGCCGAAGTGCTGGACGCGGAGGGCCGCGTGGAAGCCAATGGCGGCGATGCGGCGCTCTCCGGATTGGTCGCGTGGAGCGCATGGTACGCGATCCACGCGCTGGGCGTGCAACCCTGACCGGGCGCTTTCGTTGCCTGATCGCGCCCGCTATATTTCGCGGCACGCGGGAATAGCTCAGTTGGTAGAGCACAACCTTGCCAAGGTTGGGGTCGCGGGTTCGAGTCCCGTTTCCCGCTCTCTGAAGCGATGCAACAAAGGGGGCGGCCTGGTGGCCGCCCCCTTTGTGTTTCAGGTTGGGGTGAGCCGCGGAGCTGGCCGCGCAGGCCGGCCCGCCGCTCGCCGGGGTGGCGAAATCGGCAAACGCGACAGACTTAAAATCTGTTGTCCGTAAGGACTTACGGGTTCGATCCCCGTCCCCGGCACTGCGTGGCGTGATCCGTGATCCATGCGTCATGGCCCCGTTCATGGTGAACGGCCGGCATCACGCATCACGCATCGCGAGCCGCCTTCATGCCTCCCTCTCCCCTCAAGCCGTTCCACCCGATCGTTCGGGAGTGGTTCCGGGAGACGCTTGGCAAGCCGAGCGCGCCGCAGACCAAGGGGTGGCCTGCGATTGCGACGGGCGCGAATACGCTCATCCTCGCCCCGACCGGCACGGGGAAGACGCTGACGGCCTTCCTCTGGGAGCTGAACGCCCTCATCACCGAAGGGCTGCAGGCGCCCCTCGGCAACGCGGTGCACATCCTGTACGTCTCGCCCCTCAAGGCGCTCAGCAACGACGTCCAGCGCAACCTCGAGCTTCCCCTCGCCCAGCTGGAGCAGCGCTTCGCGAAGGCCGGGCTCGCGTTCCCGGAGATCCGCGTCGCCGTACGCACCGGGGACACGCCGGCGGCCGCGCGCCAGCGCATGCTCCGCAAGACGCCGCACATCCTCATCACGACGCCCGAGTCGCTGCACATCCTGCTCACGAGCGTCCGCGGCCGCGGCATGTTCTCGGGGCTGCGCGCCGTGATCGTCGACGAGATCCACGCCATCGCCGGGTCCAAGCGGGGGGCGCATCTCGCACTGACGCTCGAGCGGCTCGACCGGATGACGGAGGCCCGGCCCCAGCGCATCGGCCTATCGGCCACCCAACGCCCGCTCGAGGAGATCGCGCGATTCCTGGGCGGCTGCGACGTTCGCGGGCCCGCGTTCCGTCCCGTCACCATCGTCGACGCCGGCTCCGTGAAATCGCTCGATGTCCGCGTCGTCTCGCCGGTGCCCGACCTCGCCGACGTGGGCGGCACGGTGTGGACGAGCGTCGCACCGCTCGTGCTCAAGCACATCCGCGAATCGCGCACGACGCTCGTGTTCGTGAACAACCGCGGACAGGCCGAGAAGATCGCGGCACGCGTGAATGCGCTGGCGGAGGAGGAGGTTGCGCTGCCGTACCATGGCTCCCTCTCGCGCGAGCGGCGCCACCTGCTGGAGCGCCGGCTCAAGGGCGGCGAGCTCCGGGCGCTGGTCAGCACGAGCTCCCTGGAGCTGGGGATCGACATCGGGTCGGTGGACCTCGTCCTTCAGCTCCAGTCCCCCAAGCGGGTGTCGTCGGCGCTGCAGCGGGTTGGGCGCGCCGGTCACTCGCTCGGTGCCGTGAGCCATGGCATCGTGGTGCCGACCTTCCGCGACGATGCCCTCGAGGCGCTCACGATCGTCGGCGCGATGCTGGACGGCGACGTCGAGCCCACGCGCGTCGTCTTCAACGCGCTCGACGTGCTCGCGCAGGTCATGGTCGCCGCGGTCGCGGTGGATGACGACTGGACGGCGACCACCCTCTTCGACTTCGTGCGCGGCGCCTATCCGTATCATGCGCTCACGCGTGCCGCGTTCGACGAAGTCCTCGAGATGCTGTCCGGCAAGTATCCGGCGCACCTCGCCGCCGAGCTCGAGCCCCGGATCATCTGGGATCGCGCGACGGACGCGCTCACCGGCATGCGCTCCTCGCGGCTGGTGGCCGTCATGTCGGGCGGCACGATCCCCGATCGGGGCATGTACACCGTCACGCTCGCCGACCGCACGCGCCTCGGGGAGCTCGACGAGGAGTTCGTGCACGAGACGCGGATCGGCGACGTGTTCCAGCTCGGATCGAGCACGTGGCGGGTACAGGCGATCGAGCACGATCGGGTGATCGTGAGTCCGGCGCCCGGCGCGGCGGCGCGGATGCCGTTCTGGCACGGCGAGTTCATGTCGCGGTCGTCGCATCTCACCGGCCGCCTCGGCACCCTGCGCCGGCAGCTCGCCGCGGCAAGCACGATGGCCGACGTCAGGGCCATTGCCGCGCAATATCGCAGCGACGACTCCACCGCCACGTCGGCAGTGGAGTACGTGCACCAGCAGCGTGCCGTCGCGAAGTTCGTCGCCGACGATCGCATGGTCGTCGTCGAGCACTTCCGTGATGAGACCGGATCCGTGCGCCTCGTCATCCATGCGCCCTTCGGCGGCCGCGTCACCGCGCCGTGGGGAATGGCGCTCGCGCAGCGTGTGCGGGAGGCGCTCGGGCTTGGACAGGGCGGCAGGGCGCACGAGCGCGACGAGGAGTTCCTGCCGACGTCCGATGCCCGGCGCCCGACGTCGTTCGAGATCCAGACGCTCACCACCGACGACGGCATCATGCTGCGGCTGCCGCCCCTCGGGGGCATGCCGCCGCTCGAGGCGCTCCGGGCGCTGGGCTATGAGGAGGCGGAACGCCGGGTGCTGGACGAAGTCGGGTCGTCGTCGTTGTTCGGCGCGCGATTCCGCATGAACGCCGCGCGGGCGCTCCTCCTGCCGCGCGGCAATCCGCGGCGTCGGATGCCGCTGTGGCTGCAGCGTCTCAAGTCGCTCGACCTGCTGCAGGCCGTGCGCGACTATCCGTCGTTCCCGATCCTCGTCGAGACCTATCGCGACGTCCTGCAGGATGCCTTCGACATGCCGGCGCTGGCCGAAGTGCTGCGCGGCGTCGAGGCGGGCACGATCGCCATGAAGTTCGTCGAGACGGAGCTTCCGTCGCCCTTCGCGTCCTCCATGCAGTTCGGGTTCGTGATGGACTGGATGTATGCGGACGACGCGCCGCGGGCGGAGCAGCGGGCGGCGATCCTCTCGCTCGACCGCGCGCTGCTCGACGAGCTGCTCGGCGGGGCGGGCGCGGACGACGCCACGCTCGCCGTGCTCGAGGAGGTGCTGGCGCGGCGACGCGGCACGCATCCGCGACGGCGCGCACGAACGGCCGACGAGCTGGCGATCCTGCTCGATCGCGCGGGAGACCTGGCGGTGACCGAGCTGCGGGACCGCATCGCGCCGGTCGACGACGGCCGGCGTGGTGAGCCGCTCGACGAGCTGCTCGCGGCCGGCCGCGCGATCGGCATCGATGTCCCGACCGCGCAGGGCGCAGAGCAGCGGATCATCCTCACCGAGAACTACGCGCGGTATGCATCCGCATTCGGCATCGAGCGGCTCGGCACCGTCGCCACGGGCGTCGCGCTCACGCCGCGGCCCGCGGCGTCGGCCCTGCCCGCGGCCGCCCTGGCACGCGCACTCACGCCGTCGGCGGCGCAGCGCGAGATCGTCGCGCGCTTCCTCGCCCTGAGCAGCCCGGTGTCGGCCGACGACGTCCGCGCGCGGTACGACGTGCCGACGGCGTGGCTCGAGGAACGACTCGCCGAGTGGACACGGACCGGGCGGCTCGCCCGGGGCACGTTCGGTGGCGATCGTGCGACGACGCGCTGGACGTCACGCAAGCTGCTCGAGGAGGCCCGCCGGCGAGAGCTCGCCGCGATGCGCCGGCAGATCCAGCCGGTGGAGATGGCGGAGTTCGCGCACTTTCTTCAGCGCTGGCAGCATCTCACCCGGGACCGCCACCCGCGCGGCGGCGACGAAGCGGTCGAGGTGCTGCGACAGCTCTACGCCGTCGCTCGTCCCGCCGAGGTGTGGGAGCGCGACGTGCTTCCCGCCCGTGGGATCACGCTCGATCCCGCGCTCATCGATCCGTTGATCGCGGGCGGCGAGCTGTCCTGGGTGGGGCATGTCGCCGAATCACAGCGCGGCGGCGACTCGCGTGTGATCAGCGTCCGCTTTCTTCGCCGCGGCTCCGGCCGGGCGTGGCTCGCTGCGGCTGCGGATGAATCCCGGCTCGGATCACAGGCGCAAGGCGTGCTGACGGCGCTGCGCGAGGAGGGCGCATCCTTCTTCGGTGATCTCCAGGCGGCGACGGGACTCACGACGTACGCGCTGCGAGATGCCCTCCGGGAGCTCGTCGGCGCCGGGCTGGTCACCAACGACTCCGTCGCGGCCATGCGAGCCGTCGCGCGCTGGAAATCGGTCGTCCCCGGGCGGGGCAGGGAAGCGCCCGACCCCGCGCGCTGGCTTCCGGCGGATTTCGTGTCGCGGCCGGTCGTGCAGCGGCGGGCGAACCTGCGCCGCCTGCCGAAGTGGCGTCGCCCCGACAAGCCGGGCGGGGACGTGCCCTGGCCCGGGCGGTGGTCGCTGGTGCGCGTGACCGGACTGCTCGGCCCCGTGCGCGACGAGAGCGCGCTCGCCGAGGAGATCGCCCGGCAGTGGCTGGCGCGATACGGCATCGTCGCGCGCGACTGGTGGCGACGCGAACGGCCGCCGATCGGCTGGCGGGCCATCTACCACGAGCTCAAGCGGCTCGAATACCGCGGCGAAGTCCGGCGCGGCTACTTCGTCAGCGGCCTCGCCGGGGCGCAGTTCGCGCTTCCCGATGCGATCGAGACGTTGCGCGAGACGCGCGACCACGCGCCGGAGATCGTGGTGATGCCCGCCAGCGACCCGGCAAACCCGTACGCGCTGCCCCCTGCGCCCGGTACCGCCGTCGATCCGCTCACCCGTCCGCGGGGGCGCGGGGCGCTGCTCGTCACGCGAGGCGGCGCGGTGCTGCTCGCGGCGGAGAGCCGG
Organism: Gemmatimonadaceae bacterium; assembly: GCA_035764975.1. GTDB lineage: Bacteria > Gemmatimonadota > Gemmatimonadetes > Gemmatimonadales > Gemmatimonadaceae > JACDHQ01. Next base: position 1,454 of record DASTYL010000168.1, on the reverse strand, counting down.
GGGCGCCGCGTCCGCATTCGCGGGGATGCCGCGCCGGACGACGTCGTCGCGGCGGCAGCTGCGTTCGCGGCGCACCTGACGCGATCGGTGCCCGGTCGGAAGCGCCGCGACCTGACGGTGGAGACCATCGATGGCGTGCCCGCGGGTTCCAGCCCGCACGCCGACGGGTTCTACGCGGCCGGATTCCGCCGCGCAGGGATGGCGCTGCGCTACTACGCACCGCCCACCTGAGCGACAGCGGGGCGGGCGCCCCGTATGCGCATGCCTCCCGAAAAGGAAACCGGCCGGTGAGGCGTGCTCACCGGCCGGTCTGTCGTCAGGTTCCGCTCTCCAGAAGCGCGCCTTCATCCTGCACGCCGTCGGGAGCAGCGCTGCCGCGCGGCGGCCAGATGGCGCCATCGCAGCTGCGCGTCCGGCACTTGTAGTCGGGCGCCTTCGGGTTGCGCCTGGTCGCGCGGTTATCCCACATCCGGCCGCCGCACCTGGGGCACGACGGCTCGTCGAGCGCACGAGGTCCGGTTGCCGATTCCACGGTGGCCGCGGAATCCGTCGCCGCCGGCGGCTGAACGCGCGACGCGTCGGCCGCGGGCCCGGTGAGCGTACCGTATCGGCGGGCGTACGCCGCCGCCGGATCCTCCAGCGGCTTCGCATACCGGCCGTCGCCATCCACCTGCACCCAGTTCTGCTCGAACGCGTACAGCTCGTGGGCGACGCCGAAGCGCACCGCTGCGCGCTTGAACGCATCCGTCGCCGCGCTCTTGTAGTCCCGACCGGTGCCTACGTCCTCCCGAATGACGCCCAGGATCTGCAGCCGGGCCTTGAACGAGCAGTTCTGCTCCCCGTCGTCGCCCGGAAGGGCCGGGAGCAGGTCGAGCGTGAGGTCCCATTCGCCGGGAACGACGGTATCGAGCCGCTCGCGGACGGTGTTGGCGTCCACGTAACAGACGAAGCGTGCGATCCACCGGCCGTCGCGCTGCACCGGGCGGCCGTCCTGCCGCCAGGAGATGGCGCCTGCGGGAAGCGGCGCGGCGAGTCGTGCCCACAGGTCGTTGCGGTCGAGCGGGGTGTCGTGTCGTGAGATCATCGTGTCATCCTTCCGTGTCGATTCGTTGTCCGTGCGTTGGTGAACATCCATCCGTGCCGTCTAGCCGCGCGCGTCCGGCGCGTGGCGGGCGTGCTTCCGGGCATCCCCGACGGCGGGGCATGTCCTGCCGTGCTCACAGTACCATCCATGGCGGTCCAGAAAGACCAGATGCGTCTCGACCTCGCCGCCGACCATCTCGTCGACGCGGATGAGGCGCTCGACCGAGGTCCCCGGGCCGCACTTGCGATAGGGGTCGAGGTCGCGGGCGCGAACGATCCGGGCTGGAGTCGGCTTCGCCTTCGCGGCCGGCTTCGCCTTCGTGGCCGGCTTCGCCTTCGTGGCCGGCTTCGCCTTCGTGGCCGGCTTCGCC
>DASTYL010000167.1:0-8291 GCA_035764975.1 Gemmatimonadaceae bacterium | reverse complement strand
GTGACCGGAAGGGCCGGATTGCCGCTCGACCGTTTCGAGAGGGAATCCGGCCCTTTCAGCTTTTCAGACCCGTGGCGGTCATCCGGGCCGCGCTTTTTCAGTCGCGATACAGATCATGCCGCGTCCGCGGCACCCACACCGCGCCACCGGAATCGGGCTTGGCGAGCAGGGACTGGATCACGCCGATCCGCGCCGTCCGGAAGCCGTACGCCGCGGCGGCCATGTACAGGCGCCAGACGCGGTACGTCACGTCGCCGACGAGGGCGCGCGCGCGGGCCTCGTTGTGCTCGAGCCCCCGCACCCAGTGCCGCAGCGTGGACGCGTAATGTTCGCGGAGGCTCTCGACGTCCCGCACCTCGAAGCCTCCCCGCTCGGCGCTTGCGAGCACGACGGAGGCGGGGATGATCCGCCCATCCGGGAACACGTAGCGCCGGATGAACTGATTGCGCTGCCAGAGCACGCTGCCGACCGCATCGCGGACCGGGTGCTCGTTGGCCACCGCCACGCGCACGATCCCGTGATTGAGGAACAGCCCACCGGGCATCAGCGCCCGGTGCACCGCCGCGAAGTAGGCGTCGAGCTTCTCCTCGCCCACGTGCTCGACCATCCCCACGCTCGCGATCTTGTCGTACGATTCGGCCTTCGCCATCTCGCCGAGCGTCCGGTAATCGCGGATCTGGATCGTCACCCGGCCTTCCAGGCCCTCGCGCGCGACCCGGGCCCGCGCATACGCCGCCTGCTGCTCGCTCAGCGTGATGCCGGTGGCGTGCACGCCGTACTGCCGCGCGGCGTGGATGACGAGCGCACCCCACCCGCATCCGATGTCGAGGAACCGCTCGCCCTCACCGAGCCGGAGCTTGCGGCAGACGAGATCGAGCTTCGCCGCCTGCGCCGCATCGAGGTCGGATTCGCCCGGCGCGAAGTACGCGCACGAGTACACCATCTGCCGGTCGAGCCACAGCGCGTAGAACTCGTTCCCGACATCGTAGTGGAAGCGCACGGCGCGTGCGTCGCGGCGGGCCGAATGTCGCCGGCCGAATCGCCGCAGGCGGCGGGCGACGCGCGCCTCGGACCTCGCCGACGGCGGCTCGTCCGACGGCAGTGCGAGCACATGCCGAAGCACGCGAGCGATGCCGGCGACCGAGCCGATGCGGCGAATGGCGATGTCGCCCAGGCTCGCGGCGGCCTCGATGTCACCGGTGACGTCGATGTCGCCGTAGAGGTACGCCTCGACGAGCGACAGCTCCGTGGGCGGCAGGAGCATCCGGCGCAGCGCACCGGCACGCTCGATGGCGAACGTGAACGCAGCGTCGGCCGACAGCTCCTCCGTCCCGTCCCAGTAGCGCACATTGAACCGGCGCTGGAGCGGATCCCCGAACAGGTCCGCGACGACCCGCTTCGCCGCGCGGACGCCCTTGTCCCCGTCCCGTGCGGGGCGATCCCCGCCCGGCGAGGGAACGAAAGTCGGCTGCCGACCGCTCAGAGTCGCCATGCCGGTATCTGCCGCACCGCGCATGCCGGAGCCCGAGATGCCGGGCTCCACCGATGCGAAAACGGCCCCGGGGATGATCCCCCGGGGCCGTTTTTCACCGTACGCCGGCACTCAGTAGTAGATGACCGCCGCCGAAGCCTTGCCGGAGATCGAGCGGTTGGCGCCACCCAGCACGATGACGTGGGCCTTGCCCGTCGCATCGGCGAAGGAGACGGCCGCCGTGTTGTAGAGCGAGTAGCCGAGCACCGTCTGGATCGTGCTCGTGCCGGTCGCACCGCCCCAGCTGCCCAGCGTACCGTCCGCGTTGATCTGGGCGTAGCTGTTCTCGCTCGAGCCGGCCTGGCCGGAGTACATCCCGGACGTGACGACGACCGAGCCGCCCGCCGTCATCATGCCATGCTTCGCGCGGGCCTTGCCGGGCGCGCTGATCGGCGTCCAGGCGTCGATCGCGCCGGTGCGCATGTCGATGCGCGCGAGGTACGTGGCGCTCGTCTCCTTGCCGCTGGGCGTGTTCACCGACGGCGAGACCGCCGCGGTGTCGCCGCCCATGAGGTACACGTACGGGCCGAAGTTCACCATTGCATGGTGCGTCAGCGTCGCCGGGAGCGCGGGCAGCGCTTCCCAGGTGCCGAGCGTGCCGTTCGCCCCGACCTTGGCCCGCCAGCCGGTCTTCTGGGGGACGTTCTGGCCGTCCGCGCCGCCGGTCACGTACAGGTAGCCGCGATAGAGCACCGCGGATGCCGAGTGGATGGCTGCCGGCAGGTTCGTGGTCGTGCTCCACGTGCCGATCGCCCCGTCGAGGCCGACCTTCGCGTAGTGGACGGTGTTGACCGTCACGCCGGCCGCGTCGATGCCGCCGATGACGTAGAGGTACGCCGCCGTGGCCGTATCGATCGCGGCCGTGTAGGGCGTGGCCGCCGCGGAGGCGTGATAGGCGCGCGCAGCCGGGAGCTGGTTGGCCGTGGGGATGAACCACTCGCTGATCGCGCCCGTCTCCGCCACCAAGCCGCGGTAGACCGAGGTCGTGGAGACGTTCAGGTCCGTCGCCCCACCGAGCGTGAAGATGTACTTCGCCTTCGCGGCACCGTATTCGACCGGGACGTAGACGGCGCCGAGCGCCTGGAGCGGCGCCGGGAGGGCGTTCGTCTGGGTCCAGTTGATGTTGCTCGGGCTGAACGTGTTGCCGGAGATGATCGCGAAGTCGAGCGAATCCGTGGTGCCCCAGTCCGTCTTGACCCAGACCTTGGACGCCGTCGCCGTGCCCTGCGGCACCGCGGCCAGGATGTAGTCGTTGGTCCAGTCCGTGGTCGTCGCGGGAATCTCCGTCCCGTCGGTTCCCAGGAAGTACACCTTGCCGTACTGCGCCTCGGCGAGCCCGGTCCCTTCGAGAATCACGGTCATGCCGATGATGCCGCTGGGCTTCGTCACGCCGTTGACCTGCAGGAGCGTCGGGGGACCGTAGTTCACCGGCTCCGTGGACTTGTCGCCACAGGCCGTGGCCAGTACCGCCAGGAATGCGAAAGCGAGCAAACGCCGCATTGTGGAATTGCCTCGAGGATGGTTCAGCGGTGCGCGCCGCAATTGTCGGCACGCGCTCCGGCGACGCCGCCGGAGTTCACGAGATCCAGACGCGAGTGTTGCACGCATGTCACACCCGCGCCTGCTGCTTCCCCCGGACGGTGATCCAGCGCACATTGCGCATGTGCGCCCACCTCCTGCGAGCCCCTCGCCGATGCTTCTGCCGCCGTGAAGCCTGCGCTCGGACTTCGCGAAAACTGGCGCCAGTTCTGGCTGCTCGTGCTGGTCAACGCGTTCGTCGGCGCGATGGTCGGGCTCGAGCGGACCGTGCTTCCGCTGCTCGCGGAGCGTGAGTTCGGGCTCGCGTCGCGGAGCGCGGCGCTCTCGTTCATCGCGACGTTCGGCATCGTGAAGGCGGCGATGAACTTCTTCGCCGGGCGGCTCGGTGACCGGTTCGGGCGCAAGCACGTGCTCGTCGCCGGATGGCTCGTCGGCATCCCCGTTCCCTTCATGGTGATGTGGGCGCCCGACTGGTCGTGGATCGTCGCCGCCAACGTCCTGCTCGGGATCAACCAGGGGCTCACGTGGTCCACGACCGTGATCATGAAGATCGATCTCGTCGGCCCCGTGAACCGCGGACTCGCGATGGGGCTGAACGAGTTCGCCGGCTATCTCGCGGTGGCGCTGTCCGCGCTCGCGACGGGCGAGATCGCCAGCCGGTACGGCCTCCGGCCGGAACCGTTCTACCTCGGCATCGTGTTCCTGGCGTTCGGGCTCGGGCTGTCCCAGCTCTTCGTGCGTGACACGATGGCGCACGTCCGGCACGAATCCACGAGTCACGCCCATCGCGACGACGCCGCACCGGGACTTGGGGCGCTCTTCCTGCGCGTGAGCTGGCGCGATCGTGCGCTCTTCAACACCAGCCAGGCGGGCCTCGTCAACAACCTCAACGACGGCGTGGCGTGGGGGCTGTTCCCGCTGTACTTCGCGGCGGCGGGATTGTCGCTCCGCGAGATCGGCGTGCTCGCGTTCATCTATCCGGCGACCTGGGGCATCCTGCAGCTCGGCACGGGGGCGCTGAGCGACCGGATCGGTCGCAAGTGGCTGATCGCCGGGGGCATGGTGCTCCAGGGGATCGCGCTCGTCGTGATGGTGCTCGTGGACGGATTGGTCCCGTGGCTCGTGACCGGCGCACTGCTCGGCGCGGGGACGGCGATGGTGTATCCGACGCTGCTGGCGGCCATCGGCGACGTCGCGCATCCGTCGTGGCGGGGCTCGGCCGTCGGCATCTACCGGCTCTGGCGCGACTCCGGCTATGCGGTCGGCGCGCTCCTGGCGGGTGCGGTGGCGGACGCCTTCGGCATCGCCGCGGCGATCGGGGCGGTCGGCGCCCTCACCGCGGCGTCGGGACTCATGGTCGCGCTGCGGATGCCGGAGACGCTGCGCCGCCCGTAGGAGCGTCGGGGTCAGCGGGACGCCGACAGGATATCGGGGGTTCCGGGACGGCGGCGCCATGGGCGCCACCGCATCCTCGGAAGGCCGCCCGATCCCCGGCTCGACCCGACCCTGGAGGCGCAGTGAGCTTGCCCGACCCGCATTCCGGCGCCGCCCGCCCCCGCATCGCGGACCTGGACTTCTCGCGGCAGCCGTTCGTGGTGATCTGGGAGACGACCCGCGCCTGCGCGCTCGCCTGCCGCCACTGCCGCGCGGAAGCGGTGCCGCACCGCGACCCGCTCGAGCTCTCGACGGCGGAGGCGAAGCGGATGATGACCCGCGTCCGCGACTTCGGCCGCGTGGTCTTCGTGCTCAGCGGCGGGGACTGCCTGGCACGTCCCGATGCACTGGAGCTGGTGGCGCACGGCGCGCAGCTCGGGCTGCGGATGGCCATGACGCCGGCGACGACGCCGCTCGCCACGCCCGAGATGCTGCGCGCCCTGAAGGATGCGGGGCTGGCGCGGCTGGCGGTGAGCCTCGACGGCTCGACGCCGGCGATTCACGACACCTTCCGCCGCGTCGACGGCTCCTTCGCCGAGGGGCTGCGGATCCTCGAGCAGTGCCGCGAGATCGGGCTGCCGACCCAGGTGAACACCGTCATCGCGCGCCACAACCGGGACGACTTCGACTCGCTGGCGGCCCTCATGGCGAGGATCGGCATCGTCTTCTGGGAGGTGTTCTTCCTCGTGCCGATGGGCCGCGCGCAGCCCGGCGACGTCGCGAGCGCCGAGGAGTTCGAGCGGGTCTTCAACCAGATGTACGACCTGGCAGCCCGCGCACCGTTCGATGTGAAGGCGACGGCGGCGCCGCACTACTCGCGCGTGATCCTGCAGCGACAGGTGGCCGAGCGGCGGGCCGGCACGCGCGACGAATCGCCGGACGTGCTGACGGGCGGCGTGATGTTCTCGCTCGGCGACGGCATCGGACGGGCGCGGAGCGTGAACGACGGCGACGGCTTCATGTTCATCAGCCACACCGGCGACATCTTCCCGTCAGGCTTCCTCCCGCTGACCGCCGGCAACGTGCGGCAGGACGACCTGGTGGACGTCTATCGGATGCACCCGCTGTTCGCGGCGCTGCGCGACCGGAGTCAGCTGAAGGGCAAGTGCGGCGCCTGTGAGTACGCCAGAGTGTGCGGCGGCAGCCGGGCGCGCGCCTACGCGATGACGGGCGACTACATGCAGGCGGATCCGTTCTGCGCGCACGTCCCCGCTGCCTGGGCGCGCCGGGCGCAGGAGGCGTGAGCGCGCCTACCGGCTGTGCTTGTACATGAGGTCCACCAGCTCGTCGTACATCGCCTCCGCGTCGCCTTCACCGGACCTGATGGCGGAGGCCGCACAATGCTTGAGGTGATTGCGCATGAGCTCACGGCTCACACTGCGCAGCGCTTCGTGCACGGATGAGACCTGCGTGAGGATGTCGGCGCAGTAGCGGTCCTCCTCCACCATCTTCTGGAGCCCGCGCACCTGCCCCTCGATACGGCGCAGGCGCTTCACGTTGCGCTCCTTGACGTCGGCATCCACGCCGAGGGCCTTGCGGCCCCCGGCGTCCTCGTGGGCGCCGCAGCCGCAGGCGGCGAGCTGCGGCAGTGTGATCGCCTTGCGCGTGGTCTTCGTTGGCATGGATGTGCTCCCCTGGAAGTGCCGGTTCAGGCGATGCGCGCCCGGCGCAGCCGCAGTGAATTGGAGACGACGCTCACGGAGCTGAAGGCCATCGCCGCGCTGGCGAGGATGGGACTCAGCATCAGGCCGAAGGCGGGATACAGGATGCCCGCGGCCACCGGGATGCCGATGACGTTGTAGATGAAGGCCCAGAAGAGGTTCTGCTTCGTGGTGCGCATGGTGCGCCGTGACAGCTCGACCGCCTGCGCGGCGGCGCGCAGGTCGCCGCGCATCAGCACGACGTCGCCCGCCTCGATGGCCACGTCCGTCCCGGTGCCGATCGCCATGCCGATGTCGGCCTGCGCCAGGGCCGGGCCGTCGTTGATCCCGTCGCCCACCATCGCCACCACGCGGCCCTCCCCCTGAAGGCGGCGGATCTCGGCGACCTTTCCATCCGGAAGCACGCCCGCGATCACGCGGTCCACGCCCGCGTCGCGCGCGATCGCCTTCGCCGTGCGCTCGTTGTCGCCGGTGAGCATCACGACCTCGAGGCCCATCCGGTGCATGCGGGCGATCGCCTCGCGCGACGTCTGCCTGATCGGGTCGGCCACCGCGACGACGCCGGCCAGCGCACCGTCCACGGCGACGTACATCGGCGTCTTGCCCTCGCCGCTCAACCGATCAGCGTCCCGGCGGAGGGGCGCGACGTCGACGGACCAGTCGGTCATGAGCGCCTCGTTCCCGGCCGCGACCGCGGTGCCGCGCACCACGCCGGTGGCCCCGCGCCCCGTGTGCGACTCGAAGGCTTCCGGCGTCGTGACGGCGACGCCGCGGTCGCGGGCATGGCGCACGATCGCATCGGCCAGCGGATGCTCGCTCGATGTCTCCAGTGAGGCGACGAGCGACAGGAGCTCGTCCTGGCTGCGGGCGTACGTCGGCGCCGGCACGACGTCGGTGACGGTCGGCCGCCCCTCCGTCACCGTGCCGGTCTTGTCCAGCACGACGGTGTGGATGTCGCCGGCTCGCTGGAGCGCTTCGCCGCCCTTGATGAGCACCCCGAGCTCCGCGCCCTTGCCCGTCGCCACCATGACGGCAGTCGGCACGGCCAGGCCCATCGCACAGGGGCACGCGATGATGAGCACCGCGACCGCGGCCGCGAAGGCACGCACCACCGGCGCCGTGTCGGCGAGCACGAACCAGGCGGCGAACGTCGCGATCGCGATGGAGATGACGACCGGGACGAAGATGCCGGAGATCTGGTCGGCGAGCCGCTGGATCGGCGCCCGCGAGCCCTGCGCATCCCGCATGAGCTTCACGATCTGCGCGAGCACGGAGTCGCTGCCGAGCGTCGTCGCGCGATATCGGAACGCTCCGGTCCGGTTGATCGTGCCGCCGATCACGCGGTCGCCGGGCCGCTTGGCGACCGGCAGCGATTCCCCGGTGAGCATGCTCTCGTCGACGGCGCTCTCGCCGCTCACGACCTCACCGTCGACGGGCACGCGCTCCCCGGGGCGCACGACGACGATCTCTCCACTCTCCACCGTTTCCACCGGCACGTCGGCTTCCTGGTCGAAGCGCACCACGCGCGCGGTCTTCGGCTGCAGGTGCACGAGCGCCCGCAGCGCCGACGCGGTGTTGCGCTTGGCGCGCGCCTCGAAGGCGTTGCCGGTGAGAATGAGGGCGATGATGATGATCACCGCCTCGTAATAGACGTCCGGCGGCACGCCACGGCTCAGGAAGAACCCGGGCGCCACCGTGGCGATCACCGAGTAGACGAACGCCGCGCCCGTCCCCACGGCGACGAGCGTATTCATGTCCGCCGAGTGATGGCGGAAGGCCGCCCAGGCGCGCGTGTAGAAGTGGCGGCCCGCCCATCCCATGACGCCCGCGGTCACGAGCAGGAGCACCCAGGCGATGGCCGTCGCGGGAACGGCATACAGCCAGGGCGTCGCCGCGCGAAAGAACGGATCGAACACCGTCATCGCCCAGCGCATGAACGGGTCGCCCGTCGCGTGCGCGTGGCCGCCGCTGGCGACTGCCATCCGGCTCATGAGCGGCATCGAGATGACCATCGCGATCACGCCGACGACGCCGCTGGCGATCGCCTTCGCCCGGAGCTCCCGGAACTCTTCCGCCGTGGCGCGGTCCCGCGCCTCCTGCTCCTCGAACGCCGTCTGGTCGGGCGA
>DASTYL010000166.1:0-2031 GCA_035764975.1 Gemmatimonadaceae bacterium | reverse complement strand
CGTGTGTCCGCCCTCGATGCTCTCCGGCACGTCGGCAGGAGTGATGTCGAAGACGTCGGCGCCAATGCCGCGGCCTGCCTCCGTTTCCAGCTCCTGGATCGCGACGCCCACCGCGATGCCGGCGAGTCGTCGCACGGCGATCTTCGAGCCGATGCCCACGAGATCACCGGCGCCGACGCCGCTCGACAGGGACGTCCCCTCGACCTGGAGCACGTCCGACGCGCTCGAGCGGCCGAACGCCAGCATCGTGAGCAGCTCCGACTGCGAGCGCGGCGGCTGCGCGTCGCTCTCCAGCGTCAGGCGCGGGCGCTTCAATGTCCCGCCGATGAGCACGCGCACGTTGAGCGCCGGCGAGCCGGTGAGCTGGACCTGGTACTCTCCGGTCACCTGGAGGGTGGGGTTGATCTCCGGTCCGCCGATGAACGTCGCCGACCCGCGGCTGATCTGGAACCGCTTGCTGAGGAAACTGTACTCGCCGCGATCGGTCGTCACCGTGCCTACCAGCGACATGTTGCCCCGATAGGATCGGATGAACACCGGGTACTCGGTGTACATCTCGATGTTCATGTCCTTCGACCGCACCCAGGTGTCGCGACGCACGGCGACGGCGACCTCCATGCGCAGGTTCTGGAGGAAGGGCGACGTCACCGGGAACAGCTCGCGGTTCTCGGTGAGCGCCGTGTCGACGACGGCGAAGAGCGCCGGGTCGCCGGCGTTGATCACGCGCTTGCCCGTGGGATCCGGCGCGTAGACCACGCCCTGCGTGACCGTGACCTGTCCGCTCAGATACGGCTCGCGGAACGGTCCCGTGAGCGCGAGGCCGAGATCCGCGCGCAGGCGCCCGCGGTCGTTGCGCAGGACTTCCGCGTCGTTTCCGGTGAGATAGAGGTCGAACCCCGGCTCGCGCCACGAGCCCACCGCGAGGTGGCCGCGCAGGCGAATGGGACCGTAGGCCCGGCCGACGATCGAGTCGATGTGAATGCTGTCGCTGAGCATCCGCACCGATCCCGTGATGTTGCTGACGCGCATGCCGGTGGAGGTCAGCGTCACCGTGCCGCGCGCGACCGTGAGCGCGCCGATGATCGTCGGCCGCCGGAGCGTCCCGCGGATCGCCACGCGGCCGACCGCCAGGCCGGTGACGCCGGAGACCGCGTCGGTGAAGTACGGGATCAGCTCCAGCGGCAGGCTGTCGGCGTCGATGTTCAGCGCCATCGACTGCTCGAGCAGCCGGCGTCCGCTCACCCCGCTGAAGGCGAGGTCGATCGGGACCGTCCCCTGCACCACGGCCAGGGGCGCGCCCCCCTCGCGGATCGCATCGACGCGCGTCGTCAGGCGACGGTTCGCGTACGCGAAGGTCCCGTGCAGCTCGGGAAGCGTGGTGCCCCGGTATGTGCCGCTTACCACCCCGAACGCGCCGCGGAACGTGGGCGCGCGCATGGTGCCCCGGATGCGTCCGGAGAGTGACACCACCCCGCGGACATCCAGGTCGCTCTGGAGGAGGCCGGCGATGTCGTCCACGGTCAGGTTGTCGATCGCGACCTCGAGATCGGCGGAGCCTTCGGTCGGCAGCATCCCGTTCACGTAGATGCGCCCCTGCTCACCGCTGCGCAGCTCGAGCGTGTGCACCTCCAGCCCCTGTGGATGCCAGTGCACGAGCGCCGGCCGCGTGGCGACCCAGGCGGTCGTGTCGAACCGCAGCGCCATCGAGGTGATGCGCAGCTCCCGTCTCCCCCGGTCGAGGGCGAAGTCGCCGCGCAGCGAGTAGTCGCGATCGTCCCCCTGCCTGACGACGACCTCCACGCGCCCGTCGCGGCCGCCGAAGCGGTAGCCGAAGCGCGCGTCCACGCTGTCGAACGCGAACCCGGCGACGCTGACCGTGTCGCCCTGCAGCCCGACGGCGAGCATCGATTGCGGCGTCCGCGCGTTCGTCCACGCATATTCGCCGCGGAAGCTGTCGAGCGTGTTCCCGCGCGCCACGATGTCCTCGCCGCTCACTCGCCCGCGGAGATCGAAGCGGCGAATGTTGCCGCG
>DASTYL010000165.1:0-3615 GCA_035764975.1 Gemmatimonadaceae bacterium | reverse complement strand
TCCGCGCTCGTCAGGCTCTGCAGCCCGCTCGCGCTGATCTTGTCGAGCACGCGATCCACTTCGCTCTTCGACGCAGCGCTCGCCGCTGGCTGGCGGGGCGCCGATGGAACGGGTGTCGGGACTGACGTCAACGCGCGGCTTCGCGCCACGACTTCGTCCACCTCGTCAGGGCGCTCGCGAGGGCGCAGCGGCCGCTGGATGGCGCGCGGACGCGCGTCCTCGTCGGGAAGCTCCGCGACCTGCTGTCGCGCGCGGTCGAGTCCCAGCAGCCGTGGCGCGCGCATGAACAGGAACGCGAACGCGAATCCCCCCAGGTGCGCGAAGTGTGCGACCCCGCTCCCGGCAGCGGCGAGTCCCTGCAGCAGGTTCACCGCGGCCAGCAGCGCAACCAGCGCGATCACGCGGATCGGCAGGATGCCGAAGAGCAGGATCTCGTCGTCCGGCCACGTGAGCCCGTACGCCAGCATCACGCCGAACACCGCGGCAGACGCCCCGACGAGATATCCCGCACCACCGAACAGGGCGTGAAAGGCGACGCCGCCGAGCCCGCTCCACAGATACAGCGACACGAAGCGCGGCAGCCCCCAGGCGGCCTCGACCCGCGGGCCGAAGAGCCACAGCGAGTACATGTTGAGGGCGAGATGCAGCAGCCCGCCATGCACGAACATGTACGTCGCGACGGTCCACCAGTGCGTCGCGAGCGCATTCTCCCGGTACCCGAGCCAGCGGAACATGTCGGCGTCGCCGAACAGCGTCCACTGCAGGAACAGCACGACGACGTTCGCCGCGATGAGCCCCTGGACGGCTGGCGAGATGCGAGGACGGTCGTCGGTGAAGAGGCTCACGATCCGAATGCGGGATGCGGGATGCGGGATGCGGGATGCGGGCTACGGGCTACGGGCTATACCGGACGCTGGGCGCGGGATGCGGAATGCGGGACGCGGGATGCGGAGCCCCGCCCGCTTCCGGTCTACACCGTCCGGGAAGCCACGTGCCATCGGGTCCGCTTCCCCTTCCGCAATCCGCGATCCGGACTCCGCAACGCCGTTACCGCATCCCGATCGGCGACGGGATCCGCAGCATCAGCCGCACGTCCGCGTGAACCGAGGCCGCCCGCTCGATCAGCGAGACCCACCGACGGTCCCGGTCGATGGGCTCACCCACCGGCGGATGGATCACCACCTGGACGCGCTCGCTGGCCCCGTGCGCCTGCTCGACGGCGCGCAGCAGCTGCGCGTCGGTCGCCTGCTCGTTCGGGCAGAGCACCAGCGCATGCTCCACCGACAGCGACGACCCGAGGGCGATCGAAGCGGCGGCCCGCTCGAGCGATGCATCGGTCGGCATGCCGGTGACGGTGACCTGCAGCAGGCTCAGATTCCTGAGGACCGAGCGAAGCTCCTCGGGACGCTCCCCGTCGATGTCGAGCATAACGGGAAGCGGGCACTGCTCGGTCGCGAACATCGCGCACAGGTATTCGGCGTTCGCAAGCGGGTCGCGCCCGCTGATCGACAGCGAGTGATACGGCGCCCGCGCCGCGAGCCGCCGGATCTCCTGGGCGAGCGCCGCCGCCGTGAACATCGTTGCCGTCTCGGCTTCGGCGGCGAACTTGACGAAGAGCTGCCGGCGGCCGAGCCACGGCCCCGCGCCCTGGATTCCCGCCGGCACTCCCGCCAGCGCAGCAGTGGGTCCCGCGACTTGCATCAGGGCTCCCTCGTTCCAGTTGCCGTTGCCGCGGGAAGTGCCAGCATGACGATGCGCTCGCAGAATTCCGCGAACCCGATCCCCGCCGCCTGCGCCGCCTGCGGAATGAGGCTCGTCCCCGTCATTCCCGGCAGTGTATTCGCCTCGAGACAGAACATCTCGCCCGTTTCCGACATGCGGAAGTCGATGCGCGCGCACCCGCGCAGCTTGAGCGCCGCGAACGCACGGCGGGCCTGCTCCTGCACGTCGATCCGTTGCGCGTCGGTGATGTCGGCCGGAAAGACCTCGACCGCCATCCCCGCGGTGTACTTGCACTCGTAGTCGTAAATCTCGTGCTTGGGAATGATTTCGCCAACGGGGAGCGCTTCCCCGCCGAGGATGCCGACGGTGAGCTCGCGTCCGGCAATGAACTCCTCCACGATGACCTCGTCATCGAAGCGCATCGCCTCCTCGATCGCGGCGGTGAGCTCGCCGGCGCTGCGCACGATGCTGAGCCCGACGGTGGAGCCTTCCTTCGAGGGCTTCACGATGATCGGCATCCCGAGCCGCTTCTCGAGCTCCTCCCCGTCCGGCATCGCCGCGCCGCGGGTGACGAGCACCCAGTCCGCGGTCTGCACCCCGTGCTGGCGAAACAGATGCTTGGACATGTCCTTGTCCATCGCGAGCGCGCTCGCGAGGTGGCCGCTGCCGGTATAGGGGATGTTCGCCAGGTCGAGGATCGCCTGGATCGTCCCATCCTCGCCCGCGCCACCATGGAGGCCGAGGAACACGACGTCCGCTTCTGCCAGCGCCGGCAGCACCGCCACCATCTGGGGCAGCGTCTGCGCGGCCATCGCCTGGAGATCCTCGCGTGACGGGGGGGCCGTCTTCACGCCGCCGGCGAGCAGCCGCTGCTCTGCCTCGGGCGAGAGCTGCCCGCGCGCCGTGTCGACCGCCGTGACGGTGTGGCCACGGCTGCGAAGGGCCTCGGTCACGCGGATGCCGGTCGCGAGCGAGACGTCGCGCTCGGAGGAGGTACCACCCATCAGGACAGTGATTTTCATAGGGCTGGATGCTGTTCAGGTGCGAGCTGCGAGCTGCGAGAAAGGACCGCGCCGCTCTGGGGCCGGTTACGGTAGGCGCACCCTACCCGGAGGCCGTTTCTCGCAGCTCGCAGCTCGCATCTGCTCCCTTCATCTATCGCGCCATCAGGTACCCCAGCATGTCCGACCGCGTCACGATCCCGGCCACCCGGCCGCCGTCGCGCACGAGGACCGCCGGATTCACGCGGCTCAGGCGCTTGGCGACGTGGTCCACCGACTCGCTCGCGTCCACGACCGGGAACGGCTCCTCCATGACCTCGCCCACCGTCGCGTCGAGGAACTTCGTGCTCTCCAGCCCGCGCGTCGTCAGCATGTACTCGGTGACGCTCCCCACGCACGTGTCGCCGTCCATCACCGGCAGCTGGGAGACGTCGTGCAGCCGCATCAGGCCGAGGGCCTGGCGGACGAGCATTCCCCCCGTCGTGCTCACGAGCTGCTCCGGATGGCCCGGGCCCTTCTGCGTGAGCAGGTGCAGCAGGGTGACGTGATCGGGCTCGAGGAGCTGGTTCTCCCGCATCCACTCGTCGTTGTAGAGCTTCGAGAGGTAGCGCTCGCCCGTATCGCAGAGGAAGGTCACGATGCACGCGTTCGGATCATCGATCTGTCGTGCGACCTGCATGGCGACGTGGGTGATCAGGCCGGACGAGCCGCCGACGAAGAGCCCTTCCTCGCGCGTCAGGCGGCGCGCCATCGCGAACGAATCGCGGTCGCTCACCGTGTGGAACTCATCGACGATGTCCAGGTCGAGCGTGCCCGGGACCTTGTCCTGCCCGATGCCTTCCACCTTGTACGGCGCGCCCTCGAGGTGCGCGTCGCGCTGCTTCCACGTCCC
>DASTYL010000164.1:0-3049 GCA_035764975.1 Gemmatimonadaceae bacterium | reverse complement strand
TGACCGGGACCGGAGCTGCCGGCGGAGCCTTCACGACAACCGGCTCCTGACCGCTCGGCGCCTGGGGCGCCGCCGCCCCACCAGCCAGCAGGTCCTGCTGCACCCCCTGCTTGTCCCGCACCCACCGCTCCAGCGCGATACCCACCGCGTCCGGCACCGACATCACCTTGTTCGGCCCGAGACCGACGGCGCGGTCCGACGAGATGCCGCGCAGCTGGCGGTGGATCTCCGGGAGCGGGATGCCCGAGCGCAGCGCCAGGGAGATCAGCCGCCCGATCGCCTCCACGTCCGCCATCGCGCTGCCGCCCGCCTTGCCGAGGCTCACGAACACCTCGAACGGCTGGCCCTTGTCGTCCTCGGTGATGTTCGTGAACATCGTCCCGAGCGGCGTCTCCATCCGGTAGGTCGTGCCGCGGAGCATGTCCGGGCGCGCCCGCTTCGCGCGGCGCTGCAGGTTCTCCGCCTCGGCATCGTACAGCTTCTTCTTGAGCGCGCGGATCTCCGCGTTCTTCTCGGCCAGGGTGCCCATGAGCTCCCCCACCTCGCGGGCGGCATCGCGCTGGGCCGCGGATGCGGCGCCCACCGCGGCGTGCTCGCTCGTGACGGTCATCGGGGACTGCCCCATCGCCGCCGCCTTCTCCCGCTCCGCCTTCGCCTGCTCCGTCGCGCCGGTCGAGAGCACCTGCGCGTCACGGCTGCCGTCGCGGTACACGGTGACGCCCTTGCACTTCATCTCGTACGCGAGCTCGTAGATCGCGCGTACGTCGTCCTTCGTCGCCGTGTAGGCGAAGTTCGTCGTCTTGGAGATGGCCGAGTCGCAGTGCAGCTGGAAGGCCGCCTGCATGCGGATGTGCCACTCCGGCGCGATCGCGTTCGCGGTCACGAACACGCGCTGCCACTGCTCCGGCACCTCCGGCTGCTTCACGCTCCCCGTCTTCGCGATCCGCGCCATCAGCTCGTCGCTGTACCACCCCTCGGCCCTGGCGATGGCGACGAAGTCCTCGTTCACGTCGGGCATCATCACGCCCGCCTGGTTGCGCATGAACGCCACGGCGAACAGCGGCTCGAGCCCCGAGGAGCAGCCGGCGATGATGCTGATCGTCCCCGTCGGCGCCACCGTGGTGACGTTGCAGTTGCGGAGCATCTGCATCGGGCGGATGCGGTTGCCCGCGGCGTCGCGCGCGCAGGTCGCATCGGGGCCCCAGATCGACTTCTCCCACTCGGGGAAGGCGCCGCGTGCATGCGCGATCGCCTCGCTGGCGCGCTTGCTCTCGACGTCCAGGAACTCCATGACGCGGCGGCCGAACTCGACGCCCTCGTTCGTGTCGTACGCGATGCCGAGGCGCACGAGCGCGTCCGCGAAGCCCATCACGCCCAGGCCGATGCGGCGGATGCGCTTGGAGAGCGCGTCGATCTCCGGCAGCGGGTACTTGTTGACGTCGATGATGTTGTCGAGGAAGTGCGTCGAGAGGTGGATGTCCTTGCGGAACGCCTCCCAGTCCATGCACGCGTCGCCGTTGACGTCGGTCGTGACGTAGTACCCGACGTTGATCGAGCCGAGGTTGCAGACGTCGTACGCGAGCAGCGGCTGCTCGCCGCAGGGGTTCGTCGCCTCGTAGGAGCCGAGGTGCGGGACGGGGTTGTAGCGGTTGGCTTCGTCGATGAAGAAGACCCCCGGCTCACCCGTGCGCCACGCCCCCTCGATCATCCTGTCCCACACCATGCGCGCGTCGAGCTCGCCCTTCTTCGCGCCACTCGAGGGCTCGATGAGGTCGTACGTGCCGCCCGTCTTCACCGCCTCCATGAACTTCGCCGTCACGCCCACGGAGATGTTGAAGTTGGTGATCTGCGTCAGGTCCTCCTTGCAGGTCACGAACTCCATGATGTCCGGGTGGTCCACGCGCAGGATGCCCATGTTCGCGCCGCGGCGGGTGCCCCCCTGCTTCACCGCGTCGGTCGAGGCATCGTACAGCTTCATGAAGGAGATCGGGCCGCTCGCCACGCCGGTGGTGGAGCGGACCATCGAGCCCTTGCTGCGCAGGCGCGAGAAGCTGAACCCCGTGCCGCCGCCCGACTGATGGATGAGCGCCATCGAGGCGAGCGTGTCGTAGATGCCGTTCTTGCCGTTGGAGAGCGCGTCTTCCACGGGCAGGACGAAGCACGCCGAGAGCTGCCCGAGGGGGCGGCCGGCGTTCATGAGGGTCGGGGAGTTCGGCTCGAAGCGGCGCTGCGTCATGAGCGCGTAGAACTCCTCGGCCTTCTTCGCGACGTCGGCTTCGCTCGCGCCGTAGCGCGCGTCGGCAGCAGCCACCACGGTCGCCACGCGCCAGAAGAGATCCTCCGGCGTCTCGGTCGGCTTACCTCGCCCGTCCTTGATCAGGTACCGCTTCTCGAGGACGGTGCGGGCATTCGCGGTCAACGTCGCGAGGCCGGCCGGGGGTGTGGCGGGCAGTGACATGCTGGGACTCTCCTGTGGTGTAGCAGAAAAAGATAGGAGGGAGGCCGCGGGTCCGACTCGAGAGGCGGGGCAACGGCGAAACGGCGCTCGGTCGGAGCGGGGAGGCAACGTACCCCGACACGTGATTCCACGCCAGTCCTCCTGCAAGTGCTTGCGTGGCTTGCGGTTACGATATCAACATCACGGTTCTGTTTTTCCACCGCGGCGCACGTTGATATCGTGTGCGGTAGCGCGCCATGTGGATCGCGGTGCCAGGTGTCATACCCCGCCCGGCCCTCAGGTTGCCGCTAAAGCGTTGGCGCTCGTCGGGTTACACGCCGGCCCGGCAATGGCAGGGCCCGCCTCGGCGTGGCGTATTGCTGGCGCTGCCGGCGACACTCCCACGTGAATCCGAACCAGACTTGCCTGGAAGCACGTGCATCGCGTGTGCCGAAAAGCCACCGCAGTACGTGGTACTCGGTACCCGGTAGCGGGACCGACATCCGGGCCACGCCAAGGCGTCCTTGAACTGCAAAGCCAGCAGGAGGTAGGCAGCAGGCAGTACTGCGTGGCGCCGGTGGGGTGCGTCGGAATGGTCGCGCTCATGTAGGT
>DASTYL010000163.1:0-9617 GCA_035764975.1 Gemmatimonadaceae bacterium | reverse complement strand
CGGGCAGATCTGCCCGCGGGTGCCTATGACGTGTGGCACGACCGCGCCGTGTTCCATTTCCTGACCGATCCCGAGGATCGGTCACGGTACGTCGCGCTCGCCGCCCAGGCGGTCCGGCCGGGCGGAACGCTCATCGTCGCCACCTTCGCGCCCGACGGCCCCACCCGCTGCAGCGGGCTGGAGGTTGCCAGATATGATGCGGACGGACTCGCGCGGGAATTCGCCGAGGAGTTCGTGCTCACCACCGGATTGACCGACGTGCATCGCACGCCCGCCGGCGGGGAGCAGCGGTTCACGTATGCCTCGCTGCGCCGCCGCACCGACGGCGGGTGAGGTGGTGGTACCACCGGCCACTCCCGGGGTGCAACTTTAGCGGGTGACGGAAACCCAGGGCACCGCGACGACCTGCGAGCTGCGCGTCGGCGGCATGGACTGCGCCAGCTGTGCCGCGACGGTGGAGCGCGCGCTCAAGCAGCTCGACGGTGTGGATAGCGTGGACGTCGACGTCGTCGGCGGCCGCGTGCGCGTGCAATACGCGCCGGGCACGGTCGAGCGCGCCGATCTCGAAGGCTCCATCCGGCGTGTCGGCTATCACGTAGAGCCGCCCGCGCGCGCCGCCAGCGCTCCCGGGGAGCCGATAGCGGCGAGGCCGTTCTGGGTGCGCCGCGGCCGCATCGTCATGACGGTCGCCGCCGGCGCCCTGCTCGCGGCCGGCCTCCTGCTCCAGTGGATCGTCCCGGCGCACCCCGCGGGCCTGGTGGCGCTCGCCCTCTCGACGATCGCGGGCGGATGGTTCGTCGTCCCCCGGGGCGTGCGTGCCGCGATGAGCCGCGCGCTCGACATGAACTTCCTCATGTCCATCGCGGCGGTCGGCGCGTGGCTGATCGGTGAGCCGACGGAGGCCGCGGCCACGCTGTTCCTCTTCTCGATCGCGGAGCTGCTCGAGAGCTACTCGATGGACCGGGCGCGCCACGCGATCCGCGCGCTGATGGATCTGGCTCCTGCCGTGGCGCGGGTGCGGCGCGCGGGTGACGAGGTTCGCGTGCCGGTCGCCGACGTCGCAGTCGGAGAGATCGTCGTCGTCCGTCCCGGGGAGAAGCTGCCCACCGACGGCGAAGTGGTGGAGGGCCGCTCGAGCGTCAACGAGGCGCCGATCACCGGCGAATCCATGCCGGTCGACAAGGAGCCGGGCAGCGAGGTGTTCGCCGGCGCACTGAACGGGCAGGGCGTCCTGGCGATCCGCTCGACCAGGCCCGCGGATGACACGACGCTCGCGCGGATCATCCACGCGGTCGAGGAGGCGCAGGCCTCGCGCGCCCCGAGCCAGACCTTCGTGGATCGCTTCGCGCGGGCGTACACGCCGGCCGTCGTCGTGGGAGCGCTGCTCGTCGCGCTGGTGCCGCCGCTCGTCGCCGCGGGCGCGTGGGAGACGTGGATCTATCGCGCGCTCGCCATGCTCGTCGTCGCCTGTCCCTGCGCGCTCGTCATCTCGACGCCGGTGACGATCGTGTCGGGGCTCACGGGCGCCGCGCGGGCGGGCGTGCTGGTCAAGGGGGGCGCGCACCTCGAGAACACGGCGGGGATCTCGGCGATCGCCTTCGACAAGACGGGGACGCTCACGGAAGGCCGGCCGGTGGTCACCGACTTCATCGCGCTCGATGGCGCGAACGAGGCCGACGCGCTCCGCCGCGCGCTCGCCGTCGAACGCCACTCCGAGCACCCCCTCGCCGCGGCGGTGCTCGAGTATGGCCGGGCCCGCGGCATGCGCCCCGGTGCATCGACGGAGTTCGAAGCGCTCCCGGGGCGGGGCGCGCGCGCCATCGTGGACGGCCAGCCGGTGTTCGTCGGGAACAAGCGCATGATGGACGAGATGGGGCTCGTCTCGCCGGACGAGCGCGTCGTCCTCGATCGGCTGGAGGCAGGGGGCACGACCACCGTCGTCGTCAGCGATGCCCACCGCGCCCTTGCCGTCCTTGGTATCGCGGATCGGCCCCGCGCCGAGGCACGCGCGGCGCTTGCGAGCCTGCGGGAGCTGGGGATCGGACGGATCGTCATGGTGACCGGTGACGACGCCGGCACCGCGGCGGCGGTCGCACGCGCGCTCGGCGTCACGGATGTCCGCGCCGAGCTGCTCCCCGACGACAAGGTGCGCGTCGTGCGCGAGCTGGCGGCGAGCGGCGAGCGCATCGCCTTCGTCGGGGACGGGGTGAATGACGCGCCGGCCCTCGCCGCGAGCACCGTGGGAATCGCGATGGGGGCCGCGGGAACGGACGTCGCGCTCGAGACGGCGGACATCGCGCTGATGGGCGACGACCTGTCGAAGCTTCCCGATGCCATCGGATTCGCGCGCCGGACGATGCGCATCGTGCGCCAGAACATCGTCGTCGCGCTGGGGATCAAGATCGTGTTCGTCGTGCTGGCCGTCGGCGGCTGGGCGACCCTGTGGATGGCGGTGGCCGCCGACATGGGGGCATCGCTCGCCGTCGTCCTGAATGGCCTGCGGGCGATGCGAAATCCCGCCTGGCGCCAGCGCACACGGGACATCGGGTAACGACACAGCCCGCGGCCGACGCAATCCGTCGGCCGCGGGCCGGCTCGGCCCGGAGCTCCCTCACCCGCGCGGATGCAGGCGGATGATGGAGAGTCCCGTCGTCCGCTCCGCGAAGCGGACGAGCGCGGGAGTCAGGTCATCGTGCCAGTACCGGAAGAGCGCCCAGAGCAGGGCGACTACTTCGATGATCGCCGCCATGAGCAGCAAGGCGATCGGGATGACCAGCCCCCCGAGGGTGAGCACCAGCATGACGCCGAGCGAATCGCCTGTCACCGCCGCCTCCCGTCGGCCAGGGCCAATGCGGCCGACTGCGGACAAGCATGCCCGATCGTCCGGTGGCGCGAATCCGTCGCTTTCCTGTCGGGGGATTGCCGTGCGGTGATCGACGGCGTGGCGTCGGGTGCATGCTGAACCCTTGCGCCCTCGCCGGGTCGGCTGCCATTTCGGGGCTTCACTCCAAACGTTCAACGGAGAACCGAAGTGACCCGATCGTTCCCACGTGCTCTTGCCCTCGGCGCCGCGGTGTGCATCGCGGCACCGGGCGCCGATGCTGGCGCGCAGACTCCCCGCGCCACGGCCCGCCAGACGCCCGTCGCCAGCCGGCCGGCGCCAGCAGCGCCCTCCCGCCCCCTGGACTCGCTGCACCTCGCCGCGCTGCGCTGGCGCGAGATCGGCCCGTATCGCGGCGGCCGCTCGGTCGCGGTGGCCGGCAGCGTCCAGCGGCCGAACGAGTACTACATGGGCACCACGGGGGGCGGCGTGTTCAAGTCGAACGACGGGGGCCACTCGTGGGGGCCGGTGACCGACCGCCACTTCGGCGGCACCGTCGGCGCCATCGAGGTCGCGCCGTCCAACCCCGACATCGTGTACGTCGGCGGCGGTGAATATCCGATTCGCGGCAACGTGGCCCACGGGGACGGCGTGTGGAAGACCTCCGACGGTGCACGGACGTGGACGTACCTCGGGCTCCGCGAGACCCGGCATATCGCCGACATCGTGGTCCATCCCAGGAATCCGGACATCGTGTGGGTGGGCGCCCTCGGCCATGTGTTCGGGCCCAACTCCGACCGCGGCGTGTTCAAGAGCACCGATGGCGGCAGGACGTGGCGGAAGACGCTCTTCCGCAGCGACTCGGCGGGTGTGGTCGACCTCGTGATGGATCCCGCCAATCCCGATGTGTTGTATGCCGCGGTCTGGCACGCCTACCGCACGCCGTGGAAGCTCGTCTCCGGCGGCACGGGAAGCGGCATCTTCAAGAGCACCGACGGCGGCGAGACGTGGGCCGAGATCACGCGCGCGCAGGGGCTCCCGCAGTCGGGGCTCATTGGCAACGTCGGCCTCACGGTGTCCGGCGCGAACGGCAACCGGGTGTATGCCATCATCGAGCACGACTCCGGCGGCGTCTTCCGCTCCGACGACGCGGGGCGCACCTGGACGCGGACCAACGATGACCGCTCGCTCCGCCAGCGCGCCTGGTATTACACGAAGATCCACGCCGACCCGAAGAACGCCGACGTCGTGTACGTGAACAATGTCTCGTTCCAGCGCTCGACGGACGGCGGCAAGACCTTCCGCGCCATCCGCGCGCCGCACGGCGACTCGCACGACCTCTGGATCGCGCCGGACAACCCGGCACGCATGATCGAGGCGAACGACGGCGGCGCGAACGTCTCGACCGACACGGCACGGACGTGGACGGCGCAGGACTACGCGACCGCCCAGTT
This sequence comes from Gemmatimonadaceae bacterium, assembly GCA_035764975.1. Lineage (GTDB taxonomy): Bacteria > Gemmatimonadota > Gemmatimonadetes > Gemmatimonadales > Gemmatimonadaceae > JACDHQ01. The sequence continues at coordinate 5,342 of DASTYL010000163.1, read as the reverse complement.
CTACAACGTCGTCACCACGAATCACTTCCCGTATCGCGTCTGCGGCGCCCAGCAGGACAACTCCACGCTGTGCGGGCCGAGCCGCGGGAGCCTGCAGATCTGGGACTGGGAGGATGCGGGCGGTGGCGAGAGCGGCCACATCGCGCCGCGCCACGACGATCCCGATGTCGTCTACGCGGGCAGCTACGGGAGCTTCATCACGCGCAAGGACATGCGCACGGGCCTCGAGCGGAACGTCAATCCGTGGCCGGACAACCCGATGGGGCACTCGGCGGGCGACATCAGGTACCGCTTCCAGTGGACGTTCCCCATCGTCACGTCCCGGCACGAGCTCGACGCCGTGTACGTCGGGTCGCAGCACGTACACAAGTCCACCAACGGCGGAGAGAGCTGGCGCGTGATCTCGCCGGACCTCTCGTACAACGACCCCGGCACCCTCGGGCCATCGGGGGGGCCGATCACCCGCGACCAGACGTCGGTGGAGTACTACGCCACCGTGTTCGCGATCACGGAGTCGCCGCGAACCCGTGGGGAGCTCTGGGTCGGCACCGACGACGGCCGCGTGCACCTCACGCGCAACGACGGTCGCACCTGGACGGAGATCACCCCGCCTGACATGCAGAAGTTCACGCGGGTCTCCACCATCGACGTGTCGCCGCATGCGCCGGGCACGGCGTACGTCGCCGGCAATCGGTACCAGCTCGACGACTTCCGCCCCTGGCTGTGGAAGACGAGCGATTACGGTCGCACCTGGACGCGCATCGACGCCGGCATCGATTCGACGGAATTCACGCGGGTGGTGCGCGTGGATGACGTGCGTCCGGGGCTGCTGTTCGCCGGAACGGAGCGCGGTCTCTGGGTGTCGCTGAATGACGGTGCATCGTGGCAGCGTCTGCAGAACGGCCTTCCGCCGGTGCCGGTGCACGATCTCGAGGTGAAGGAAGGCGATCTCGTCGCGGGGACACACGGGCGCTCGTTCTACGTCCTCGACGACCTTTCGGTGCTGCGGCAGATGACCGATGCCGTGATGCAGAAGCCGGCCCATCTCTTCGAGCCGCGCGATGCCTACCGCGTGAGCTTCGGTGGCGGTCGGCGCGGCGGTGGCGGTGGCGCGGGGATGCCCGCTGGACGCACCCCGCCCCCCGGGACGGCACCCACGAACCCGTCCGGGCAGAATCCGCCGGACGGCGTGATCGTGCAGTACTGGCTCGCCCAGGCGGGGCAGGAGGTGACCCTGGAGTTCCGCGATGCACGCGGCGACATCGTTCGCAGCTTCACGAGCCGCCAGGACTCCGCGACCGCCGCGGACTCCGTGCGTGCCGATCAGCGTCGCCGGTCCCGCCTCGACTCGCTGCGCGCGGCGGGCCTCAGTGAGGACTCGGCTCAGGCCCTGATCCGCCGGACCCCCGACGCACCTGCCGCCGGCGAGGAGGACGACGAAGGCCCGCGCCGGTCTGCGCCCGCACCCCGCGCCGCCAACCGCCGAGGGGTGAATCAGTTCGCGTGGAACATGCGCTACCCCGATGCATCGGCGTTCCGCGGCATGATCATGTGGGCCGGCGGCACGGCCGGCCCGATGGCGCCCCCGGGTACCTATTCGGTGCGGCTGCTCGTGGATGGGCGGCCCGTGGGGACATCGTCGTTCCGCCTGCTTCGCGACCCCCGCGTGAAGGGCGTGACGAATGCGGACCTCGTCGCGCAGTTCACGATGCTGCGTCGCATCCAGTCGCGGCTCAACGAGGCCAATGATGCAGTGAAGATCATTCGTCACACCCGGACCGAGCTCGCCGATCGCGAAGCCAAGCTCACCGGCGAGCCGCGCTCGCGCTTCACGACGCTCGTTGCGCCGATGCGGGTGCAGCTCGCCGACGTCGAGGATTCGATCTACCAGACGCGCAATCGCTCGGGGCAGGACCCGCTGAACTACCCCATCCGCCTCAACAACCGCATCGCGGCGCTCATGGGCGTGGTCGGCAGCGGCGACGGCCGACCGACGCAGCAGGCGACCGAGGTGTTCGCGCTCCTGAGCGCACGGCTCGACGCCGAGCTGGCACGGCTGAAGTCCGCGATGCAGCCGCTTGGCGCCGTCAACGAGCTGCTGCGCGGCGCAGGGCTCGCCGTGATCGAGCCCAGGCCCATTGACGCCCCGCCCCCGACGATGGCGGGCGACGGGCTGCAATGACGACGTGAGGGAATGATGATGAACGGCCCCGGCGATGCCGGGGCCGTTTCATTTCCGGCAGCTGGTACGTGCCTTGATGCGATTCCGTTCGCGACCACGCACGGGGCAGGTGGTCGCAACGGGACTCAGACCGGGGTGAACCATGGCGGCAGATCGCAACATCGAGACGGGACACGCATCGGGCGGGCGAAGCGGCAATGATTACCTGCAGCGCGGCGGCGCGGGCTACCAGAGCTGGGGGGCGGAAGGGCCGAGCGGCACGGTGGCTTCCGGCGGGCTCGGCAACGGCGGCGCACAGAACACCGGTGCGAGGAGCTTTCCGGAGCTCGCCGCAGGCGCCGTGACCCCGCCAGCGAGCGAGACGAGGCGTCCCTCGGGCCCGACCCTCGGCGCGTTGCTCGCCGGCGCCGGCATCGGCGCGGCGTTGATGTACTTCCTGGATCCCAATCGCGGTGCGCGGCGCAGGCATGTGTTCGCGGACAAGGCGCTCAGCGTCGCGCGCGACATCCAGCGCGGCGTCCGCGACACGACGATGGCCTCCCGCCATCGCGCGGCCGGGAAGCTCGCCGAGCTTCGCGCACAGATGGGCGACGAGGACGTGAGCGATGAGCGCCTCGTGGCGCGGGTCCGTGCCGAGCTGGGGCACCACGTGGAGCGTGCGCGTCCCATCGAGGTAGCGGCCGAAGAGGGGGTCGTGACGCTTCGTGGACCGGTGCAGGAGGCCGAGGTGTCCGACGTCATCGCCGCGGTCGGGAAGGTGCGTGGAGTCCAGCGGGTGGAAAACCTGCTGGTCGTGCAGCCGCACGTCGACAGCGCTCCGCCGATGCAGGCGTGAAGGGGGGGCGGTGAGCCGACGCCCGGCTCACCGCACCACGCAGCGCGCGAGGGGGTACGCGGTCAGGCGCTCCGCTGCTTGTAGGGTTCCAGCGCCATGCTCACCCGCGGTGCTACCCGCGCGAGCAGCGCCTGGCGCTCGGCGTCGGTCATGGGGCGAAAGTCGCGGGCGAACCGCGCGTTCTCGCGCACCAGGGCTGGCCGTTCCATCCCGACGACAGCGAGGGCCACCGGGAGCGACCACGCGAACGCACGACACTCCGCCGGCGTGCAGATGCGGTTGCGCAGCAGCCTGCCGTCCGCTGCCGTCTTCATCGCGAGGACGCCGATGTCCCGTTTGACCAGCGCCGGCAGGACCAGGCGCTGGAAGCTGTGCTGGTGATAGTCCACCGGGTTGAGCGGCATCTGCATCGTGTCGAACTGCATGCCCTCGTCCCAGTAGTGGAGGGCGCGGAGATTTGCCGCGGGGTCCTGGTGCCCCGTGACGCCGATGTGGCGCACGACCCCCTGCCGCTGCATCTCGATGATGTACTCCATCGCGCCACCGCGCCGGAACGCGCGATCCACGTCCGCGACGGTGCGGACGCTGTGGAGCTGCCACAGGTCGAGGTGGTCGGTCTGCAGACGGCGCAGGCTTCCTTCGAGGTGCCGCTGCGCGCTCTCCCGGCTCCGCGTCGCGAGGTCGAACGTCTTTGTCATGAGGAAGACGTCCTTGCGGACGCCGAGCGACGCCATCGCGCTGCCGATCCACCGCTCCGACTTCCCGCTCTGGTAGCTCTCCGCGGTATCGAGGAACCGGATCCCCTCGGCGAGCGCCGTCTCGACGAGCGTCCGCGCCGCGCGCTCCGATGCGACACTGCCGACATGCCATCCGCCGAGCCCGAGAATCGGAAGCTGCACCCCGGTCCGGCCGAGGCGGCGCGTCGGGAGGGGCCCGGGAGGCGCGTTGCCCGTCGCGGCGCCGGCTGCCGCGGCGGAAACCCGCCCTCCGAGGACGCTGCTCCCCAGGAGCGCGCCCAGCCAGCGAAGAAATGCCGCTCGGTTCATGTCGTCCTCCGCTCGGTAATGGCTGGGCAAGGATATGCGCCGGGGCGCGGCCCGACACGAGGGAATTCGCCGACCGCTGCCGTAAGCCGAACGTTTGACATAGGGGTGGGGGGTATATTATCCTATACCCCGGGTGGGTACTCTGCCCCAACGATGCCGCGGGCACGCCGCCCGCTTTCCACAGGGGGAATCTCATGACGAAGCTGACGCTGGACATTGGCGGCATGTCGTGCGGCCACTGCGTCGCACAGGTGAAGAAGACGCTCGCGACGCTCGAGGGCGTCGAGGTGACCGACGTGAAGGTCGGATCGGCGGTGATCGAGTACGATCCGTCGGCCGTGACGACCGCGACGATCGCGGAGGCGCTCGACGAGCAGGGATACGCACTCACGGGTGCCCGCTGACGGCGAAGCGAACGCTCTCGCAGGGGGGACGATGACGGGAATCGAGTGGCTGGTCGTGCTCGGCGCCGCCGGCGCGATCGCCTGGGTGAACTGGTACTTCTTCGTCGCGGGGCGCGCGGTCGCGACGGCAGCGCCGGCGCCGACCGGGACAGCCGGTGCGGCAGGGGTCCAGCGGGTCGCCATCACCGTCGACGGCGGCTACAGCCCCAACACGGTGCGGGTGAAGGCGGGGCAGCCGGTGCAGCTCGTGTTCGACCGCAAGGATACGTCGAGCTGCTCCGAGGAGATCGTCTTCCCCGACTTCGGCGTGCGCAGGTTCCTGCCGACGGGGAAGGAGACGGTGATCGAGGTGACGCCGGCGAAGCCCGGCCGGTACGAGTTCATGTGCGGGATGAGCATGCTGCGCGGCTTGCTCGTCGCCGAGGACTGAGCCGCTACGTGAGACTTCAAGGGGCACGATGATGGCAACGATGACCGACAGCGGCGCGCGGGCGGGTGAGGCTGGGGCCACGAGCGCGGGGACGGCGGAGACGATCCGCATTCCCGTGAGTGGAATGACCTGCGCCGCCTGCTCGTCGCGCGTGCAGCGCACGCTGCAGAAGCAGCCCGGGGTGGCCGATGCGTCGGTCAACCTCATGATGAAGACCGCGACCATCACGTACGATCCCGCGGCCGTCACCCCGGACCGGCTGGTGGACGCGATCCGCGACACCGGCTACGGTGCCCAGCTCGCGTCGCCCGACCAGACGGCGTTCGAGGAGCAGGAGGCGCGGGACCGCGCCACGGCGGAAGAGTTCCGGGAGCTCCGGGCGAAGGCGATCGCCAGCGGCGTCGTCGGCGTGATCGCGATGGTCATCTCGATGCCGCTCATGAGC
>DASTYL010000162.1:0-3408 GCA_035764975.1 Gemmatimonadaceae bacterium | reverse complement strand
CGCGAACGAATCGCGGTCGCTCACCGTGTGGAACTCATCGACGATGTCCAGGTCGAGCGTGCCCGGGACCTTGTCCTGCCCGATGCCTTCCACCTTGTACGGCGCGCCCTCGAGGTGCGCGTCGCGCTGCTTCCACGTCCCGGCGAGGATCGAACCGGCTGGATCGCCCGCGATGATCCGGATCTTCGGGTTCTTCTCCTTGAGATAGCGCCCGACCCCCGTGATCGTGCCGCCGGTGCCGGCCGCCGCGACGAAGTGCGTGATCCGTCCCTCGGTCTGCTCCCACAGCTCGGGGCCGGTCGTCGCGTAGTGCGCGGCCGGATTCGCGTCGTTGTAGAACTGGTTGGCGAGGATCGCGTTGGGCGTCTGCTCGGCGATGCGCTTCGCCATCATCACGTAGTTGTCGGGATGGTCGTACGCCACCGCCGTCGGCGTGATGATCACCTCGGCGCCGAACGCCTTGAGCAGGCGCACCTTCTCCTGCGACATCTTGTCCGGCATCGTGAAGATGCACTTGTAGCCCTTGAGCGCCGCCGCGATCGCGAGCCCGACGCCGGTGTTGCCGCTCGTGCCTTCGACGATCGTGCCGCCCGGCTTGAGCTTCCCTTCCCGCTCGGCGCGCTCGATGATCGGCAGGCCGATGCGGTCCTTCACCGACCCGCCCGGATTGAAGAACTCCGCCTTGCCGTACACCGGCGTGCGGACGCCGCGCGTGACGCTGTTGAGGCGGATGAGGGGCGTCCAGCCGATGGTCTGGAGGACGTTGTCGTAGGGGCGGGGGTGGCGCATCGAGGGCGGGCGTTAACGCGGTGTCAGCAGGGAATCTTCCGGGAGCGGTTGCGCCTCCGGATGGCGAAAATACACGGGATACAGCAGGGACACCGCGATGGCGCTGCCGCGGCGGCGCGCGGGGGTGAAGCGGAGGTCGCGCGCGCCGAGCAGCGCGGCGGAATCGAGGGCGACATGGCCGCTGGACTCCGCCACCTGGGTCGAATCCGGCACGACGACGCCGGTGGAGTCCACGTACAGCCGCAACGTGACGTTGCCCTGCACTCGCTGCGCGTAGAGCGCGACCGGATACCGGAAGGGCGGCTGCGCGTTCGCCATCGCCGGCAGCTCGTCGGGGGCACCGGACAGCACCTGCGTGAGCACGTCCGGCGCGCGGCGCTCCTCGCGTGGCGCCGCCCCGTCGCCGCTGCCGCAGCGCGCGAACGCCACGATCGCCAGCGCGATCCACGTCACCAGGAGCATGCCCCGCACGGCGCGTGCGGGCGTGAAGGTCGGCATCGGGAGCGGGCGGAGGGGCATCGGCGCGGAAATCTAGGTGGCGTCGGTACGGCGTGCCTCGTCGACGAACCCCGCCAGCAGCGTCAACGCCTCGAGCGGCGTGAGCATGTTGGGATCGATTCCCTTGAGGCGGGCGACGACGGGATGCGGCTGGATGGCGAACAGGGGGAGCTGGGGTGAAACGTCTGGCGTCGTGCGTCGGGGGGCAGCGGTGACGCCAGAGCCTTCGGGGACGTTGCGACCGTCGCCAGCCGGAGTCGCGGGCGACGGTGAACGCCCCACGGACGCCGACTCGAGCTCGTGCAGGATCTCTCGCGCCCGGCCGATCACGCCGTCGGGAAGTCCCGCCAGGCGCCCAACCTCGATGCCGTAGGAGCGGTCGGCCCCCCCCGGCTGGAGGCGGTGCAGGAAGAGCACGCGATCCTCCGTCTCCCGCACGGCGACGTTGAAGTTGCGCACGCCCGCGTGCGTGTCCGCGAGCTGCACGAGCTCGTGGTAGTGCGTCGCGAACACGGTCTTGCAGCCCACCCGGTCGTGCAGGTGCTCGCTGACGGCCCACGCGATGGAGACGCCGTCGTACGTGCTGGTGCCGCGGCCGATCTCGTCCAGCAGCACGAGGCTCCGCGTCGTCGCCCCATGCAGGATCGCGCTCGTCTCGGCCATCTCCACCATGAAGGTGGACTGTCCCCGCACGAGGTTGTCGCTTGCGCCCACGCGCGTGAAGATGCGATCCACGACGCCGATGGTCGCCGACGACGCGGGGACGAAGCTCCCCGTCTGCGCCATGAGCGCGATGAGGCCGATCTGCCGCAGGATCGTGCTCTTGCCGGCCATGTTCGGACCGGTGAGGATGATGACGCGCGCATCCTCGGCGAGGCGGACGTCGTTGGGGATGAAGCGGTCGCGCGGCATCATCCGCTCCACCACCGGATGGCGGCCGGCGCCGATGTCGAGCTCGTAGCCGTCGGTGAGCGTGGGCCGCGTGTATCCCTCGCGCGCCGCCGTGTCGGCGAGCGCCGCGAGCACGTCGAGCTCCGCGATCGCCCGCGCGGCGCACTGCAGCCGCGGGACATCGCGCGCGACGCGGGCCCGCACCTGCTCGAACAGCTCACGCTCGCGCGTCTCGATCCGCTCCGCGGCGGTGAGCACGCGCTCCTCGTACTCCTTCAGCGCCGGCGTGACGTATCGCTCCGCGCCGGTGAGCGTCTGCCGCCGCTGATAGTCGTCGGGCACGAGGTGCCGGTTCGCGTTCGTCACTTCGATGAAGTAGCCGAACACGCGGTTGAACCCGACCTTGAGCGACGGGATGCCGGTCCGTGCGCGCTCCGCCTCCTGGATGCCGGCGATGGCGTCCTTGCCGCCGTCGCGCAGCGCGCGGAGCTGGTCGAGCTCCGCGTCCACCCCGGGAGCGATCGTCGCTTCCTCGCCGATCTGCAGCGGCGGCCGCTCCACCAGGCTGCGCCGGATCCAGTCGGTCGGCTCGGCACAGGCGTCCCATCCGGCGAGGATCTGATCGAGCGCGTCGGTCGTCTGGCGATTGCCCGCGAGCACGCGCAGCCGCGCTTCCACCGCCGGCAGCCGCTCGAGCGACGACGCCAGCGCCCCGAGCTCACGCGGCGTGCACCGGTTGGCGGCGACCTTGCTCGCGAGGCGCTCGATGTCGCGCACCCCGTCGAGCGCTTCGCGCAGCGCCTCGCGCGAGACGCCGTCGCCGTGCAGGGTCGCGACCGCATCGAGGCGTGCATCGATGCGCGCGCGATCGGTGAGGGGAGCGAGCAGCCAGTGACGCAGCAGGCGCGCGCCCATCGGCGTCTGCGTCCGGTCGAGCACGGACAGGAGCGTGCCGTCGGTGCCGCCACGCAGCGACTCGACGACCTCCAGGTTCCGGCGCGTCATCTCGTCGAGCGGCATGACGCCCCCCGGCCGCTCCACCACCGGTCGCGCGAGGTGAGGGATGCCCGCGGGCTGGAGCTCCTTGAGGTAGCGCAGCAGCGCCCCGGCGGCGCCGAGCGCGGGGGCGTCCGCCGTGCCGAGGCCGAGGCCCTGGATCGTGTGCACGCCGAACTGGCGCGCGAGGTCATCGCCGCCGAGCGACGCATCGAACTCCCACGCGTCGCGCGG
>DASTYL010000161.1:0-9695 GCA_035764975.1 Gemmatimonadaceae bacterium | reverse complement strand
TGCGACACTGGTTCCGGCTGCAGCCGACTGGTTGCGCCTGCGGGCGGCCGGCGTGATCACGGACCCCGCCGCGCGCGCGCGGCTGTATGCGGCGGTACGAACGGCTCCCGCGCGCACGCGCATCCCCTGGACGGAGGCGCTCGCGCTCGAGCAGGCAGGCGATGCCCCGGGCGCGGTGCGCCTCTACGACTCCCTCCGCGCGCGCCCGCAGGCGCTGCGACTCCAGCTCCTCCGCGCCACCGACACCGCGACGCGTGCGGCGCTGCGCGAACGGGCGATCGCCATCCTCGAGATGCCGCGGAACTTCGACGAATGGCGCCGCACGGAAGACCTCCTGGACTCCTCCTTCGCGAAGCTCTCGACGGCGGACGAGCTGCGCGTCGCTCGTGGCGCCGCGCGTCACGGAACGGCGGCGCGAGCAGTCGCCAGCTATTCCCGCGCGAGCGGCGCCGGAGCGACGCTGTCCGATCAGGATCGCTACGACTATGCAAATGCGCTCGCCCGCATCGGCCGGTGGCGGGACGCCGCCGCGCAGTATGAACGCGTCGGGACACGCTCCTCGCTTGCCGGGCGCGCCGCCTACCAGCGAGCGCGGGCCCTGTTGCGCGCGGGGCAGGGGACGCAGGCTCGCCGCGCGCTGCGGGGCGTCGTGCGGGAACACGGCAGCGATGTCACCGCGGCATCGTCCGCCCTCTACCTGCTCGCCGACCTGGCGACGGACGAAGGCCGCGATGCCGCCGCACGGTCCGCATGGCGCGAGATCGTCACGCGATACCCCCGGAGCGCACGGGCGAGCGACGCGGCGTTTCGCGCCGCGATGATCGCGTACGTCGATGGCAATCTGCGTACGGCCGCGCGCGAGTGGGAGGCCGGAGCAGCCGCCTACCCGAACGGCGGCGAGAGCATCGCGAGCCGCTACTGGGCGGGCCGGGCATGGGCACGGCTGCGGGACACCACGGCGGCACACGCGCAATGGCGTGAGGTGATGCGCCGTTCCCCGACGTCCTACTATGCCGTGATGGCGGCGCGCCGGCTCGGCGTGGAACCATGGCGGCCGGCACGCGCCGGCAGCACGCCACCGACGAACGCGATGGTGGACAGCAGCATCACGCGCATGCGGATGCTCGACTCCCTGGGCATGGACGTCGAAGTCGGGCACGAGCGCGCGGCGTTGCTCGCCCGTGTCGAGGGCGACGCCGGCGCGCTCCTCGCCGCCGGCGCGGCATTCCAGGCCCTGGGGCAGTCGTCCCGCGCCATCGCGCTTGGCCTTCGCGCGGAAGACGAAGGGGCGCGGGACGCGCGCACGTATCGGCTCATCTACCCGATCCTGCATCGCGAGGCCCTGGTCGCGGCCGCGAAGCGCGTGAATCTCGACCCGGCGCTCGTGGCGGGGCTTGTACGGCAGGAGTCGAGCTTCAATCCGCGCGCGGTGTCACCCGTCGGGGCGCGGGGGCTGATGCAGCTCATGCCGAGCGTCGGGCGGGCGATCGCCCGGTCCAGGAACTACCCCCTGTGGGACGACGACCTCCTCTTCCAGCCGACCGTGAGCTTCGACCTCGGCACCGCGCACCTCGCCGGGGACCTGCGCAAGCACCGCGATCTCGCCCGGGCGCTCGCCGCCTACAACGCGGGCGCATCGCGCGTCACGCGGTGGGCCCGCAAGCGGGGGGTATCCGATCCGGAGGTGTTCGCGGAGCGGATACCATATGTGGAGACCCGGGATTACGTGCGGATCGTCCAGCGGAACGTGGAGATGTACCGGGCGTTGTACGACTGGAAGTAGCGCCCGGCCGCGCCGGGCGCTGCTTCCACGCTCACCACCCCGGCGCCAGCACGAACCCGACGACCCAATTCTTGTTCGGCCGCTGGAACGGCTTCGCGACGTAGGTCTCGAAGATCGCGTACCCGAGCACGTTGATGCGGAACGAGACGCCGGTGCTGAACACCGGGATGCGCTCCGCGCAGGCGCCGAACATCGCGGCCTGCTGGCTGCACGTCACCGGCTCGTCGGTGGCGTCCTCGCTGAGCTGCGGCGGCTGGTCGCTCGTCCACATGATGCCCGCATCGAAGAACGGCGACATCTCCACCGGCAGGAAGGGCAGGTTGACCAGGCCGAAGTCGCGTGAGCCGATCAGCGGCACGCGCAGCTCGGCGTTGAACACGGCGAGCCGGCTTCCGATGAGGCGCGCGATGACCGGACAGCCCTCGGACGGGTCGCCGCACTCGTCATTGTCGAACGACCCCGGCGCGTAGCCGCGGATGAGCGTCTCCTCACCGAGGAAGAGCGGATAGCTCAGCCCCGTGTTGAAGTCCCAGTCTTCGGCGTCCTTGCCGTAGTTGCCGTAGTGCAGCGCACGCCAGGCCAGTGAGACCGGCCGGAAGAAGTGGTATCGCCGGTAGTCGGCGAGCGCCGTTCCGAACGTGCGGCTGCCGACCGTCGGCGTGATCTCGAAGCGGTAGCGGCCACCCTGCACCGGCGACGTGTACGCCGAGTACGACCAGTCGCCGACGAGCGCCGCGCTGCCGCGGGCGAGATAGATCCCCTTCGGCGACTCCTGCGGGATGATCTCCGGGTTCGTGATCTGCCGGAAGCTTCCATCGCCCACCGGGGCGATCACGATGCGCTGAATCTCCCGGTTGTATCCGATCCGCGTGCCCGCGAGACTGAATTCCGCGCGCCGGGTCGTGGAGAACGGATACTGCCCGATCGCCGACGCCTCCGTGTAATAGAGACGCTGGAGGTACAGGTCGTAGTTGAACGCGCCCTCGAAATCCTGCGACGGCGAGATGGCAGCGCCTGCACTGAGATACGGGATGTGCGAGACCGATCCGCCCCAGTTGAAGCGGCGCTTCATGTTGAGGTAGTAGAGCTGGCCGCCGATGTCCTTCAGCGTCCCCTGCGCCTGGATCGCGCTGGCGATGACCTGGTCGCCGAGCTGGTCGCCGAAGTACGCGGAGACGCCGCCGGCGAGTCCGGTGCCGAACGGCCCGCCCGCCGTCACGCCCAGCGAGGGCTGGCCGATCGCGTCGAGCGAGAACCGCGGGCGGTACGGCGCGACGGTGAACGCCGACGCCACCGACAGCCCCGTGAGGGGATCGTTCAGGTACGTCGTGATGGGCGCGCGGCCCGGCGGATCCCCCGGCGGAAGCATGCCCGCGTAGGCCACCTGTGCCCCCGGCGCGGCCACGGGCGTGCCAGCGGTCTGGTCGGCGTTCAGGGCGACGAGCGCCTGCCCCTGGTTGTCGAACACGTTGAACATCAGCCGGCCCGTCTTGCGCGCCACGGTGATCGCCGGCGACAGGTCGGTGATGCCGCTGATGCCGGTGGCGACGTTGGTCAGCTGCGAGACCGTGCCGCTCCCGAGGGAAAGGCGGTAGATGTTGCTGACACCGTCCGGGTCCGCCACGAAGAACACGCTCTGCCCGTCGGGTGCGAACTGCGGGTTGATGTGCCGTGCGTTGGGGAACGGGGCGAACACGGTGACGGCGCCCGACGCCACGTCGACCGTCGCGAGCTGCATCTTGCCGTAGGACATCGTCTCGAAGTTCGTCCCCGGCCCGCGATCGCTGGCGAACGCGATCCGCTGTCCATCGGGAGACCACGCCGGATGCATGTCCGCATACCGATCGTTCGTCAGCTGCCGCACGGTGCCGGCTGCAATGTCGAACAGGTAGATGTCGCTGATGCCGCCGACCATGCCCGAGAACGCGATGGTGCGTCCGTCCGGGGACCAGGCGAGGCTGTTCATCGCGCCCACGTTGGGCACCTGCACGCGCCGCACGATGTCGGTGGATGCCACGTCGAGCACGTTGATCTCGTGATCGCCCTCGGCGAATCCGATGAAGGCGAACTGGCGGCCGTCCGGGGAGAAGTCGCCCGATGCCTGGAGGAAGCTGATCGCATCCAGGTGCCGTCCGGAGCTCGGCGCGGCGAGCGTCTTGAGCACACGCCCCGTCTGCGCATCCGCGAGCACGAGGTCGATCCCGAACAGGTTCCGGCTCGAGAAGAACGCGACGTGCCGGCCGTCGGGGCTCACGATCGGCGAGACGTTGTAGTCGCCCCCGCGCTTGCTCACCGAGATCACGTTCTGGCCGACGCTGTCCGGATTCGTCCTGCCGGCCACGATCGGCGAATACTGCGCCTTGATCGAGGCGATCCAGTCCTTCGAGAGCGAGTCGCTGTTGACGCCGAGCACCCGCCGGATGGCGGGATCCCATCCCAGCCGCAGCGACGTGCGGAAGACGTCGATCACCGCCCGGTCGCCGTACCGCCCGCCGATGTATGCCCAGAGCGCCTGGCCGTAGCGGTAGGGGAAGTACTTGGGATCGGTGTTGAGCTGCTTGATCGTCGGCAGGTCGTCGCGCATGAGCGCGTCGCGGAGCCACATGGCCGTGAGCGGATGCGAGCGGCCGATCGACAGGTACTCCGCCATGCCCTCGATCAGCCAGAGCGGCAGTGCGCCGAGCCGGTTGATGCCCCCCGGGCCTGCCTCGGCGATGTTGTACTGGAAGACGTGGACGATCTCGTGGCCGAGCACGTGGTCGGTGTCCCAGTAGCTGCCCGTGTGGGGCATCACCACGCGGGTCCGCAGGCCCTCCGTGATGCCGCCCGTGCCTTCGCCGATCGCGCCGCCGACGACGTTCGTCTGCTGGAAGTCCGGATGGTCCGCGTAGAGGACGATGGACTTGCGGTCGAAGGTGTGCCGGAAGAGGTCGGAGAGGCGCGTATACCACCGGTCGCCCGCCCGCGCCATGTCCGTCGTCGCCAGCGACTCGGCCGGATAGAAATAGAAGTCGAAGCGCTCCGACTTGAGGATCCGGAAGTCGAAGTCCTCGTACTGGACCTTGTTGCGACCGAAATACTGTCCCGCAGCGGATGACGGCATCGCCGTCAGAGCCAGGGCGGCGGCGAACGCGATCGCAGAGCCGCGCCTGAGAGTGTGCGTCATGGTTCCATGGCCCCGCGGACTAGCGCCGCGGCGTTGATGGGGACTGCATGAGAAACGGCCGCTCCGGGCACGGTCGTGGGCGATGAGCGGGCAAACGACATGCCCACCAGAGTTAACCCCACGGGACCGGGGTTCGCCACCTGTTCGGGCAACGTTGCCCGCGGGGCGTCCGCAGCAGACCGCGAACGCCCGGCGCGTCAGTCGAAGCTGTCCTTCCGGCGATCCTTCTTCCGGCTCGCGCGCAGCTTCTTCTCCTTGAGGCGATCCTCCACCGCGCCGCGCGGCACGCGGGTCTTCCGGCGCGGCTTCCGCACGACGAGGGCGTGCCGGATCAGTTCCGCCAGCTTCGCCTCCGCTGCCTCGCGGTTCTGAAGCTGGCTTCGCTCCGCGCTCGCGACGACGCGCAGCTGTCCCTCGCTATCGAGGCGTGCCGCCAGCTTCTCGAGCAGGGTCGCGCGGATCTCCGTGTCGATGGCGGCGGAGTGCGCGAAGTCCCACATCAGCTCGACCCGGGTCGACGATGTGTTGACATGCTGCCCCCCCGGTCCCCCCGCCCGCGACGCCCGGAACACGAGCTCGCTGCGGGGGATCACGATCCGCTCGTTGACGACGAGCGCGGTGGTGTCGGGCAGCGGGGGAGGAGCAGTCATGAATCGTCGTGAGGGGTCACCGTTCGCTCTTCACCGCGACGTTCGGCGTTCGCGGCTCGGCGGCTCCTTCACGCCTATGCACCCGTAGTGCCGCCACGCGCCGGCCGTCCATCGCCACGACTTCCAGCTCCCCGCCGGGGAAGGCTGCGCGATCCCCGATGCGCGGCACCCGTCCGATGCGGGCAAAGGCATACCCGCCGAGGGTGCTCCAATCGCCTTCCGGGATCGTGAGCCGGTAGTCGGATCGTGCATCGACGATGGAGAGCGACCCCGCCACCTCGAGGACACCATCGGTCTCGAATGCCTCGCGCGCGGCGATGTCGTATTCATCGTTGATGTCGCCGATCACTTCCTCCACGAGGTCCTCGAGCGTGAGGATCCCGGCGGTGCCGCCGTACTCATCGAGCACCACGGCGAGATGGGCGCGCGTCTTTCGGAGGTCATCGAGCGCGCGCTCGGCGGGGCGGGTGTCCGGGATGTAGAGGGCCTCGCGGACGAACCGCGCCAGCTCGAATGGCTCGCCCGGGTCGCGCAGCCAGAAGTCCTTGGCGAGGAAGACCCCGACCACGTTGTCGAGGCTTTCCTCGTAGACGGGGTAGCGGGAGTACCGCTCCCGGCGGAGCACCTCCCAGACCTCCGCCTCGCCGCTCTCCACGTCGAGGCCGGCGACGGCCGTCCGAGGGCGCATCACGTCGCGCGCCCGCTTCTCGTGGAAGTCGAAGACGCCCGCGAGCATCGCGCTGTCGGACTCGTCGAGCGTGCCGTGCGCCCGGGCCTGCATCACGAGCAGCCGCAGCTCCTCGGGCGAATGCACGTGGCCGGATTCCCCGGCGGGCTCTACGCCGACCCGGCGCAGGATGCGGTTGGCCGCCCCGTTGAGCAGCCAGATCCCCGGCGACGCGATCCACGCGAAGGCGATCAGCGGCCGCGCGACGAGCTTGCTGACCCGCTCCGGGAGCGCGAGCGCCATGCTCTTCGGGGCAAGCTCACCGAAGACGATGTGCAGGAAGGTGATGATCGTGAACGCCACCGCGATGGCGGCCACACTGTGCGCGGCTTCGGTCGGGATCGGGATCCCGAACCGGGACAGCACCGAATCGATGAGGATCGCCAGGGCAGGCTCGCCGATCCATCCGAGCGCCAGCGACGCGAGGGTGATCCCGAGCTGCGTCGCCGAGATGTAACGGTCGAGGTTGGCAAGCGCCCCCTGGACGACCTGCGCGCCCGCGTCCCCCTCCGCCGCCATCTGGTCGATCTTGCTCCGGCGGACGCCCACGAGTGCGAACTCCGCCGCCACGAAGAATCCGTTCAGCAGCACGAGCACCACCACCGCCGCCAGCCGCAATACGATGCTGCCGGCCGATATCGCGTGCTCCGCCCCCTGTTCCACCGCCAAGCTGAAACCCCCGGTCAATCAGGTCGTCCCTTCAGGTAACGGGTATCGCAGAATGCCATACCGTTCGTCTGACGGGATAGTGCAGACTGCAAAAGTGCGGCGTCGCCTGGCCGGCCCCCCGCATTCCGCATCCTGCATTCCCGATCCCGGATCGCGCCCGCGGACCGGGCCCCTGCGCCTCCTCCGTCCCCGACTCCCCTGCGCCTCACCCCTGTCGCGACCGAAGTGGCCCTGCGCGCCTTCCTCGAGCCTCGACGGCTCCTGCGATGGGTGTACCTCGGCCGCGCGTCGCTGGTCACCGCCATCCTGCTCGCGGCGGTGCTGGTCTGGGAGCAGGATGCCGACCAGTCCAAGCTCCTCGTCGCGTCCATCGCCTTCGCGGTCACGACGCTCTGGACGCTCGCGGCGATCTGGTACACGGAAATATACCGCCGGCCCCTCGGGGCGACCTTCTGCTACCTGCAGACGGCGTACGACATGGTGCTCATCACCACGGTCGTCCACCTGACCGGCGGCGGGACGTCGCAGTTCTCCGCCCTCTACATCCTCGTCATCGCGGTCGGCTCCCTGCTGCTCCCCGCCGGCGGCGGGCTGCTCACTGCCGCGCTAGGCGTTGCCCTGTACGTGGGAGACGCCGTCTGGCTCCAGGCCGAGGCGCCCAACCCCACTGTCTGGCTGCAGCTCGGCATCATCACGGTCGTGGCCCTCGGCAGCGCCTCGATCGGCAACAAGCTGCGGCAGGCGGGTGCCGGGCGTGACGAGCTCGTGGCACAGCTCAGCCACGCCCGCCTCGAGGCCGCGGACATCCTGTACAACATCCGCGCGGGCGTCCTCACCATCGATGCCGACGGGCGCCTCGTCTACGCGAATCCCAGTGCCGGCCAGATGCTCGGGCTCAAGCTGGACGCGTATCTCGGGCGGCCGGTCCTCCCGCTCCTCGCCACGACGGCTCCC
This sequence comes from Gemmatimonadaceae bacterium, assembly GCA_035764975.1. Lineage (GTDB taxonomy): Bacteria > Gemmatimonadota > Gemmatimonadetes > Gemmatimonadales > Gemmatimonadaceae > JACDHQ01. The sequence continues at coordinate 1,746 of DASTYL010000161.1, read as the reverse complement.
GACCTGGGGCGCGCCCTCGAGGAGGCAGCCACCCAGGGGACGCGCACGAGCCGCGGTGAGGCCATGGTGATGGATGGCACCCGCCGATACCAGATCGGGATCACGACCACGTACTTCGAGCGGCGCGACCAGTTCGGTACGCCGGCCGCCCGGTCGGCGACGGCCATCTTCCAGGACATCTCGGACCTCAAGCGCCTCGAGCAGCTGCGCCTCCGCGCGGAACGCCTCGAGGGCGTGGCGGAGCTGAGCGCCTCGCTCGCGCACGAGATCAAGAATCCGCTGGCGTCCATTCGCAGCGCGGTCGAGCAGCTCTCGCGGGTTCCCCACGCCACCGAGGATGAGCGCACGCTCGCGACACTGGTGCTGCGCGAGAGCGACCGACTCTCGCGGCTGCTCACGGAATTTCTCGATTTTGCGCGCGTGCACGTGTCCCGCGTTCAATCCGTCCACCTGGGGCGCATCGTGGAGGACGCGACGAGACTCGCGGCAGCGCATCCCGACCGCCACCGCGACGTCGCCGTCGTCTGCAACGTGAGCCCGGGCGCCGACCTCACCACCGAAGGTGACGAGGATCTGCTCCACCGTGCGGTGTTCAACCTCGTGCTCAATGCAGTGCAGGCGGCCGCGCCACGCGGGACGGTCACGGTGGACGTGACCCCGGCGACGACCACGGAGCGGCTTCCCGCCGCCCTGCGCCAGGCCGCCGGGGCGATCGCCATCCACGTCAGCGATACGGGCGCGGGGATCGCGCCCGACATCCGCGACCGGCTATTCGATCCGTTCTTCACCACCAAGCCGGGGGGCAGCGGCCTCGGGCTCGCCGTCGTGCATCGTGCCATCGAGGCGCATCGCGGCTACGTGCTGGTGGACAGCAACGGCACGGGCACCCGGTTCACGGCGGTGCTGCCGCGCGGTGCCCAGCACATCCCCGACATCCGGCGCGAGGACGCGTCGGTCACGCCAGCGATTGCAACATTCTCCGAACTTCCATCGTGACTACCCGGCCCGACCTCAAGCCCAAAGTACTCGTCATCGACGACGAAGCCGGCATCCTGGAGTCCCTGCGCATCCTGCTGCGCAACGAGGGCTTCAACTGCTACACCGCGCTGGGTGGCAAAGCGGGGATCGACGCGCTCGCCGCGCATTCCCCCGACATCGTGCTCACCGATGTCCGCATGCCCCTCGTCACCGGGATCGAAGTGCTCGCGGCGGCGCGGCAGCAGGACCCCGACATCCCGGTCGTCCTCATGACCGCGCAGGCCTCGCTGCAGTCGGCGGTGCAGGCGGTGAATGAGGGGGCATTCTATTACATCCAGAAGCCGTTCCAGAACGACGAGCTCGTCGCCATCCTCCGGCGCGCCGCCGAGCACCGGAATCTCCGCACCGAGAACCGCACGCTGAAGCAGGAGATCCGCCGGCGGAGCGGCAACGGGATCTCGCGGCCGGTGGGCAGCAGCAAGTCGTGGATGGAAGTGCTCCGGCTCGCGGAGACGGTCGCCCCGACCGAATCGACGGTGCTGATCCAGGGCGAGTCGGGGACGGGTAAGGAAGTCATCGCGCGCTACATCCACGACCTCTCGCAGCGCGTGGATGGATCGTTCCTCTCCATCAACTGCGGCGCGCTCCCGGAGAGCCTGCTCGAGAGCGAGCTGTTCGGCCACGTGAAGGGGTCCTTCACCGGGGCCGTCAAGGACAAGTCCGGGCTCTTCACCGCGGCGGCGAAGGGCACGTTCTTCCTCGACGAGA
>DASTYL010000160.1:0-11199 GCA_035764975.1 Gemmatimonadaceae bacterium | reverse complement strand
ACGGTACCCCACCCGCCACGCGCGACGACCTGGCGCATCTGCGCGAGCGACGTCCGCAGCAGCGCGTAGTCGGCCTCCTGCGGCCGCATGCGTGCGATGCCCTGGTCGAGCAGCTCCGCGCGGAGGCTGCGGACGACAGCGCTGTCGAGCTTCTCGTGCTGGTAGTCGATGTGCCAGCTGTCGGTGACTTCCTTGGGGTTCGTCTGCCCGCTGAGCAGGTCCTCCGACAGGGCGAGATACGCCGACGACAGCAGCACATCGGCCTCGGCGAGCAGCTCCGCGGTCGGCGGCTTCGCCTCCCGCACGGCGACGATCGCGCGGGCGAGCGCGGCGACCGGATACTCCTCGATGCGGAGTCCGTCGGTATGGGCCTCGGTCAGCGCGCGGAGGAGGGCAGTCGTGCGGGCCTCGATCGGGCCGTTGGACTCCATCCACAGCGGGGTGCTGCCGTACGCGTCGTAAAGGATCCCGACGTGCTTCCAGAGGTCCGGGGCGATGTCCGCGGGCGCCTCACCCGCGAGGCGCGCCTTGATGGCCGTCACCACGGACTCGGCCGGGACGCCGCCGATGCTCTCGCTTCGGGACGGCGACCAGGTGTACTCGATGTCACCCGCGGACCTCGCGTCCACCCGGTCGCCGCAGGCGGCGAGCAGCGCTGTACCGATCAGTCCGGCGGCGAGCCGGATCGTGTTCCGAAAGTCCATCGTGGCTCCATGAAGGTCGCGGGCGAAAACGCCTGCCCAGGCGGACTCCACAAAGGCGAAATGCGGGCCACGCTGACCGGCGGTACGGACGTCAGCGCGCAGACGGCCGGAGGGTGGTCGTCCCCCCTGAGGGTTATAGCAGCGCGAGCGCCGAACGTTCCTCCGCCTCGACCTGCGCGAGCGTGCACTGGCGCGGGGCCTTGTCGGGGCGCCAGCGGAGGAACGAGGTCCCATGGCGGAACCGACCGCCCGAGAAGTGGTCGAAGCGGACCTCGACCACCAGCTTCGGCGCGAGCGGTTGCCACTCGGCCGATCGTTCGGTGCTCCAGCGACTCGGTCCGCCGGGAGCCTGCCCGGTGAACCCCGGCTCCTTCACGAGGCGCTCGAGCTTCTTCGTGAGTCCGGCCTTCTCGCCGCTCGGAATGTTTGAGGTGAATCCGACGTGGTGCAGCAGGCCCTCCTCGTCGTAGAGACCGAGCAGCAGCGAGCCGACCACCTCGCCCTTGCTCGCGTACCGGAAGCCACCGACCACGCACTCCGCCGTCCGCATCGCCTTCACCTTCACCATCCCGGTGCGCTCGCCGCTCCGATACGGGAGGTCGAGGCGCTTCGCCACGACGCCGTCGAGGCCGCCGCCGACGGAGCGGAACCACTTCTGTACCGTCGCCGATCGCGACGTCGCCGGCGACAGCAGCAGGCGGCTCCCCTCGCTCCCGTCGCCACCGACGTTCGATTCCATGAATGCTTCGAGCGCCGCGCGGCGGTTCACGAGCGGATCGTCCACCAGTGAGTGGCCGCGTTCGTCGACCAGCAGGTCGAACGCTACGAACGAGGCGGGACGTTCAGCGGCAAGACGTGTGACGCGACTCTTCGCCGGATGAATGCGCATCAGCAGCTCGTCGAACGAGAGGGAGTCGCCAAGCGGCACGACGATCTCGCCGTCGAGCACGAAGCGTTTCGCGGGCACCGCCCGGATCCGGTCGATGAGCTCGGGAAAGTATCGGCCGAGCGGTTTGCCGGCCTTGGACATCAGGGTGACGTCCGCCCCGTCGCGGAAGACGAGGCAGCGGAAGCCATCCCACTTCGGTTCGTACTGCCACTCGGGCCCAGTCGGCAGCTCGGCGACGAGACGTGCTTCCATGGGCGGGTACGTGACCGGCAGGGGGAGCGGTTTGCGCTTTGCGGCTGGCATCAGATGAAAGCTCCGAGATCGAAACGCCCGGTGGGGGAGAGCAGCGGGGCCCACAGGTCCCCGAGGTGCGCGAGCCGCGCCGGCACGTTGTCGATCCTGAAGTCCGCCATCGCGATCCCGCCCGCGACCTCGTCCCACGTCACCGGCGTGGACACCGGGGCGCGCGGCTTGGGGCGCGGCGAATAGATGGACGCGAGGGTACGGCCCCAGGCGTTCTGGTTGTAGTCCACGAGCACACGGCCCCGGGGGCGTTCCGCGATGCGGTACACGGCCGTGAGCTGTCGCGGATGGTCCGCCGCCACCGCGAGCGCGAGCTCCTTGGCGAACGACCAGACCTGCTTCTGCGTCGGGCCGCGCACGATGGGGACGTACACGTGCATGCCCGAAGAACCGGTGGTCTTCACGAGCGGGTCCATGCCGAGCGTCTCGAGCGCTTCGCGGACGAGCAGCGCCGCGGCGCACACATCGTCGAACGTCGCGCCGGGAACGGGATCGAGATCGACGTGCAGATAATCCGGGCGCTGGAGATCGTCACAGCGCGCGTACCAGGGGTTCAGGTCGATGCATCCGAGGTTCACGATCCACAGCAGGGAGGCCAGATCCTGCACCATCGGAAAATCGATCACGTTGCCGCTGCGATGGCTGATCGTGCAGGTCTCGATCCAGTCAGGCCGCGGCGTCGGCGCGCGCTTCATGAAGAAGCACTTGCCCATCGCGCCGTCGGGGTAGCGCTTCATCACCATCGCGCGGTCGCGCAGGTGTGGCAGGAGTGCCGGCGCGACCGCGGCGTAATAGCGCAGGAGATCACCCTTCGTGATCCCGTCGTCGGGCCAGAAGAGCTTTCGGAGGTTCGTGAGGCGCACCTGCCTGCCGCCGAGGTCGAGTTCGACGGTGTCGGCGTCTCGCGGTATGGATGCGGCAGCCATGGCTGGCGCGCTGTGCAAGGGCCATGCGTCACGGATCGTGATGCAGATCACCAATTGCGGGCCTTCGACTTGCTCATCACAGCCGGCTGTTGAAGCGCTGCGTGGAGCCAGGACCGTTACCAGGAGGATTGCGGTGGCGCTGCGGGAGTTCGCGGACGAGCGAGGCCGGGTCTGGCAGGTGTGCGATGTTCTGCCGACGTATGTGGAGCGTCGGAGCGGAACGGATCGCCGCCGCCAGCCGCGCCCGGGTACGCGCGAACGCCGGCAGAAGCGGCAGCACCGAATGATGGTCGCGCCCAGGTTCCGCTCGGGGTGGCTCGTCTTCGAGACACGTAGCGAGCGCCGCCGACTGGGTCCGATCCCGCCGGGATGGGAGTACTGGCCGGACAACCAGCTGCGGGTGCTGCTCCACGACGCCGAGGTGTTGCGATCGCTGGTGTGAGCGAGCCCGGCCGCTCCGTGTGGAACCGGGGTTGCGTGATCGAGCTACCCACATCGGGCACATCCGGGGATGCTAATGAGAGAAGAGCCGCTCGTGGTCGAACAGCGCGAGGCCGAGGAAGCACTGAAGACTTCGCTCGAGCAAGCCTGCCGGATGGATGTCGCACGCGCCGACACGGGCGAGCTGATCCGGGTCGAGGAGATGCTCGCGATCGCGACCGAAGCCGCGAAGAAGGCGATCTCGATTCGACGGAAGCGCCGCCAGGGCCGACGCGACCTTCCCGACGCGGTACCCGAGCCGGGAACGCATCGGATCTTCACCGGCGCCGACGGCGCGGTGTGGTCGGTGCGCGCGGTGCAACCCGTGGGGGTCGGGACGGGGAACCATTCCCGGCTGCCGGATGCCTTCCGGAGCGGCTGGCTCTCGTTCGAATGCGACGGCAGGAAGCGCCGTCTGAGCCCGATCCCCGAGGGCTGGGACCAGCTCGGCGACGCGGAGCTGGGTGAGTTATGCGGCGATGCCGAAGAAGCACCGGTGCGCCGGCGCGACGAACACCGGGGCTGAGCGGTGCGCGCCGCGAACATCCTGGAAACGATCGGCGATACGCCGCACGTGCGGATCAATCGGCTGTTCCTGGAAGCGGGACCGCCGGATGCGGAAGTGTGGATGAAGCTCGAGCGCGCGAACCCCGGCGGCAGCATCAAGGACCGCATCGGGATCGCGATGATCGAGGATGCGGAGCGGCGGGGCCTGCTCACGGCCGGCGGCGTCATCGTCGAGCCGACCTCCGGCAACACGGGAATCGGCCTCGCGATGGCGGCGGCGGTGAAGCGCTACCGCCTCATCATCGTGATGCCGGACTCGATGTCGGTCGAGCGCCGCCGCGTCCTGACGGCCTTCGGCGCGGAGCTCGAGCTCACCCCGCGGGAGATCGGGATGAAGGGGTCCATCGCGCGCGCGCAGGAGATCGTGGCCGCCACGCCCGGTGCGTGGATGCCGCAGCAGTTCGAGAACCCGGCCAACACCGAGATCCACCGCCGCACGACGGCGCAGGAGATCCTCCGCGACTTTCCGGATGGCATCGACTATCTCGTCACCGGGGTGGGAACGGGCGGACACATCTCCGGCGCGAGCGAGGTGCTCAAGGAGAGCTGGCCGCGCATGAAGACCATTGCCGTGGAACCCGAGGCGTCGCCGGTGTTGAGCGGCGGCCAGCACACGCCCCACAAGATCCAGGGGATCGGTGCGGGATTCGTCCCGGCGAATTTCCACCGTGCCGCGGTGGACGGCTTCGTCCAGGTGACCGAAGCGGAGGCGTACGTCTTCGCCGCGCGCGCCGCGCGCGAGGAAGGGATCTTCGTCGGAATCTCGTCCGGCGCTGCACTCGCGGGCGTGTCCAGGATCCTGCCGACCGTTCCCGCCGGCAGTCGCGTGCTCACCTTCTGCTACGACACGGGCGAGCGCTATCTGTCGATCGAGGGGTTGTTCGGGTAGCGCCTGGCCGCTCGTGCTCCAGGAAACGAAACACCCCGGCGTGCCAGGCACGCCGGGGTGTTTCGCTGCTGCAGAGGACCTCTCGGGTCAGCGGCCCCTGGCGAGCTCGCGCACCGTCTTCGCGAGCGCGGCGACGCGCGCCGAGGCCGGGGAGCCCACGGCATCCTTCTCGAGTCGCGTCGCGAGCTGCGTGAGTGCCGTACGACGGACCGCGCCCCGCGCCCGTTCGGCGCGATCGAGCGCGGCCCGCACGTCGGCCGCCCACTTGCCACGCAGCGCATCCTCGCGCGCCAGGCCGTCGACATAGGCGCGGGCGACGACGAACGCCGCCGGCCACGTGAACCGCTGCTGCAGCTGGGGGTTGGAGACCTCCATCTTCGCCAGCTTCGCCGCCGCGATCTCGTTGGCCGTCAGGAACTCGCTCGGCGTGAGGGCGAAGACGTCGAGGCCGCGGCCGATCTCGGAACCGTAGATGTGGCCGTCGTACCAGTACGCCGACCAGAATCCGCCGAGTACGAGCTTGTCGCTCATGGGACCGCGGTCGAAGTAGGCGATCTCGAACGGCCGGTCGGGGTTCGTGAAGTCGAACACCGAGACGCCGCCCTGATACCACGCCTGCGCCATGATGTCGCGCCCCGGCACCGGGATGAGCGAGCCGTTGTGCGCGACGCAGTTCTCCTGCGCCGTCTGCGGCGCCGGCAGCTTGTAGTAGCTCTCGTGGCGCAGCGTGCGACCGGTCAGCGAGAAGATGGCGTTCGCGCCCCACTCCGGGCGATCGGTCGCGCGGCACCGCGCCGCGACCCCGCCGCCCCATTCATCGGTGTAGAGCACCGTCGAGCCGTCGTTGTTGAACGTCGCCGAGTGCCAGTACGCGAAGTTGGGATCGATCACTTCGTCGATTCGCTTCGGGTTCACGACGTCGGAGATGTCGAGCAGGATGCCGTTGCCGGAACAGGCGCCCGCCGCGAGCCCGAGCTCCGGGTACACGGTGATGTCGTGGCACTGGTTGGTCACGGACGTCTGCTGCGTCCCCGGACCGTGCGGCCCTCCCATCCAGAGGCCCGCGATGTTGCCCGCCGTGTCGGCGAAGATGCGCGGCATGCTGACGATCCGCGCATCCTGCGGCGCGGCGAGGGGCACCTTCACGACCTCGATCCGGAAGTAGGAGCTCGTCGTGTCCTCCGGGCCGCCGCGCGAGCAGCCGGTGAGCTCGCGGGGCGACCGCGCGATGCTCGTGCCGGAGATGTAGACGTAGACGTTCTCCTTGTCCTTCGGGTCGGTCACGAGCGTATGCGTGTGCGATCCGCGGCAGCTCTGGACGGCGGCCACCTGTCTTGGCGCATCGAGGTTCGAGATGTCGAAGATGCGCACCCCGCGGAAGCGGTCGGTGCTCACGGAATCCGGGACGCCTTGCGTCCCGCAGTCGAGTCGCCCGCGCGTCTCCTCGACGGACATGAAGAGCAGGTTGCCGTGCACGGAGAGGTCGCCCTGGCCGCCGGGGCAGACGAACGACGTCCGCAGCTTCGGCGTCGACGGCGTGGAGACGTCCCAGATCTGGAAGCCGTTGAAGTTGCCCTGGAAGACGAGGTTCCCGCGGAACGCGAGATCGCTGTTCGCGACCCCGAAGTCGCCCATGTCGGCGGGATTGACGAATCGCTCCGGGCGGTCGACGTGGGCCACGAGCCGGAGGTTCTCGATCGCGGTGCCGGCGTCGGTCCAGCCCGCACGGAGGCCCACGCGGGGGTCGGGCGTCGTGTCGCGCGCCTGGGCTGCCGCGTCGGCCGATGCGGCCCCGAGTCCGACGACGAGCGACAGGCTCCAGGTCAACGTGCAACGCTGCATCATTTCCAGTTTCATCTCGGCGTGCCTTGGTCCAGGGAGAAAGAATGCCGGCCGGCGCCCGCGGGCCCGGTCGGCGAGAAAGTCGTCAGCGGTCCGGCGAAGCGGAAGGCATCGTCGCGAGGATGCGCTCCATCCGGGCGATCTCCATCAACTGATCCGACTCCACCTCGGAGGCGATTCCGAAGAGCTGCGGCTCCTGCGCCCCCCCGGCGGACAGCAGCTCGGCGACCATCGTGACGGCGCCGCGGTGGTGCTGGATCATGTAGGTCAGGAACAGCCGGTCGAACTCCGGCCCGCGGGCCGCCGCGAGCTGGTTCAGCTGGTCGGGCGTCAACATGCCGGCCATGCCGGCGTGTCGTGCGGCCGCGCGCACCGCATCGGCCGTGTCGACCGGCGGCACGGCCGCACCGCGGGCCTCGAGCCAGCGCTGCATCGTCGCGATCTCGTCGCGCTGTGACACGGTGATGCGTTCCGCAATCATGCGGACGTCGGTACGCGTCGTCCGCGAGGGCACCAATGCGGTCATCGCCAGCGCCTGCGCGTGGTGCGGGATCATGTGCTGGAGGAAGCGCACATCGGCGCTGACCGAGTCGGCTGCCTGGGCGGACGCCGGTGCGTGGTGCTGGTGCGCCGTGTCGGCAGCCGCCGGCGCGGGACCGGACTCTGGCGCCGGCGCGGGGGCGCAGGCCGTAGCCGCGCCGACCGCGACCACGGCGACGCTCCGGCGCAGGCCGCGAAGCAGGGGTGCATGCATGCGACGAAGATATTCCCCGGACCGCTACTGCACGACCTCCAGTTGCGAGTGGTCCGCCCCCGTCCACCGGCGGATCATCGGGACGAGCACGCGGAGCGCGAGGACGCGCAGCGCGGCAGCAAGCGGGACGGCCACCAGCACGCCGAGCAGCCCGCCGACCGCCGCCCCGGCCATGACGGCGAACAGGACCACCGTCTGGGGCATGTCGGTCTGCCTCCGCATGATGTTGGGGGTGAGGAGCTGGCTCTCGAGCTGCTGCAGGATCACGTACAGGCCCAGGGCGAGCAGGGCGAGGCGGGGTGATTCGAGCAGCGCGACCGCCACCACCGGCACGGCGGCGAGGACGGGGCCGATGATGGGGATCGGCTCCGCGAGCAACGTGATGATGCCGAGGGCCAGCGCGTAGTTGACGCCGAGCAGCGAGAGTGCCGCGTAGGCCAGCACGCCCATCGCGACGGCGTTGATGGCGGCGCCCCGGACGTACCCGCCCATGGCCTGTCCCGCCTCGTGCAGCACCTCCCGCGTGGCATCGTGCCGCGTGGCCGGCAGGAGCGAGAGCGTGAAGCGCTCCAGCGCGTCGGACCCGATGAGCCAGTACATCGAGAGAAAGAACACGACCACGATGTTCAGCACGATCTCGAACACCTGGAGCGGCAATCGCAGCACCAGCCCTCCGAGCCGCTCGGACATGGACGCGAGGGCGCCGGAGACGCCGCCCTCCACCGCCATGCCCTTCACGCGCCCCATCGCCTCGAGCCGTCGCATCAGCTCCGGCGCACGCAGCAGCAGCTCCTGCCCCTGCGTGATCAGCACGGGAACGACGATCCACGCGAGGATCCCGAAGGTCCCCACCACGATCAGGTAGACGAGGAAGATCGCGAACGACCGGGGGAGGCGTCGCTCCATGCGGTCCACGAGCGGGCGGATCGCTTCGGCGATGGCGATCGCGATGACGAGGAAGCCGATGGGCCTGGCGATGGCCCGGATGCCGAGCAGCAGCCCGATCCCCACGACCAGGGCGAGCGAGGCCGGCAGCACGTAGCGCCATGGCATGCCGCCGAGGCGGAGCCGCCGGTCGGGCTGCAGGGACGCCGGGGTGTTGGGGGCGGCCGGGGGGTGGTGCTCTGGCATCGAGGCGGGCTTGGGGGGCGCGAGCATGTCGCGTGGGCGAGTGGCCCGCGCGATCGGTGACGAGACCCTCATAAGCGAACACCATGCCCGGGCCCGCCTGCGGCTGATGAGCGTGCTGGCCTGCTCAGTGCTTATGGAAGGAGGCGATGCGATACCTCATTCCGATGCAGCTCGCGACGGTGGCGGCCCTGACGCCAGCGCTCTTGCCCCCGCACGTGGACGCCCAGTCGCCGGACGGCCCTCCGCGAGCCGCGTCCGTGGCCCAGCCACCCCGGTCGCTTGGCCAGCCCCCGCGTTTTCAGTTCCACGCCGCCGGGTCCGCCCTGCTCGATCGCGACGGCGGCCGTGCCGGTGCATTCGTCGCCGGCGTCCGGAAGCCGCTGATGAATCCCGTCGCGGGGCTCGCCGCGGCGGAGCTCGAGGCATACGGCATCGGCGCAGGCCGATTCGCCGGCGCGGGCGCACGCGCGCTGCTCGGTGCACCCGTATTCGGACTGGCCGCGGGTGCGGACTGGCACCTCACGGAGTCCCGGGTGGACTTCGTGCTGTCTTACCGCACCGCGCTCCGGCGCGGCGGCATTCTCGGCGGCGGCTCCACGGTGCGCGTCGACTGGCTTCCGACGCGGGCACGGACGATCGCCGTCGGCATCCAGGCGCCGGTGTTCCAGCCGCACGCGGGCGCCACGCGCCGGCGGCAGACCGAGGCGCGCGTTCCGCGCCCGTCGACATCGGCGAATGGTCCCGATGCCGGCGTCCCCAGGGAGCTCGGCGCGGAGCTGCGATCGCTCGCAGACGCGGCGGCGGCGATCAGGATCTACGGAAATCTCTACCACGAGGATGCCACGGCATCGCTGAGGGCCTCGGGGAGCTGGGCCGAGGCGGCGCCACGCTACCACGGGGCCGTGTCGGCGCTGTTCGGCAAGGCCGCCGGCGACGTGACGCAGGGGGATTCACTTGCCGTGCGGGCGCGGGCCGGCCTGCTCGAGCACGTGCTGCTGCCATACAACCGGATGCTGGGCCGGCCGAAGTCGGAACGCGGGATCGGCTCCCTCACCACGGCGGCGCACGAAGCGTTCGGCCGCTGGCTGCGCGATTCGTCCGGCGTCGCACCGTCGGCGCAGGCGACCGTTCTCGGTGCACATCGCGGCTGGCTCGACGTCGTGCACGGTGTGCACCGGGAGCTCGCCCGGCAGTGGGACGACGACCGCTCGATCTGGCTGCCGATGCACCTCGCGCTCACCGCGTCGGAGGTGGATGAGCAGGCGGAGATCGACTCGCTGCTGACGCGCGCGGCCGGGCGGCCCTTCACGGACCGCAACGCGCTCACGCTGCTGCGCAGCGGCGACCTGCCGCTGGAGATCGCGCGTTCGATCTACGCCGCGCGTGACTATCACGTGCTCTGGATGCACGACTTCGCGGGAATCCGGGAAGAGAACGGGGAGCTCGACGAGATCGGCTACGAGATGGTCGCCGACGTGTACCTGCCGGCGCTCACCGAGGCCGTCAGGCGTTACGACGCCACTGGCCGGCTGCCGGCCTACATGATCTTTCTCGATCAGTTCTTCTACGAGCCGCGCGACGGCCGGCTGTGGATGACCATCCTGGAGAACCCGCTCCACGCGTCCGTCGCGCTCCCGGGGGATGAAGCTGCGCGGGAGGCCCACCTGCGCCGCCGCCAGGAGGAACTGCGCGCAGCCGTGGCCGCGTCCAGCCGGCTGCAGGCCGACGCGCGGGCACAGAGGCGGGAATGGCTGCGCGACCTCGTGAAAGTGCACGTCAGCGTCACCAATCCGTCGGACTTCTCGTTCCGCAGCCACCACATCGTTCCGCCGATTCCGTTCGTGCCGGACAACATCGTCCGCGATCATCGCAAGATCGCGTTCTATGACCTGCACGAGGCAGATCCGTACGCGGGCGCGCTCTTCCTGATGGGCATCGGTGTGGGCGAGCATTACGCGAGCGCCACCTGGGAGGACCGGGGCGTGCGCGTGCGTGGGCCCGCTGCACTCGAGGCGCGCGCCGCCGCGCGTCGCATGCTCGAGCGCCACGGCCTGCGCGGGGATGCGATTCCGGCGCCGCTTCGCGAAGTCGTGGACGGCGAGGCCGTCGAGCGCCGTATGGACGACGGCGATTACGTGGGCCGCGCCCTGCAGGTCCACAATGACGTCGGGTTCGGCGCCAAGCACTCGTCGGTGACCCGCGCACTGCTGTACGATCTCGCGCAGCCCGGGAGCGTCGTCATCGTACCCGACCCGATCTGGGTGAGCGCGGAGTGGGCGGGGATGCTCGCCGCGGCCGCGGCGCGCGGCGCGCAGGTGCACGTGATCGCGCCGGCGAAGGCCAATGCGCCAAGCCCGCAGGCGCCGCTGCTCGCGATGTCGCACGAGGTGACGTCGCGGCTCGTGGGATTGCAGCGCATGCTCGAGGGGGTGGCGGGCGCGGGCGCGCTCCGCGTCGGGCTCTTCGCCGCGCAGGCGGAGTCGGACGACGCCGCCGGACGGCGGCGCGAGGTGCGGGAAGGGCTCGCCCGCGCGCCGTGGATCCGCGAGGTCATCCCCTTCGACGCGCGGGCGCTCGCGGTGCTCGACCGGGCCGAAGCCGTCGCGGCGACGAGCACCGATGCGACGGAGGTGGCGGACGACACCGACCCGCGCCCCCCGCAGCTGCACCAGAAGACGCAGCTCATCGCCCGGCCCGGTGCGATCGCGGCGCTC
>DASTYL010000159.1:0-2840 GCA_035764975.1 Gemmatimonadaceae bacterium | reverse complement strand
GCGGGTCGGCCACGTCGCCGGGCCACGCGTCGACACCCGTCGGCCACTGCCTCGCATCCGCGCGGGCATGGCGGGAGAGCAGCCGCACCGAGTGGCCCGCGGCAACCAGGGCGCTCACCGATGCCGTGCCGACCACCCCGGTTCCCCCCGTCACGAGCACTTTCATCGACCCCTTCCCTCCGCATGGATGGGCGCCACGGCGCAACGTCGATGCCGGAAGCCCACGGAGGCTGTCTGGTGACCCCGGCGACACCGGGGTCGTCTTCGAAGGCCAGGCGATGCCGCCGGCATGCCGCTGATTTCTCCGGATGACGTCCTTGCGAAAGCTGCTATCGATTGCCTGCCTCTCTCTCACCGCCGCGTGCGGTCCGGAGAAGGCAGCCGTGACGCTGGGGGCCGCCGGTCCCTGGGATGCCAACTACGGCGCCATGAACAGGAGGGGGATCGAGCTCGCGGTCGAGGAGCTCAACGCCCGATACCCCGACCAGCAGGTCACCATCGAGTTCCGGAACGACAGCGGCAGCGGCGCCCGCGCCGCGGAGATCGCCCAGGGATTCGTGGATGACCCCCGCATCATCGGGGTGGTCGGCCACGTCACCTCCGGTGCCATGGTCTCCGCGGCCAAGGTCTACGACGGGCGCCTCGCAGCCATCGCCACGACGGCCTCGACACCCGACCTGACCGGCATCTCCCCCTGGGCGTTCCGCGTCATCTCGAGCGATTCGGCCAACGGCATCGAGATCGCCCGGTGGGCAGCCCGGAAGGGGGTCACGCGGGCGTCCATCCTTTACGAGAACAACTCGTACGGGCGCGGCCTCGCCGACGCCTTCCGCACGGCCTTCCGCGGCGAAGTCCTCACGATGGACCCCATCGCCGAGGGCGCCGCGCAGAACTTCGAGCCGCATGTCGCCTACATGCGGGCGACCTTCCCGCAGCTGGTCTTCATCGCCGGCACCGAGGAGTCAGGGATCGCATTCCTGCGCGAGGCGCGTCGGCAGCGGCTCACGGGGCTCTTCGTGGGCGGCGATGGCTGGGCCGGCGTCACGGCCGACACGGCGGCGTCGGATGGTGCCTACGTCGGGTCGCCGTTCAGCGCCACCGACCCGCGCCCTGAGGCGAAGGCCTTCGTCGACGCGTTCCGCACGCGCTACGGCATGGTGCCGGATGGCAACGCCGCCCTGGCCTACGACGCGACGATGGTGATGGCTCAGGCCGTCCGCGAAGCGGGCGCCGACCGCGTGAGCGTCCAGAAGTATCTCCGGAACCTGAACGGCCGGCGGCAGTTCACCGGCGTCACCGGCACCGTCGCCTTCACCGACGGCGGCGATCCCAAGGACAAGCAGATCGTGATGACGCGGATCAGCAATGGTGCGCTCACCGTGGAGGCCCAGTGAGCACCAACAGCACGATGTTCCGCGCGATGCACGGCTCGCGTGATTCGGTCACGGCCCGGTTCCAGTCGCTTCGCTTCCGCCTCTGGGGCGGGCTCGGGATGCTCGTCGCGCTGCTGCTCGCCGCCGCCATCCTTGCCCATCGGTCCATGAGCTACCTGAGCGAGTCGGTCGCCGGCACGCTCCAGGAAGTCCAGGACGACGCACGCCTCACGACGCTGCTCTCGGGCAGCATCTCGCAGTCCATCGAGTCGGGACGCGATTACCTCGTCTCGCGAGAGGAGGACGCGCTGTCGCGATTCCGAACCGCCGGATGGGAAGCGCATCGCGTGCAGCGACAGCTCAACGCGCGCCCCAACCAGACGTCCGCGGAGGTCGCGACCCTCGCGGTCATCGACAACCGGCTCTCGCTGGTCGAGGTGCACTACGCCCGCGCGCACCGCCTCGCGGACCTCGGCCGCAAGGCCGAGGCGGCCGTCGAGGAGGCTCGCGGCCGTGCCGGGGTGACGGAGCTCCTCGGCGCCATCGACAAGTTCGGCCTGCTGAAGGCGCAGCGGGTCCAGCAGCTGTCCGCGCAGCTCGAGGCAGCGACCGAGCGCGAACGGGGCATCCTGATCGGCGTCCTGATGGCCGCCGTGATCTTCGGGAGCGCGGTCGTCGTGCTGACGGTGCTCGGCATCGGCGGCCCGGTGGACAAGCTGGTCGCGCATGCGCGCAAGCTGAGCGAGGGCGACCTCTCGGCCCGCGTCGACTCGCGTGGGATGCCGACGGAGATCCGGATCCTCGCCGATGCGATGAACGTCATCGGCGACTCCCTCTCGCGCGTCGTGTCGGTCGCCGCTCGCACCGCGGAAAACGTCGCGAGCAGCGCCCATCAGCTTGCGTCGGTCTCGGAGCAGATCTCCCTCTCCGCCGGGCAGATGGCGGGGGCGATGTCGGAAGTGTCGCACGGCGCGGAGCAGCAGGTCGAACAGCTCCGCCAGGTCGACGAGACGCTGCAGGCCATCCAGGAGGCCGCCAGCAGCGTGGACGCGCAGGCCGACGAGGTGAACGCGCTCGCCGGCCGGATCGCGGAGGAATCGATCACGCGCCGCCGCGACGTCGAGAAGGCGCTCGTCACCATGAACGACGTGCGCGGGGTCGTGGAGGGCGCCGCCGGCGAGATCCGCGCCCTCGAGAGCGCCGCCGCGGACATCTCCCGCTTCGTGCAGCTCGTTGGCCAGATCGCCGAGCAGACGAACCTGCTCGCGCTCAACGCGGCCATCGAGGCAGCGCGCGCCGGGCAGGCGGGTCGCGGCTTCGCCGTCGTCGCCGACGAGGTGCGCAAGCTCGCCGAGCAGTCGCAGCGCGCCGCCGACGACATCGTGCGCATGACGAGCGTGATCACCACGCGCGTGAGCGCGAGCGCGCGGGTGATGGAATCGAGCGCGGGTCGGATGTCGGAGATCG
>DASTYL010000158.1:0-3830 GCA_035764975.1 Gemmatimonadaceae bacterium | reverse complement strand
GAGTACAAGGTGCGCCTGGGGGCGGACCGCACCATCGGCGCGGGGCAGGTCGCCCTCGGGCTCACGTACTCGAAGTTCGGCCAGGACGACTTCGCCGGCTCGCTGTACAACACGGGCGATCGCTACCTCGGCCAGTTGGGATATTCCACGGTCGCGCCCGTGGGCACGGTCACGCTGTCGCTGTGGAATCTCTACCGCGGCGCCGGGCAGCTGATGGACGGCGCCGAGGTTCCGTGGGACAACATCACGAACGCGAGCACGACACTCTCGATGCGGACCGCTGGGGGCATGACGATCGAGCCGAACTTCCAGGTCCGGAGCTGGCTGCAGGCGGTCGCGGCGACCGGGAGCGAGCCGGCACGCACGGAGCGCAGCATGCTGGCGGAGCTCGGCGTCCGCGGCCGCGTGGCGCTTGGCGCCGTCGAGGTCTTCCCCGGCGCGGGATACACCATCGGCACCCTGGCGGCTGGCGCGGACCGGCACGCGGCACTGAGCGGCTTCCGGGGCTCGCTCGGCATCCGCGTGCGGTAGGGGGTTTCCGGTTCAGTATATTGCATCAGCCCAACCGTAAACCCTGAGCGAGCAGCAGCGATGGCCGGTCACAGTAAATGGAAGACGATCAAGCACGCGAAGGCCGCGACGGACAAGAAGCGCGGCATCCTCTTCACGAAGCTGATCCGCGAGATCACGGTCGCGGCGAAGTCGGGGGGCGGTGATCCCGCCGGCAATCCGCGGCTGCGCCTGGCCATCGAGAACGCGCGGGATGTCTCGATGCCGAAGGAGAACATCGAGCGCGCCATCAAGAAGGGCACGGGCGAGCTCGAGGGCGAGAGCTATTCCGAGGTCGCGTACGAGGGCTACGGGCCCGGGGGCGTCGCGCTCATCGTCGATGCGCTGACCGACAACCCCACGCGTACCGTCGCCGAAGTGCGGCATGCCTTCTCGAAGAACGGCGGCTCGATGGGGACCGTCAACTCGGTAGCCTGGATGTTCGACCGCAAGGGACAGATCATCCTGGACGCGGCCGGGCGCGACGAGGACGCGGTGCTCGAGACGGCACTCGAGGCGGGGGCGGAGGACTTCCGGCGCGAGGACGACCAGTTCGTCGTGACCACGGCCGTCGCGGACTTTCACGCCGTGCAGGGCGCGCTCGACGCAAAGGGAATCCGGCCGCTCGAGGCCGAGCTCGCGATGGTGCCGAAGAACACGGTCAAGGTGGAAGGCGACGCCGTGAAGGACCTGTTCAAGCTCATCGAAGCGCTCGAGGACCTCGACGACGTGCAGAAGGTCTGGGCGAACTTCGACATCGACGAGGCGGATCTCCCCGACGCGTGATCGTCCTCGGCATCGACCCCGGGACGGCCCAGACCGGGTACGGCGTCGTCACCAGCGACGCCCCGGGGCGCATGCAACTGGTGGAGTGCGGCGTCATCCGGACGCGGGCGCGGGATCCCCTGCCCGACCGGCTCCACGAGATCCACGCCGGCGTGACGGAGCTCATCGCGCGCCATCGCCCCGGGATGCTCGCGGTGGAAGACGTCTTCTACGCGAAGAACGTCCGCACCACGGTGGTGCTCGGCCACGCCCGCGGCGTGATCCTGCTCGCCGGGGCGCAGCACGACGTGCAGATCCACGAGTTCCCGCCGGCCGAGATCAAGAAGGCGGTCGTGGGCACGGGGGCGGCGACGAAGGAGCAGGTGCAGTTCATGCTCATGCGGCTGCTCCGCCTCAAGTCGGTCCCCAGTCCGTCCGACGCCGCGGACGGCGTGGCCGCGGCCCTCGCCTGCATCATGGGCGCGCGGGTGCCGCGGCTCACCCAGGGCCGCATCGGGACGCCGGCGTGAGCCGCCGCGCGCCGTTCCCGCAGCTCGCCGCTGCGAACCGTCGTCCGCCGTTCCCGCAGCTCGCCGCTCGCATCTCGCACCTGATTCCATGATCAGTCGCATCTCCGGCCGCCTCGTGGCCAAGGACCTCGACCGCGTCGAGATCATGACCGCCGGCGGCGTGGGTTACGAGCTCGCCATCCCCCTCAGCGTCTACGAGACGCTGCCGAAGCCCGGGGAGGAGGTCACCCTCGACACGCATCTCGTCGTGCGAGAGGACCAGTGGCTGCTGTTCGGGTTCGGCAACGCGACGGAGCGTCGCGTGTTCCAGAAGCTGCTGGGCGCCAACGGCGTCGGCCCCGCGCTCGCGCTCGGCCTGCTGTCGACGCTCACCGCCGACCGCCTCGTCCGCGCGATCCAGGACAAGGACATCGCGACGCTGCAGGGAGTGCCGCGCGTCGGGAAGAAGAAGGCGGAGCGGCTCATCCTCGATCTCGCGGACAAGCTCGACGACGTCCCGCGCGAGGTCACGAGCGGCCTGCGCCCCGAAGGCGCTGGCGCGGAGGATGCCATCCGTGGGCTCGTCTCGCTCGGCTACACCGCCGCGGACGCCGAAAAGGCCGTTCGCGCCGCACTCGATGCGGGCGGACGCGGCCTCGGCGCGCCCGAGCTCATTCGCAACGCACTCGCTCGCATGAGGTGATCGTGCCCGATCTCGCCGCTCGCAGGACGCACACGTTCACCGAATCTGTGATCCGCGAGATGACGCGGATCGCGCAGCTCCACGAAGCGGTGAACCTGGCGCAGGGGTTCCCCGACTTCCCGATGCCGGAGCCGATGAAGGAGGCGGCGTGCACCGCGATCCAGGCGGACCTCAACCAGTACGCCGTCACGTGGGGGTCGAGCGCGCTGCGCAACGGCATCGCCGAGAAGAACCGGCGCTGGTACGGGATGGAGGTGAGCCCGGAGCGGGAGATCACCGTCACCTGCGGCGCGACGGAGGCGATGGCATCGGTGTTCCTCGCGCTGTTCGATCCGGGCGACGAGGTGATCATCTTCGAGCCGTTCTACGAGAACTACGGGCCGGACGCGATCCTGGCCGGGGCGACGCCGGTGTTCGTGCCGCTCGAGCCGCCGCACTGGACCTTCGATCCGGATCGCCTGAAGAAGGCGATCACGCGGAAGACGAAGGCGATCGTCGTCAACACGCCGCACAACCCCACCGGCCGCGTGCTGACCCGCGCCGAGTGCGACGTCATCGCCGATCTCGCGCGCGAGCGGGATCTGTGGGTCATCACCGACGAGATCTACGAGCACATCCGCTACGCCGGGGAGCACCACGCGCTCGCAACGTGGCCGGGCATGCGCGAGCGCACCGTCACCATCTCGGGCCTCTCGAAGACCTTCTCGTGCACCGGCTGGCGCCTCGGTTATGCGATCGCGCCGCCGGCACAGACGGCGGCGATCCGCAAGGTGCACGACTTCCTCACCGTCGGCGCGCCGGCGCCCCTGCAGGCGGCGGGTGCCGTCGCCATGGCCTTCGACCCCGACTACTACAACCACCTCGCGCTCGACTACCGCGCCCGCCGCGGGATGCTCGTGGAGTCGCTCACCGAGGCGGGATTCCGGTTCACCGTCCCCGAGGGCGCGTACTACATCCTCGCGGACTTCTCGGCCCTCTCCGACAAGGACGACGTGTCGTTCGCGAAGTGGCTGGCCGAGGAAGTCGGGGTCGCGACCGTGCCGGGTTCGAGCTTCTATCACGACAAGGAGCTCGGGCGCACGCTCGTGCGCTTCGCCTTCTGCAAGAAGTTCGAGACGCTGCGGCGGGCCGGCGACCGGCTGGCGGGATTGCGCGGGACGGTGTGACGCTGGGCCGGCGCCGTGTGGTGCGATGGGGGAAGTCGAGCGCCGGCGTTCCGCTTCGGCGTACCTTCGGGTAGATTTCGGGCGACCGCAACGGCTTGGATGTCCCCTCCCCGGCAGGTAGTGTTGACCACCATGGCG
>DASTYL010000157.1:0-7392 GCA_035764975.1 Gemmatimonadaceae bacterium | reverse complement strand
TACTGGAACGCCTCGTTCTTCTGCGGCAGCTGCGGCATCATCCGCCGGAGCGCGCTGGAGGAGATCGGCGGGTTCGCGACGAAGACGATCATCGAGGACATGGAGACGACGATGGAGCTCCACGTCCGCGGCTATCGGACGTCCTATCATCGTGAGACGCTCGCGTACGGGCTCGCGCCGGGTGCAGCCGGCGCGTATCACGTGCAGCGGCTGCGCTGGGGCCAGGGCGCGATGCAGGTCCTCCGCAAGCTCAAGCCGCTGACGATGCGGGGGCTCACCCTTCCGCAGCGCATCAACTACTTCGCCGGCACCACGGCGTACTTCGAGGGCTGGCAGAAGGCGGTCTTCTACCTGATGCCGCTCTTCTACTTCTACACGGGGATCCTGCCCGTCGCCGGGGATGAGACCGCGTTCCTGATGCGGCTCGTGCCGTACATCGTGCTCGCGATCCTCGCGTTCGAGCTGCTCTCCCGGGGCACCGGGTACCTGCTGCTCAGCGAACGGTTCACGATGGTGCGCGTGTGGACGTACATGCTCGCGGCGCTCGCGATCTTCACCAGCAAGCCGCTCAAGTTCAACGTGACGCCGAAGGGGCACAGCTCGGTGCCGGTGAGCGCGTACCTCCCGCAGCTCGTGCTCCTCGTGCTCTCGATCCTCGCGCCGGTCTGGGCGACGGTCGCGTTCCATCAGGGCTGGGTGCGCTACGGCTCGCTGGGATGGAGCTCTGCCGCGTTCTGGGTCAACGGATTGTGGGTCCTCTGGAACTGCTCGTTCGCGTACTGGGTCGTGAAGCACAGCCTCGCGATGCAGCAGCAGCGCGATGACCACCGGTTCGTGGAACAGATGCCGATCCAGGTGCGCGTGGACGGGGAGGACGGCCCGGTGCGTATCCCCGCGATCACGTCCGACCTGAATCCGGCGGGCGTCGGTTTTCGCGCGACACAGCGCCTCGAGCCGGGCACCCGCGTGACGATCGCGCTGCCACTCTCGCCGGCACCGGTCGAGACCACCGGCGAGGTGCGGCACGTCGCGGCGCACGACACGCATCTCGGGCGTGTGTTCCTGCACGGTGTGTCGTTCCTCGACCTGCCCATCGAATCCCGCGATGCCATCGAACTCTATTGCACGCAGCATTCGATGCCGGTGTGGCGCATGCGCTACCGGCAGTCGATCGACATCGTCACCCTGGCGTCGCAGACGATGCGGAACCTGCGCGGCCAGCGCCGGCGGCTGGCGGGGCTCCCGGCGGAGGTGCACGTCAACGACGGGGATGGCGCTGGCGCCAGCGACGCACGCATGCTGATTCTCGAGGATCTCAGCGCCGGCGGGGCACGATTGGTCGGCGACACGCCGATCGCACCGGGAACGAGCATCCGATTCGATGTCCCGGGCGCGGCGGTGACGCACAGCGGCATCGTCCGGCACGTGCAGGCGCTCCAGACCCCCGTCGCCGTGCTGTTCAGCATGGGGGTGCAGCTCGATGGGGCAGCGGTGCTGCCACGACGGCTGCCGGGCCTCCGCCGCCGCCTGCAGCTCGCCTCCGGGACGACCCCCGCCGATCGCCTGCTCGCTGCGTCGACGATCGCGTCGGCGGCGCCGGTCAAGACTGGAGGAACTCATGGCTGAACCGCAGCCCCTCGTGATCCACGCGCCGATCCATGGCGATCCGGATGCGTATCCCGCGGCGTCGCCGTCGTCCGCGACGATCATCCACGTGCGCGACGCGGCACCGACGGGGGATTCGGAAGCGCACCGACAGAGCCCGCCCCCGCCGGAGCTCGCCGCGAGTGGATCCCGGCGCGCCTTCAGCCTCGACGCCCTGCGGGGACTCTTTCTCGTCGCCATGACGGTCGGGTTCACCGTGCGCGGCGACGTGTTCCCGCTCTGGATGTATCACCGGCAGTTCCCACCGCCGTTCGAGCTGGCGCCGGTTGCGGGCATCGCGTGGCGTGACCTGACGTACGTCGCCTTCCTCTTCACCATGTCCGCCGCGCTGCCGCTGACGCTCTCGCGGCGCATCGACAAGGGCGACACCGAGATCGCGATCATCGGCGGAGCGGTCCGGCGGTTCCTGCTGCTGCTCGTCTTCGCCCTGCTGATCGGCCACTCCAACACGTACTTCACCGGCTACACGCAGACGGCGCGCGCCGTGGCCGTGGCGGGCTTCGTCGTGATGGCGCTCGTCTTCACGCGGCCGAAGCCCGTCTGGAACCAGGGGCTCTGGAAGGCGCTCAACCTCGTCGGGTGGGGGCTCGCGGCGGCGTTCCTGGCCCTCACGCCGCTCCTCTACGGCAAGACCTTCTCGTTCGCGCGCATCGACGACGTCATCGCCGGACTCGCCTTCGCGGCGCTCGCGGGATCCGTCGTCTGGTACCTCACGCGGGAGAACCTCGCGGCCAGGCTGGGAGTGCTCGCCGCTGCGGTGGCGCTGTACCTTGGAGCCCGAGAGCCGGGATGGGTGCAGGACTGGTGGTGGAGCTCCCGCATTCCCTGGGCGCTTGCCCCCAGCCGGCTGTCGCTGCTCGTCATCGTCGTGCCGGGGACGATCGCCGGCGACGCCATCCTGCGCTGGATCCGCGCACGCGATACCCGCGAGGAAGCGCCGCCCGGATGGAGCGGGGCGCGCCGTGCGCTGCTCGCGGGGCTCGCCGCCGCCTTTGCCCCGGTGCTGACGATCGGGATGTACACCCGCGCGGGGCTGCTCACGACCCAGCTCGTGCTGGCCATGACGGTCGCGGGGGTCTTTCTGACCGGCCGGCCCTCGAGCTCCCTCGAGCGGATGCTCCGCTCGCTCTTCCTGTGGGGCGCGGCGTGGCTCGTCCTGGGTCTCTGGATGGAGCCATTCGAGGGGGGCATGAAGAAGGTGCCCGAGACCCTGTCCTACTTCTTCGCCGTGACCGGCGTCTCCGTCATGCTGCTCGTCGCGCTGACGGCGGTCGTGGACGGCCTGGGGCGCCGACGCTGGGTGAGCGCGCTGATCGACGTCGGCCACAACCCGATGCTCTGCTACGTGCTGTACACCGTCCTGCTCAACTCCGCGCTGGAGATGATTCCTGCCTTCCGGGGCGTGCTCCGCCAGTCGGCGGGCGAGATCGTGCTGCGGATGGTGCTCGAAACGCTGGCGGTGATTCTCATCGTGCGATTCTTCGCGCGACGCAGGATCTATTGGCGGACATAGTGCGCCACGTCACGAATGTTGGACTGTCCCTTGCAAACCCCTGCGAGCTCGAACCGGCAGCACGACGCCGTTCGACCCGAGCGATGAACCCGACACGGAGAAATAGAGGAATGACACCACGCAAGGCCGCATGGATCGTGATGGCGGGCGCACTGCTCCTGGGTGGAGCATCGACGGCGTCGGCCCAGTGGAACTCGACGGCGATCGGCGTCGCCGAATACGACACCGAGCAGACGCTGCTCCTTCTCGCCGGCGTGAGCGCGAGCCCGGGCGGTGTCGGCATCGCGCCGCTCGTGGGCGTGCAGGCGAACTTCCTGACCTTCGACGCCGTGGATCGGGTCGAGGTCTTCACTGTGCGCCCGTATGCCGGCCTGCGGAGCGGGTATGAGGGCGGGTCGCTCTACGGCACCGTCGGATACGCGTTCTCCAGCCGGGACGAGGATGTCGGCGCGGTCGCCGCGGATCGCGGCTCGGGTGTCGTCGTGAGCGCGGGGCTCGATCACTGGGGGACGGGCGGGCCGCTCGGCTACCAGCTGCTCGGCAGCTACAACTTCGGCAGCGAGGCCTACTGGACGCGCGGGCGCGTCACGACGCGGGCCGGCCGGACGTCGGGCATGCGCGTGGGCGGCGAGGTCGCGCTCCTCGGCGGTGAGGGCTATTCGGCGTGGCAGCCGGGCGCGATCGTCGAGTGGCACAACGGGGCCGGCCGAATCCTCGGCCTCGGTGCCGGCATGAAGCTGTTCGATGCGGGTGACGACGCCTTCTACGTTCGCGTCGAGGGCGTCCTGCCCCTTTCGCGGCGCTGAGCGGCTCGCTCGGCGGCGTGGTGTCCCTGGTCGGCGGAGGTGAGGAGCGGATGGCCGACGCCCCGCGGAACGAGCGCCCGTGGTCCTCGTTGTGGCTTCCACGGCCCCGCGATGAGCGGCTCGCCGCGCACAGCGACGTCGCGAGCCTGATCCTCGAGAAGATCGCATCCGCCGGCGGACCGGCGGATGCGATTCCGAAGATCGTGGTCATCGTCGCGCACCCCGACGACGAGGCGATCGGCGCCGGGGCGGCGTTGCGGGGGATTCCCGATGCGACGGTCGTGCACGTGACCGACGGCGCCCCCAACGACGAGGAGTACGCCCTGCGGCGCGGCTACGCGTCACGCGAGGCGTACGCCAAGGCGCGCCGGGACGAAGTCGTCGCGGCCCTGGACGTCATCGGTATCCCGCCGTCGCGGATCCTCGGGCTCGGCTTCGTGGACGGGGAGGCGGCGTGGCACCTGATCGACCTGTGCAACCGCGTCGCGGACCTGCTCGAGGAACTGCAGCCGGACGTCGTCCTCACGCATCCCTACGAGGGCGGCCACTCGGACCACGATTCGACCGCGTTCGCGGTGCATCTCGCCGCCGGCATCCTGCGGCGCGATGGACGGCCCGCCCCCATCATCCTCGAGCTGACCTCGTATCACAATCACAACGGGATGCGACGCCTGTTCGACTTCCTCCCGTTCCGCGGCACGACGGTGAGGACGCGGACGCTGACGGAAGAGGACCGGGCGGTGAAGCGGCAGATGTTCGACGCCTACGTGTCGCAGCAGGCGCTCCTCCGGACGATCCCGATCGAGATCGAGCGCTTCCGCACCGCGCCCAGATACCTGTTCACGGTGCCGCCGCACAAGGGACAGCTCGACTACGAGCGGCTGTGCCGCAAGATGACGGGGGCCGAGTGGCGGGCCCTCGCCGACGCCGCGCTGCAACGGCTGCGGAGCAAGCGATACTTCGCGGTCGAGATGCCGCGGGAAGGGGACGGGTGAGGGAAGGGGACCGTCCGCGATGAAGAAGGGAGGCGCCGGAACCGGCAGCCTCCCTTCTTCATCTCGTCGATGCGACCGTCAGCGCAATGCGACCATGGACGAACGCTTCACCAGCTCCACAGCGTAGTCGGCCCAGAATGTTCCCGCGCGCGGGCCGCCACGGCACGCGCCGTCCGACTCGCCCGGCTGCTTGATCCAGAGGAACGCGTCGGCAAGGGGATGGCCGGTGCGTGTGGTCGGCGCACGGCCGACGGACTGGCCCGCCGGATTGCACCACTCGCCATTGGTCGACGCGGATCCGTTGCGGCTCGTGTCGATGATGTAGTGCTTGCCGCCGACCCGTCGCGAGACCTCGTTTCCGTACGCGATGTTCCCGGGCGTCCCGACGAAGTTCGACACGTTGAGCGCGAACCCGTCCGCCTGTGCGATCCCCGACTTCGTCAGCCTCGCCGCGATGTCCTGGGCCGACAGCCACTTCGCATGGCCCGCGTCGATGTACACCGCGGCATGCGCGTCCTTGAGCACGCGCACCGCATCGGCGAGCAGGTCGAATCGCTCGGCCTGCTGCCCGGCGCTGAGGCACTTCGTGGACGCCGTGGCATCGGGCTCGAGGACGACGACGGCGCCGCGCCCGGTCAGTCCGCGCGCGAAGTCGCGAATCCACTTCCGGTAGCCGCTCGCGCTCCGCTGCCCACCCGCGGAGTGATTGCCACAGTCGCGGTTCGGGATGTTGTACGCCACGAGCACCGGCATCGCGCCCTCGGACCCCGCCTGCGACACGATGCGCGCCACGTCAGCGGTGACGTTGCGGTTCCAGTCACCGATCCATACCGCCGTGGGGGTGGATGCGATGACGTCGAGATGGCTCGCATCCGCCGGTCGGCTCCTGCGCCACGCGTCCGCCTGCTTCTTCGCCGGTGACGCCGGGTTCACCCAGAGGCGGGCGCCCGCGAGGCGGGCGGCCGCCTTGCTCGCGCCTGGGAGCGGGATGGCGTGCGCGGCCGTCGGCGTGACGAGCGCGACTACGGCACCGGCCCCAACGACTGTCAGGACCGTGCGTCTGGAGACGACGGACATCTGGCTACCTCCGCAGGCGACTGGCCGCCGACGTGGAGGCTCAGTTACGCATGTCAAATGTAATAAACAGATGCACCAAATGTAACCCGTGGGCTCGCTTCATTTAAAGGAACCGACGGGGGCAGGAGATCCGGGGCGATGCTAGAAAACCGCAATTTCGGCACGGAGCACGAAGGGCACGGGGCGCACCGAGGGTGCTGTCGCTCAGGATTGTTAAGGGGGGCGATGCCGTCGCAGGTCCTCCGCGTTCTCCGCGTTCTCCGCGGTGAAAAAAACCACTCGAGCACGAAGGCCACGAAGGCCACGAAGGCCACGAAGCCCCGAAGGCCACGAAGCCCCGAAGGCCACGAAGCCCCGAAGGCCACGAGGAACGCCTTCGCCGGAGAACCCCCAAAAAGAGGATGGGACCACGGCATCGATGCCGTGATCCCATCGGATCAAAACAACTGACCAACCTCGACCGTTACGGCCTCGTCTGCAGCGTCTCGCTCCGGTTGGTGTCCCCCAGCGGAACTGCCGGGGCCGGCTGCGGTTCGACGCCGGCGAACAGCTCCGAGAGGTGCACGGCGTCCGCCACCTGACGGGCCGTCCCGAAGATCCGCTGCGACGCTTCTGCCTTCCCCTGCGCCCGGAGCGCCTCGGAGAGTGTCGCTCCGGTAACGACGTACAGGTACGGAATGCCCACCGACGGGCGGTCGATCCAGTCGCCACGGCGGATCAGCGACTGCGGCCCGAGGAAGACGGAATCCCAGAGGGCCTGCGTGCGCTTCACGTCGTACCAGCCTTCGCCCTGGATGAAGACCGTGTCGCCACCGGCGGCGGCGGGCGTCGTGATGAGCTTGGACGCGAGCCCCTGCGACAGCGTGTTCGCCTCGAGCCCGAGCTGCCGGGCATAGCTGCCGGAGGTGCGGCTGAAGTAGACCGGGCGTTCCGGCCACGAGTGCACGATCATCTGCAGCACCGCGATGTCGGCGCGCTGCAGGATCCCGCCACCCTCGATCGGCGGGAGGCGCCGCGGGTCGATCGTCGCTTCCAGTGCGCCCTTTCGCAGCACCATCGCCCGGTCGAGCACCGTGTACGAGGGGATGGAGTCGGCCTGCTCCATGGTCATCCGCAGCGGCGGGCCGCTCGGCTTCGCCCACTGGCGGCCGCCGTAGACCTCCGGTGCGTTCGCGGGGTTGGACGGATCGTACTCGTACACCGGGCGGCGGATGAGCTGCCGCACGTACCAGTCGGTGTTCAGCAGCGACGTATTCGCGACGACGACGTCCTTGCGGATCCCCTCCACTTCCTGCGCATACCACAGCGGGAAGGTGTCGTTGTCGCCGACCGTCAC
>DASTYL010000156.1:0-3775 GCA_035764975.1 Gemmatimonadaceae bacterium | reverse complement strand
CGCTCGCGACCGCGCACGTGCTCCTCGGGCTGCTGCGGGACGCCGAGTCACGGGGATGCACCACCTGGGGCGACCTGGACCGGCTGCTCTCGACCTCGACCTCGACGTCCGCGCGCCGGCGCCGCCGGCCCTCGGCGCTGCCCACCCCGGTCACCCGCGACACCACCGCCTGATGACGACGTCCAATACGCCTGTCGCCGCGGCGCCTGCCGTCGAGAGCCGTTCGGTCGGCGGCCTCCGCGTGCATGCGATCACGGCCGGTCTCCAGCGCCTGGACGGTGGGGCGATGTTCGGAGTCGTTCCCAAGCCCCTGTGGGAACGCCGCATCGCACCCGATGCGCGCAATCGCATCCCGCTCGCGATGCGCTGCCTGCTGGTCGAGCACGCGAGTGGGCTCGTGCTCATCGACACGGGCGCCGGCAGCAAGGAGAACGAGAAGTTCCATGACATCTACGGCGTGGAGAATCGCGGGGCGGAGCCCGGGGATACCTGGCTGGAGGACGGCCTGCGCTCGATCGGGGTGTCGCCGCGGGACATCTCGCTCGTGCTGAACACGCACCTCCATTTCGACCACGCGGGCGGCAACACGCGCTTCGACGCGAGCGGTCAGGCGCGGGCGAGCTTTCCGCAGGCGCGGTACGTGGTGCAGGCGGGGGAATACCATTACGCCACGCACACCAACGAGCGGACGGCGGCCAGCTACTTCCCGCACAACTTCGTGCCGCTCCACGAGACGGGGCAGCTCGAGCTCGTGCAGGGCGAAGTCGAGATTGCGCGGGGCATCCGCCTGATCCCGGCGCCGGGCCACACGCCGCATCACCAGGGGGTCCTCATCGAGGACGGCGGAGAGGCGGCGTTCTATCCCGCCGACCTCGTGCCGACCGCGGCGCACCTGCCCCTTCCATGGATCATGGGCTACGACGTGGAGCCCCTGGTGACGCTGGAGACCAAGCGGACGCTGCTCGCGAGGGCCGTCGCCGACGACTGGCTGTTCGTGTTCGAGCACGATCCCACGACCCCATGGGGGCGGGTGGGCAAGGACGGCAAGGGCTACGGGCTTCGCTGACCGGGGGCCGCGTGGCGCGCGGCTTCTGCGGGAGGAGCCCGGCCGCGGGCACCCGCCGGCCGTTGACACAACTGCCGGCCGGCTTAAGTTTCGATCCGACAACATGGTAAGCGGAGCGCGGCCACGCGCCCCCACCCTCTGGCCCCCGGTCGTCGACGGGGTGTGCTGCAGGAGTTCCTCGATCGATCCGGATCTTTCGCCCGCGGGGCGAGAGTTCCGGCTCGCCGTGCGGACTCCGTCAAAGGGGTCCGCTTTTGTTTTCTCTCTCTCAAGGGGCTCGACCTATTCAGGACACCACGAAGCGCACGCGGGTCAACCGTCAGATTCGCATCAGCCCGGTTCGCGTGATCGGGCCTGATGGTTCCCAGCTGGGCGTCATGGATCTCGAGGCCGCGTTCGCCGAGGCCGAGAAGAACGGTCTGGATCTGGTCGAAGTCGCGGCGATGGCCCGGCCCCCCGTCGTCCGCATCATGGACTACGGCAAGTTCAAGTTCGAGCAGGCGAAGCAGGCTCGAATCGCGAAGAAGAAGCAGCACGTCATCGAGCTGAAGGAGGTCAAGTACCGCCCCGGCATCGATGATCACGACTTCGACACCAAGACCCGCCACGCGCGCCGGTTCCTGGAAGAGAAGAACAAGGTGAAGGTGACCATGATGTTCCGCGGCCGTCAGGTCGCACACCCCGAGCTCGGACAGGCGGTGCTCGAACGGGTGGCTCGAGAGTTGGCCGACATCGCGAAGATCGAGAGCGCCGGCCGGCTCGAGGGCAAGTCGATGACGATGATCCTCACGCCGAAATAAGCGAGCAGGCTGCCATGCCGAAGATGAAGACGCACGCCGGGGCCAAGAAGCGATTCAAGGTCACCGGGACGGGAAAGGTGAAGCGCCTCAAGGCCTTCAAGAGCCACATCCTCACCAAGAAGACCTCCAAGCGGAAGCGCAATCTCCGCCGCGCCACGATCGTCGGCACCAACGGCGAAGCGAAGAACATCAAGCGCCTCATCCAGGCGTAAGGGAGTAGAACAATGCCTCGCGCCAGATCGAACGTTCCGCGCCTCAAGCGCAAGAAGCAGGTCCTCGAAGCCGCACGCGGTGCCTACGGTGGCCGGTCCAAGCTGTGGAAGGCCGCCAAGGAGACCGTCGAGCGCGGCTGGCGGTATGCGTACCGCGATCGCAAGAACAAGAAGCGCGAGTTCCGTCGCCTCTGGATCGTCCGCATCAACGCCGCGGCGCGCCAGAACGACATGAGCTACAGCGTCTTCATGAACGGCCTCCAGGCGGCCGGCATCGAGATCGATCGCAAGATCCTCGCGGATCTCGCGGTCCGGGATCCCCAGGCGTTCGCCGCGCTCGCCGACCAGGCGCGCTCGGCGCTGAACGCCGCGTAACACACGGCGGACGCCGGTCGCGGGCCGGCATCCGCAACGGCGGGGGCGCCTGCGCCCCTCCGCGCATTGAATCACGACGGCGGCAGCGCGACATTACGTCCGCTGCCGCCGTTGTCGCATCTTCGGTGGCGCGGTCTTTCCGGCCGACGGTCCGCGGCCGGCGGCCTACGCTTTCTTCCGATCCCGACGTGACAGATCTCACCACCTTCCTCGCTACCCTCGACGCCCTCGAGCAGGATGCCGCGCCGCGCTTCGCGCAGGCGTCGTCGCTCGACGCGCTCGAGGCAGTCCGCATCGACGTGCTCGGCGACGCGCGCGGCCGCCTGAAGGCCGCGCAGCGCGACCTTGGCGCCGTGCCCCGCGAGGACAAGCCCGCGGCGGGCCGCCGGTTCAACGAGGTGAAGACGGTGCTCGAGCGCGCCCACTCCGAGCGCAAGGCGGCCCTCGAGGCCGCGGCGCGTCCCGCGAGCGCGCAGCGCGACCTCACGATGCCCGGACGGGCGCGCTGGGTGGGCGCGAAGCACCCGGTCACGCTCGTGATCGAGGAGATCTGCGACATCTTCCGGGAGCTGGGCTTCACCGTCGCGCAGGGGCCCGAGGCGGAGACGGAGTGGTACAACTTCACTTCGCTCAACTTTCCGCCCGACCACCCGGCGCTGGATGCCCACGACACCCTCTACCTCGAGAGCGGTGCGCTGCTGCGCACGCACACGTCGCCCGTCCAGGTGCGCACGCTGCAGCGCTACGCGCCGCCCGTTCGCGTCGTGATCCCGGGAACGGTGTACCGGCGCGATTTCTTCGATCCCTCGCACGCGCCCGCCTTCGTGCAGATCGAGGGGCTCGCCGTGGACGAGGACATCAGCTTCGCCGACCTCAAGGCGACGCTCGCGCACTTCGCCAATCGCTTCTTCGGCAGCACCCGCGCCCGG
Organism: Gemmatimonadaceae bacterium; assembly: GCA_035764975.1. Taxonomy (GTDB): domain Bacteria; phylum Gemmatimonadota; class Gemmatimonadetes; order Gemmatimonadales; family Gemmatimonadaceae; genus JACDHQ01. The sequence continues at coordinate 393 of DASTYL010000156.1, read as the reverse complement.
TTCCGCCCGAGCTTCTTCCCGTTCACCGAGCCGTCCGCCGAGATGGACATCGAGTGCCGGCTCTGCGCGGGCAGCGGCTGTGCGGCATGCAAGGGCACCGGCTGGATGGAGATCCTCGGGTCGGGAATGGTGCATCCGAACGTGCTCCGGTCGGCGGGCATCGACCCGGAGCGCTACACCGGGTGGGCGTTCGGGATGGGGCCGGCGCGCATCGCGATGCAGCGCTACAAGCTGCCCGACATCCGCATCCTGTACGATTCCGACGTGCGCTTCCTGGAGCAGATCGCCCGATGAACGCTTCGTACGCATGGCTGCGGGCGTTCGTCCCGTTCGATGCCTCGCCGCGCGAGCTGCGCGACCTCATCACGGCGCACACCGCGACCGTGGACGAGC
>DASTYL010000155.1:0-2885 GCA_035764975.1 Gemmatimonadaceae bacterium | reverse complement strand
CGGTGCTTGGAGAAACGCGGCTGCCGCCCGGTGGCATCGATGATCTCAACGTGGTCATCGTGGATGATGTCTGCTATACCGGCCGCACCGTGCGCGCCGCGCTCGACGAGCTGGCGGACTTCGGGCGGCCCGCGCGAATCGCGCTGGCCGTGCTGATCGACCGCGGCGGCCGTGAGCTCCCCATCCAGCCCGACGTCGTCGGGAAGACGGTGGCGGCCAAGCCCGGCCAGCGCGTGGACGTCTACGTGAAGGAGCTGGACGGGCGGGACGAGGCGGTGCTCGACGCCGCGGACGCCGCGTGAGCCGGCCGCTCGGGAAGGATCTCCTCGGCCTCGAGCCGCTCACGCGTGACCAGATCCAGCTCGTGCTGGACACGGCGGAATCGTTCAAGGAGATCAGCGAGCGGCCCATCAAGAAGGTGCCGACGCTCCGCGGCTCGACGATCGTCAACCTGTTCTTCGAGGCGTCGACCCGCACGCGCATCTCGTTCGAGTTCGCCGAGAAGCGGCTGTCGGCCGACACGGTCAACGTCGCCGCCGCCGGCTCGAGCGTGAGCAAGGGGGAGACGCTCGTCGATACGGCGCGGAACCTCGAGGCAATGCGGATCGACATGGTGGTCATCCGCCACGGGGCATCCGGGGCCGCGCGCTTCCTCGCCGACCGCATCGAGTCCAACGTGATCAACGCAGGCGACGGGACGCACGAGCATCCCACCCAGGGCCTGCTCGACCTGCTCACGCTGCGCGATCACTTCAAGCGGCTCGACGGCGTCAAGGTCTGCATCTGCGGCGACGTGCTGCACTCGCGGGTCGCCCGCTCGAACATCTGGGGCCTGCGGAAGATGGGCGCCGAGGTGGCGGTGTGCGGGCCGCGGTCGCTGCTGCCCAACGCCATCGACGACATGGGCCTGACCGTCATCGAGCACATCGAGGACGCGATCCAGTGGGCCGATGCGCTCAACATCCTCCGCCTGCAGCTCGAGCGGATGACGGCGGGCTACATCCCCTCGCTGCGCGAGTACAATCGCGTCTTCGGCGTCACGAGCGAGCGGCTCTCGCGCGCACCCAGGGACATTCTCATCCTCCATCCCGGTCCGATGAACCGCGGCGTGGAGATCGACTCGGACGTGGCCGACGGGCCGCACAGCGTGATACTCGACCAGGTGACCAACGGCGTGGCAGTCCGCATGGCGGTGCTCTATCTCCTCTCGGGCGGGCGTCCCGAGCTCGCGGAATCGGCGAAGGGCGGGGGAGCGCACTGATGGCGCGCCCACTCCTCCTCCGCGGCGGTCGCGTCGTCGATCCGTCGCAGCGGCACGACGGCGTCGCCGACGTCGTGCTCGTCGACGGCCGGATCGACAGCATCGGCCGCGCGGGCGACGTCGGCGGCGACGTCGAGACGATCGATTGCTCGGGACTCGTCGTGGCGCCCGGATTCGTCGACGTCCACTGCCACTTGCGCGAGCCGGGGCGCGAGGACGTCGAGACCATCGCCACCGGGGCCCGCGCGGCCGTGGCCGGCGGCTTCACCGCCGTGTGCGCGATGCCCAACACGGATCCCGTCACGGATAACCAGGCGGCTGTCGGCTTCATCCTCCGGCAGGGCCAGCGTGCGGATGGCGCGCGTGTCTATCCGATCGGCGCGATCACGGTGGGCCAGAAGGGCGAGAAGCTCGCCGAGTTCGGCGAGATGATCGCCGCCGGCGCGGTGGCCGTGAGCGACGACGGCAAGCCGGTGGCGAGCGCGCAGCTCATGCGCACGGCGCTGGAATACGCGCGGACCTTCGGTGTCCCCGTCGCCGACCACTGCGAGGAGCCGACGCTTGCGCACGGCGGCGCGATGAACGAGGGGCTGATGAGCGCGAAGCTCGGGCTCCGCGGCATTCCCGCGGAAGCCGAGGAGATCATGGCCATCCGCGACATCCTGCTCGCGCGGCGGACGGGCGGCCATGTCCACCTCTGCCACATGAGCACGCGCGGCTCCGTGGAGCTCATCCGGTGGGGCAAGGATCGTCACATCAACGTCACTGCCGAGGTCTGCCCCCATCACCTCTCGCTCACCGAGGATGAGGTCGAAGGCTACGATACCAACGCCAAGATGAACCCGCCGCTGCGGACGGCGGACGACGTCGCCGCGCTGCAGGAAGCCGTGAAGGACGGGACGATCGATCTCATCGCGACCGATCACGCCCCGCACCACTATGACGAGAAGGAGCGCGAGTTCGCCGACGCCCCCAACGGCATCGTGGGGCTCGAGACGGCGCTGGCGGTGAACCTCACGTGGCTGGTCGACGCGGGCATCATCGACCTCGCCACGCTCATCGACCGGATGGCGTGCGCCCCCGCTCGGGTGTTCAAGCTCCCCGGCGGCACCCTCCGCAAGGGTGCGGTAGGCGACGTCACCATTTTCGACCCGGCTGCGCGCTGGACCGTGGATCCGAAGGAATTCCGGTCGAAGGGGCGCAACACGCCCTACGCCGGCCGCACGTTGAGTGGCCGGGTGCACTATACGATCGTCGATGGCAGGGTGCTGCACCGGCTGCATGGTTGACGGCCGGCCCGTGGCACCCGGCGGCAGCAGGCACCCGACGCCGGGAGAGGAGTGAGATGGTCAAGTCCGAGAAATCGATCACGAACGCAGCCACGCTGCTCGCAGAGCGGCGGAAGTACGAGGCCTGGCTCGCCGCGCTCGATCAACGGCGCGCCGCCACGCCCGAGCGGGTGTACGCCCGGGTGCGCGCGGATTACGAGGCGCGGCTGGAGGCGGTCGTCGCGAGCCTCGCCAGCAACGCCGACGCCATCGACACGCAGGTCCGCGAGCTGAATGACCGCCTGAAGTCGCTCCAGGCCGAGGCGCAGGCGGTGGAGGATGAGCGCGAGGAAGCG
>DASTYL010000154.1:0-26678 GCA_035764975.1 Gemmatimonadaceae bacterium | reverse complement strand
CTCGTCACGAGCGTCGAGGGTGTCACCGAGTACGCGCTGCCCAACGGCCTCCGCGTGCTGCTCGTGCCCGACCAGTCGAAGCCGACCGTCACGGTCAACATCAACTACCTCGTCGGCTCGCGGCACGAGGGGTACGGCGAGACGGGCATGGCGCACCTCCTCGAGCACCTCGTGTTCAAGGGAACGCCGAAGCACCCGAACATTCCGGAAGAGCTGACGGCGCACGGCGCGCGCCCGAACGGCACGACCTGGTACGACCGCACCAACTACTACGAGACGGTGCCGGCGACCGACGCGAACCTCGAGTGGGCGCTCGACCTCGAGGCCGACCGCATGGTGAACTCCTACATCGCGAAGAAGGATCTCGAGAGCGAGTTCTCCGTCGTCCGCAACGAGTTCGAGAGCGGCGAGAACAACCCGATCAACGTCACGCTCCAGCGGACGCTCTCCACGGCGTTCATCTGGCACAACTACGGCAAGAGCACCATCGGCGCGCGCAGCGACATCGAGAACGTGCCGATCGAGCGGCTCCAGGCGTTCTACCGCCGCTACTACCAGCCGGACAACGCGATCCTCGTCGTCGCCGGCAAGTTCGAGCCGCAGAAGACGCTGCGGCTGATCGAGCGGAAGTTCGGCGCCATCCCGAAGCCGGTGCGCTCGCTGGACCGCGGCAACCTGCTGTACACCACCTACACCGCCGAGCCGACCCAGGACGGCGAGCGCCAGGTGACGGTCGAGCGCGTCGGCGACGCGCAGGCCGTGATGGCGGCATACCACCTTCCGTCCGGCGGACACCCGGACTTCGCGGCAGTCGACGTGCTCACGCGCGTGCTCGGCGCGAATCCGACGGGCCGGCTGTACAAGGCGCTCGTCGAGCCCAAGCTCGCCGCCGCGGCGATGGCGATCAACTTCCAGCTCAAGGAGCCTGGGGTGCTGATCGCGTTCGCGCAGGTGCGGCAGGCGCAGTCGCTCGACTCCGCGCGCATGGCGATGGTGAAGACGCTCGACGGCGTCGCGGGCACCGAGATCACGGCGGACGAAGTCGAGCGCGCCCGGGCCGAGATCCTCAAGGAGCTCCAGCAGACGCTCAACACGTCCGACCGCGTGGGCTTCGCGCTCACGGAGTGGGCGGCGATGGGCGACTGGCGGCTCATGTTCCTGCACCGCGATCGCGTGGAGCAGGTGACGCCCGAGGCGGTGAAGCGGGTCGCGGCGGCCTACCTCAAGCCGTCGAACCGCACGATCGGGATGTTCGTCCCGACGGCCACGCCGCAGCGTGCCGAGATCCCGGCGAGCCCGGACGTCGTCGCGATGCTGAAGGACTACAAGGGCCGTGAGGTCGTGCAGGCGGGCGAGGCGTTCGACGCCACGCCGGCGACGATCATGGGCCGCCTCTCGCGCAGCGCGCTGCCGAACGGGATGGAAGTCTCCTTCCTGCCCAAGCAGACCCGCGCGGACCGCGTGGTCGCGCAGGTGGTGCTGCGGTACGGCACCGCCGAAAGCCTGCAGGACAAGGCGATCACCTCGCGCCTGCTCGGCAGCATGCTCTCGCGCGGCACCGCGTCGCTGACGCGCGCGCAGTTCAACGACTCCCTCGATCGCATGAAGTCGACCGCCCGCTTCACGGCGGGGCCGAACTCGATCACCGCGCGCATCGAGGCGACGAACGCGACGCTGGTGCCGACGCTGAACCTCGTGGCGGAGGCCCTCAAGGCACCGCGCCTGGATTCGGCCGAGTTCGAGGCGCTGAGGCAGCAGCAGCTCGTGGCGCTCGAGGAGGCGAAGTCGGAGCCGCAGGCCCTGGCCTCGACCGCCCTGCAGCGCGTGCTGACCCCCGTCGCGAAGGGGCACCCGAGCTACGTGTACACCGTGCCGGAGGAGGCCGAGGCGGTCGCCGCCGCGAGGATCGCCGACCTGCGGCAGTTCCACGCGACCTTCTACGGGGCGTCGGCCGGCGACCTCACGGTCGTCGGGGACTTCGACACGACGGCGGTGCGCGCCGCGGCGTTGAAGCACTTCGGTGACTGGAAGCTCGCGCAGCCGTTCGCCCGCGTCCCGCGCGCCGCCACGCCGACCGACTCCGGCACGACCGTGATCGAGACGCCGGACAAGGCCAACGCGATCCTGTTCGCCGGGCACAACGTCGCGATGCGCGACGACCATCCGGACTACGCCGCGATGGCGCTCGCCAACTGGATGCTCGGCGGCGGGTTCCTCAACTCGCGCCTTGCGACGCGGATCCGGCAGAAGGAGGGGATCTCGTACGGCGTCGGCTCGGGTCTCAACATCTCGTCGCTCGACAGCTCGGGCACCTTCCAGGTCTACGCCATCTACGCGCCGGAGAACGCCGGCCGGCTCGTGACGGCGATGCACGAGGAGCTGCAGAAGATGCTGACCGAGGGCTTCACGGCCGAGGAGGTGGCGGCGGCGAAGTCGGGCTACCTGCAGCAGCGCGAGCAGGGTCGCTCGAACGACGACGAGCTGATGAACCTGCTCACGAACCGGCGATATGCGGGTCGGACGCTGGCGTACGATGCGGCGCTCGACGCGGCGATCGCGAAGCTCGCCCCGGCGGATGTGAATGCCGCGGTGAAGCGGTACATCGACGTGTCCCGGCTGGTGATCGTCCGGGCAGGGGATTTCAAGAAGGCGGCTGCGAAGCCGTAAAGCGGCTGCGAGCTGCGAACTGCGAGCTGCGAGAAAGAACGCCGGTCCTTCGGGGCCGGCGTTCTTTTTTGTCGGGCGGCGGGGGTCGTGGCGGAGCGGGGATTCTCTTGACCGTGGAGAGCGCGGCGGGGAGAGGGCGTTCCTTTTACCGCGGAGAACGCGGAGGGCGCGGAGTGAACAGCAAAGAGAAAATCAGTGAAATTTCTCCGCGTTCTCCGCGTTCTCCGCGTTCTCCGCGGTGAAAAGGCCGGTTTCGGGTGTTCCGGAGCGCCGGCCTTCCGATGTTTCACCACGGAGACGGAGGACCGAGAAAAGCCGGGGCAGTCCCTCCGTGCCCTCCACGGTGAACAGGCTCTTCCTCGGTTGCTCGGTCGCACAGGGACCCGGCCTCAGGTCAACAACCCCGCCGACGGATGTGTTTGCTGGCAGGCATCCTGCGGCGGCACGGGGGCCTACTCCTTGCCAGCGCTCGGATCCTCTGAACCCCGCGAGAACGTGTCAGACCGAAAGTCCCCAGATCGTCGCTCCACCCCGCGAGCGCAGTATGAGCACCTCGCCATCGAATGCGTCAGTCCCGAGCTCGACGCGGGCCGGTTTCCGGTCAAGCGCATCGTCGGAGACGTCGTTGAAGTCGGCGCCGACATCTTCAAGGAAGGGCACGACCAGATTGCCGCCCGGATCCTCTACCGCGGCCCGAACGACACCGACTGGCGCACCGCGCCGATGGCGTTCGACTTCGACGACGACCGCTGGAGCGGCATCTTCACCGTGGACCGGATCGGCCGCTGGACGTTCTGCGTCGAGGCGTGGACCGACGTCTTCGGCACGTGGCGCTCGGGGCTGAAGAAGAAGTTCGACGCCGGGGTGGATGTCTGGGTCGAGCTGCTCGAGGGTGCGCAGCTGCTGCGCCAGGCGGCGCGGCGCGCGAAGCTCGGCAACGCGCGCGCGACGCTGCTCCAGACCGCGGCGGTGCTGGAGGACGAGGACGAGCTGTCCATGACGGTGCGCGTGCACCGGGCGCTCGACGACGCGCTGCCGGCGCTGATGGCGGAGTACTGGGCCCCGCGCGACCTCACGCGCTATCGCCACGAGCTCGTCATCCAGGTCGATCGGAAGGAAGCCGGCTTCGCGGCGTGGTACGAGATGTTCCCGCGCTCGAACGGCCCGGAGGGCGCACATGGCACGTTCCTCACGGCGGCGGAGCAGCTGCCACGGATCGCGGAGCTCGGCTTCGACGTCGTGTACCTGCCCCCGATCCACCCGATCGGTGAGGTGAACCGGAAGGGGAAGAACAACACCCTCGATCCCGAGCCGGACGACGTCGGCAGTCCGTGGGCGATCGGCAGCGCCGAGGGCGGTCACGATGCGATCCACGGGCAGCTCGGTAGCGTCGCGGACTTCGAGCGATTCGTCGCACGGGCCGGCGAGCTGGGGATGGAGGTGGCGCTCGATTATGCGCTGCAGTGCGCGCCCGACCACCCGTGGGTGCAGGAGCACCCGGACTGGTTCTTCATCCGGCCTGACGGGAGCATCGCGTACGCCGAGAATCCGCCGAAGAAGTACCAGGACATCTATCCGATCAACTTCTGGTGCGAGGATCGGGAGAATCTCTGGAACGCCTGCCGCGACGTCCTGCTGTACTGGATCGCGCGCGGGGTGAAGACGTTCCGCGTCGACAACCCGCACACGAAGGCGTTCGCGTTCTGGGAGTGGTGCATCGCCGAGGTTCAGGCCCGGCACCCGGAGGCGATCTTCTTCTCCGAGGCGTTCACGCGCCCCAAGCGGATGAAGTACCTCGCGAAGCTTGGCTTCACGATGTCGTACACGTACTTCACGTGGAAGAACGCGAACTGGGAGCTGCAGCCCTACGTCGAGGAGCTCACGCAGGGACCCTCCGCCGAGTTCTATCGCGGCAACTTCTTCGCGAACACGCCGGACATCCTGAACGAGTACCTCGTGCACGGCGGGACGCCGGCATTTCGGATCCGCCTGCTGCTGGCGGGCACGCTGCTGCCGCTGTACGGGATCTACAGCGGGTTCGAGCTCTGCGAGAACATCCCCGTGAAGCCCGGGAGCGAGGAGTACGTGGACTCGGAGAAGTACGAGCTGAAGACCCGCGACTACGATGCACCGGGGAACATCAACGCGGACGTCCAGCGCCTCAATCGCATCCGCCGGTCGGAGGCCGCGCTGCAGCTCTACCGGAACCTCACGTTCCATGTGAGCGAGAACCCCGAGGTCCTGTTCTACCGCAAGGCGGCTCCTGGGCGCACGGCGGCCGACCGGGAGCGCGCGCTGCGTCTCGCGCGCATGCGTGCAGCGCTGGCGAAGGAGAGCCCCATCGGCGGCGCCCTCGGTGGGCAGGCCGTCGAGATGATGGGGTCGATCACATCCGGCCGTGATGCGGACGGGCGCGCGGCGCCTGCCGGCGCGGACGGCGCCGTACCGTCGCGCGACCTGCTGATCGCGGTGAATCTCGATCCGCACCGCGTGCAGGAGAGCGTCCTGCACGTCCCCCTCGAGGAGCTCGGCATCCGCGAGGACGAGCCGTACGTCGTAGTGGACCTGCTGACCGGTGCGCGCTACACGTGGCGCGGACGCCGGAACTACGTCCGGCTCGATCCGGCGGTGCAGGTGGGGCACGTCCTCAGAGTGGAGCGATAGGTGGAGCAGTGTTCGTGGAGAGCTGCGAGCTGCGAGCTGCGAGAACGGCGGCCTGCGGATGCTGGCTATGAGAGGTGCGGCTCGACACCCGACACGCGCGGCTGTTTCTCGCAGCTCGCAGCTCGCAACTCGCAGCTGAACTACTAGGAAACGGAATGCAAGAAGACTCCTACTGGTACAAGGACGCCATCGTCTACCAGCTGCACGTGAAGAGCTTCCGCGACGGGAACGCCGACGGGTTCGGCGACTTTCGCGGCCTCATCCAGCGGCTGGATTACATCGAGAACCTCGGCGCCACCGCGGTGTGGCTGCTGCCGTTCTATCCCTCGCCGCTGCGCGACGACGGGTACGACATCGCGGCGTACGAGGAGATCAACTCCACCTATGGATCCGTCGAGGACTTCCAGGCGTTCCTGCGCGAGGCGCACGATCGCGGGATCAAGGTCATCACGGAGCTCGTCATCAATCACACGTCGGACCAGCACCCGTGGTTCCAGCGGGCGCGAAACGCACCCAAGGGCAGCCCGGAGCGGGACTGGTACGTGTGGAGCGATGATCCCAACAAGTACGAAGGGACGCGGATCATCTTCACGGATACCGAGACGAGCAACTGGACGTGGGACCCGGTCGCGCAGCAGTTCTTCTGGCACCGGTTCTTCAGCCATCAGCCCGACCTGAACTTCGACAATCCGGAAGTCGTCGAGGCGGTGAAGAACGTCATGCGCTTCTGGCTGCGCATGGGGGTCGACGGGCTGCGGCTCGACGCCATTCCGTATCTCATCGAGCGGGAGGGCACGAACTGCGAGAACCTCCCGGAGACGCACACGCTGCTCAAGGACCTGCGCGCGACGCTCGACGCCGAGTTCCCGAACTCGATCTTCCTGGCCGAGGCGAACCAGTGGCCGTCCGACGTGCGGCCGTACTTCGGGGACGCGGACGAGTGCCACATGGCGTTCCACTTCCCCGTGATGCCGCGCATGTACATGGCGCTGCGCAAGGAGGATCGGACGCCGATCGTGGACATCATGCGGCAGACGCCGGCGATCCCGGAGAGCTGCCAGTGGGCGATCTTCCTCCGGAACCACGATGAGCTCACGCTCGAGATGGTGACGGACGAGGAGCGCGACTACATGTACCGCGAGTATGCGCGCGACCCGCGGATGCGCATCAACGTCGGCATCCGCCGCCGGCTGATGCCGCTGCTGGATGGCGGACGCCGCCAGGTGGAGCTCATGAACGCGCTCCTGATGTCGATGCCGGGGACGCCCATCATCTACTACGGCGACGAGATCGGGATGGGCGACAACGTCTACCTCGGCGACCGGAACGGGGTGCGGACGCCGATGCAGTGGAGCGACGGCAAGAACGCCGGCTTCTCGGAGGCCGACAGCGCGGCGCTGTTCGCCCCGCTCATCGTGGATCCGCCGTACGGGTACTACAACGTCAACGTGGGGGCGCAGGAGCGCACGAGCACGTCGCTCCTTCGCTGGATGCGGCGGATGATCGCCGTCCGCAAGACGTACAAGGCGTTCGGCCGGGGGACGTGGGAGGCCCTCGACCCGCACAACCGCCGCGTGCTCGTCTTCCTCCGGCGCTACAAGGACGAGGTGATTCTCTGCGTCAACAACCTCTCCCGGTACGCCCAGTTCGTCGAGCTGGAGCTCGAGGAGTTCAACGGCCTCGTCCCGCTGGAGCTGTGGAGCGGGCAGGCGTTCCCGCGAATCGGTGAACTGCCGTACCTGCTGACCCTCGGCCCGCACAACTTCTTCTGGTTCCGGATCGTTCCCGCCGACCGGCTGGCGGAGGCGCAGCAGCAGGCCAGCGTGGACTGGCGCGCCGCGGCGCGCGCGGGATGACGACGGCGGCGCCGACCGCAGCCGTCGCCGCGCGCGCGGTCGACGCGGCGGCGCTGCTGGCCTGGATACGCACGCGCCGGTGGTTCGGCGCCAAGGGCGGCGTCCCATCCGCCGCGCGGATCGTGGACGTGCTCCCCCTTCCGTGGGAGGACGGCGCCTTCGCCATCCTCCGGGTGCTGGTGGAGACCGCCGCCGGCGCGCACCGGTATCAGGTGCCGGTGGCGCTGCGTGCGACCCTGCCTCCGGGGGCAACCCGCATCGCGGAAGTCGCCGGCGCGTCGCTGTTCGATGCCACGGACGACGTCGGCTTCCGCCGCCATCTCGCCGATGCGTTCGCCCGGGGATGTCGCGTCGAGTATGAAGGCGGCACATGGGTCGTGGAGCGCATGGGGGTGACCGGGCTGCGGCTGCCGCCGAGCGCCGAGATCACCGTCGGCAGCGCGGAGCAGAGCAACACCTCGATCCGGCTCGGTGAGGCGGCGATCCTCAAGCTGTTCCGGAAGCTCGAACCCGGGACGCACCCGGACGTGGAGATCACGCGGTTCCTCACGATCGACCGCGGCTTCCCGAACACGCCGGTGCTGCTCGGCACCATGCGCTGGGAGGACGCCAGCGGACCGACCGTCGGTGGCATGCTGCAGGAGCTCGTGCCGAAGGCGCAGGATGCGTGGGAGTATGCGCTGGCGACGGGCCGGCCCTTCTTCGCCGCCGCGCGCGAGCGCGAGCCCGAAGACGCGTTCGCCGCCGACGCCGCCCAGCTGGGCCGCGTGACGCGCGCGATGCACGAGGCGCTGGCGAGCGATGCCAGGCACCCCGACTTCGCGCCCGAGGTGGCCCGGGAGACGATGGTCGGCCGCTGGGCCGCGCATGTCCGGCGGCAGGTGGAAGACGCCGTCGCACTGCTGGAACGTCAGGTCGGCGCCAGTGCGGTGGTCAGGGATCGGGTGGAGGAAGCGAAAGTCGTGGTGCGCCGGCGGGAGCACTACCTCGCGCTGGTGGACGAGATCGAGGCCGAGGTCGAGCACGACGCCGGGCAGTGCATCCGCCATCATGGCGACTACCACCTGGGGCAGGTGCTGCGCACCGCGGCGGGGGAGTTCATGATCATCGACTTCGAGGGGGAGCCGGCGCGGCCCCTCGAGGAACGGCGCGCGCGCCACAGCGCCCTCCGGGACGTCGCGGGGATGCTGCGATCGTTCTCGTACGCCGCCGCGACGCTGGCGGGCGAAGCCCGGCGCGGGCACGGTGCCGTCGATCCTTCGACCGTGGAGATCCGCGCCGGCCGATGGGAGCGCGACGCGCGCAGCCGCTTTCTCGACGCGTACTTCAGCGGGGCGCGACCGTCGTTCCTGCCGAAGAAGCCCGCGAACGCGCGCCTCCTCCTCTCGCTCTTCGAGATCGAGAAGGTCTTCTATGAGCTGAGCTATGAGCTGAACAATCGCCCCGACTGGGTCGCCATCCCGCTGCGCGGTATCGCGAGGCTCACGACGGTGAGCGGCGCCCGATGATGGGCGGCACGTGGACCCTCGAGCGCGGCGCGACGCTGTGCGGCGATGGGAGCGTACGCTTTCGCGTCTGGGCGCCGCACGCGGAATCGCTGCGGGTCCGCGTCCGGACGGGACCCGCGGCGGGCACGTACGCCATGACTGCCGGGAGCGACGGTGTACACGAAGCCACCGTGGCCGACGTGGGAGCGGGCGCGGACTACGTCTACGTGTCCGCCGATGGACGCGAGCTGCCCGACCCGGTGAGCCGCTGGCAGCCCGACGGCGTGCATGGGCCCTCCCGGGTCGTCGATCCTGCCGCCTACGCATGGCGGGATGCGTCGTGGCGGGGCATCCCGCTGGCCGATTACGCCATCTACGAGCTGCACGTCGGCACGTTCACGCCGGAGGGGACCTTCGATGCCGCCATTCGCGAGCTGCCGCGCCTCGTGGCGCTGGGGGTGACGGCGATCGAGCTGATGCCGGTCGCGCAGTTCCCCGGTGAGCGCAACTGGGGGTATGACGGCGTGCACCTCTACGCCGTCCAGCACAGCTATGGTGGCGCGGAGGGGCTGAAGCGGCTCGTGGATGCCGCGCACGGGCACGGTCTCGCGGTGGTGCTCGACGTCGTGTACAACCACCTGGGGCCGGAGGGCAACTACCTCGATTCGTTCGGCCCCTTCTTCACTGAGCGATACCTCACGCCGTGGGGGCGTGCGGTGAACTACGACGGCGCGCACTCCGGGGAGGTTCGCCGGTTCGTCATCGACAACGCGCGGCACTGGGTGACGGAGTATCACGTGGACGCGCTGCGGCTCGATGCCGTGCACGGGATCTTCGATCATGGCGCGCTCCACGTGCTCGAGGAGCTGACGGCGGCGGTGCATGCGGTGGCACGCGAGGCGGGGCGCCCGGCGTTCGTCATCGCCGAGAGCGACCTCAACGATCCGCGGCTCCTTCGCCCGGTCGAACAGGGCGGCTACGGGCTCGACGCCCAGTGGAGCGACGACTTCCATCATGCGGTCCATTCGGTCCTCACCGGCGAGCGGAGCGGGTACTACGAGGACTACGGCGGGCTCGACAAGGTGGCAGCTGCGCTGGCGGAGCCCTTCGTCTACGCCGGCGACTACAGCGCCCACCGCAAGCGGCGTCATGGGGCCCCGTCCGTCGGCTTACCGCGTGAACGCTTCGTCGTTGCGATCCAGAACCACGATCAGGTCGGCAACCGGGCCGCGGGGGAACGGCTGGGAGCGCTGGTAGCGCCCGCGGTGCAGCGTGTCGCGGCGGCACTGCTGCTGCTGTCGCCCTATGTCCCGCTCCTGTTCATGGGCGAGGAATACGGGGAGACGAAACCGTTCCAGTATTTCATCAGCCACTCCGACCGCGAGCTGGTGGAGTCGGTGCGGAAAGGGCGGCGGCAGGAGTTCGCGGCCTTCGGCTGGGGCGACGCGGTCCCGGATCCGCACGATGAGGACACCTTCCGCCGATCGGTGATCGACCCCTCCGTGGCCGCCGTGATGCCGCACAGCGGAATCCTCGCGCTCTACCGCGACCTGCTCACGCTTCGGCGGAGCGAACGCACGCTCCGCCCGGATGGTGCCGAGTCCCGGGTGACCCACGATGCCGCGAACGGCTGGATCGCGCTGCACCGGACACCGCATGCCGCGGATGGGCGCGAATACGTCGCGCTGTTCAACCTGTGTGATGTGGAACACTCCGTGCCCTTGCCCGATGGGGCTGCGCGCGCATGGCGGCTGCGCCTGTCCACCGATGCGCTGGCGTACGGAGGCGAGGGCCGGCTGGCGGACGCATCGGCTGGTGGCGTCATCCGACTGCCGCCCTGGACCGCGGTACTGCTGGAGCGGGAGGGGGCCAACATGGCGGCGCCCACGTCGCAAGCCCGACGCACGACTTAACTCAACGAGATTCTACCGCAATGCGAGTCTGGCCAGGCCGGCCGTATCCCCTGGGCGCCACGTGGGACGGTGCCGGGGTGAACTTTGCACTCTTTTCCGAGAACGCCACCGGCGTCGAGCTCTGTCTGTTCAACGGGCCGGACGATGACACCGAGCGCGCGCGCATCCCCGTTCGCGAGCGCACCGACCAGGTCTTCCACTGCTACCTGCCGGACGTGCGGCCGGGCCAGTACTACGGGTATCGCGTGCACGGGCCCTACGAGCCCCACAACGGCCATCGGTTCAATCCGGCGAAGCTGCTGCTCGATCCGTACGCGAAGGCCATCACCGGCGCCATCAAGTGGAGCAACGCGCTGTTCGCGTACAAGGTCGGCGGACCGCAGGAGGATCTCGAGCCGGATCCGGACAACAGCGCCAGCGGCATCCCGAAGTGTGTCGTCATCGACAACGCCTTCACGTGGGAGGACGACAAGCCCCTCGGCATCCCGTGGAACCGCACGGTGATCTACGAATGCCACGTGAAGGGGATGACCAGCCAGAATCCGCACGTGGATCCGGCGCTTCGCGGGACGTACCTCGGGCTCTGCACCGACCCGATGATCGAGTACTTCCTCGGACTCGGCGTGACCGCGCTCGAGCTGCTGCCGGTGCACCAGTTCGTCGTGGACCGGCACCTCGCCGAAAAGGGGCTGACGAACTACTGGGGCTACAACTCCATCGGCTACTTCGCGCCGGACGTGCGCTACGCGACTCAGGGGCTCGGCAACCAGGTCTACGAGTTCAAGACCATGGTGAAGACGCTGCACGCCGCGGGGCTGGAGGTGATCCTCGACGTCGTGTACAACCACACCGGTGAAGGGAACCATCTCGGGCCGACCCTCTGCTTCAAGGGCATCGACAACGCCTCGTATTACCGTCTCGAGCCCGATCGCCGCTTCTACACCGACTTCACGGGCACGGGCAACTCGCTCAACATGCAGCACCCCCGCACGATCCAGCTCATCATGGATTCGCTGCGCTACTGGGTGACCGAGATGCACGTGGACGGCTTCCGGTTCGACCTCGCGCCGGTGCTCGCGCGCGAGCTCCACGACGTGGACCGGCTCAGCGCGTTCTTCGACATCATCCATCAGGACCCCGTGCTCGGCACGGTGAAGCTGATCGCGGAGCCGTGGGACGTCGGGCCCGGGGGGTACCAGGTCGGCAACTTCCCCGTTCGCTGGGCGGAGTGGAACGGCAAGTACCGCGACGTCGTGCGGCACTGGTGGCGCGGCGATCCGGGCCACGTGGGCGAGATGGCGTCGCGGCTCGCCGGGTCGGCGGACATCTACCAGGCCACCGACCGCGGGGCGTATGCCAGCATCAACTTCGTCGTCGCGCACGATGGCTACACCCTCCGCGACCTCGTGACGTACGAGAAGAAGCACAACGAGGCGAACGGGGAGGACAACCGGGACGGCCACGACGACAACATCTCCCGCAACTGGGGGGTCGAGGGCGAGACCGACGACGCGACGATCCGCATGAAGCGGGACCGCGCCATGCGGAACTTCATCGCGACGCTGCTCTTCTCGCAGGGCGTGCCGATGATCTCGCATGGCGACGAGGTCGGCCGCACGCAGGGCGGCAACAACCACGCGTACGCGCAGGACAACGAGATCTCGTGGATGAACTGGGCGCTCGAGCCGTGGCAGCAGGAGCTGCTCGAGTTCACCAGGCGCTGCGTCGCCATCCGGCACACGAACCCCGTGCTGCGCCGCCGGCACTTCTTCCAGGGCGCAGCGGCGCAGGAAGGCGGGCCGAAGGACGTGGGCTGGATCCGCCCGGACGGCAAGGAGCTCACCGACGCGGACTGGCACAACGGCATGAACCGCGTGCTCGGCATGCTGATCGACGGCGCGGCGACCGACGAGATCGACGACCGTGGCCGACCGATCCTGGGGGACACGATGTTGCTGCTCCTCAACGGCAGCCCGGAGCCCGTCAAGTTCACGCTGCCGCAGATGGCACAGCGGGGGATGTGGGCGGAACTGGTTTACACGGCCCGCTCGGAGCACGCGATCATCGCGAACGAATCCGTCGAGATCGAGCCGTTTTCGCTGATGCTGCTGCGCCATGGCCGGGATCGGCGAATCACCGTCGAGCAGCCGTCGCGGGCGGCGATCGTGTATGACGTAGAGGAGGGACGTACATGAAGGACCGTCCGAAGAAACCCGCCGGTCGCAAGCCGACGCGGCGTGCGGACACGGCCCCGCCGTTGCCGGAATCTCCGACGCCGCCGCATGGCGACCCGCTGTCGGATCAGGTCGCGGCCAAGGATGCCGGGCCCGCAGCCACGCGGCCGCCCGGCGGGCGGCGCGGGGCGAAGCCCGCTGCGAAGCGTCCGGGACCGATGAGCGGCAATCCCGCGCAGTCGCCGGCCGTCGTCCACGAACCGGAGCCGCCACGGGCCGCGGAGCCCCTTGGCCAGCCGGTCGAGGAAGCGGTCATCGACACGGTGTTCAACGCCGTCGAGGCACACGCCGCGAATCCGCCCGCATCGCTCACGAATAAGACTGCATCCGCCGCAACTTCACCTGCACCGGCGGTGAAGGCACTGGAGGGTGAAGCCGGCGCCGGCGAACAGCGCCGGACCGCACCGCCGCTCGACGTGCTCGATCGCCGGCAGCTCTGCGAGGGTCGGCATCCTGCGCCGCACAGCGTGCTGGGGGCGCATCCCGTGCACGCCCACGGCGTGGACGGCGTCGTCGTGCGGGCGCGGCAGCCCGATGCGACGCATGGTACCGTGGTGCTCGAGGATGGGAGCGTGATCGCGATGGAGTACGAGGGGGACGGGCTCTTCTCCGTGCTCCTCCCCGGTGAGCAGTTCCCCATGCGCTACCGCCTGCGCTTCGCGTTCCCTGACGGGAACACGTGGGAGCGCGACGATGCCTATCGCTTCCTGCCGACGCTCGGCGATGTGGACCTTCACCTCTTCAACGAGGGCACGCACCGCCGCCTCTGGACGAAGCTCGGCGCGCATCCAATGGTGCACGACGGCGTGGAAGGGACGGCGTTCGCCGTGTGGGCGCCCAATGCGCAGCGGGTCAGCGTGGTCGGGCAGTTCAACGGCTGGGACGGCCGCATCCACCCGATGCGCATGATGGGCTCGAGCGGCGTGTGGGAGCTCTTTCTCCCCGAGATCGTGCCGGGGGCGCTGTACCAGTACGAGATCGTGACGCGCGACGGCCAGTTGCGGAAGAAGACCGATCCCTTCGCCTTCAAGATGGAGCAGTCCCCGGGAACGGGTTCGATCGTGCAGCGCACGGACTCGTACGAGTGGCACGACGACGCCTGGATGGCCGCGCGCGCGTCCCGCGACCTCACGCGGGAGCCGATGACCATCTACGAGGTACACCTCGGCTCCTGGATGCGTGCGGACGACGGGAGCCGCCTCCTCAGCTTCAGCGAGATCGCGCCGAAGCTGACGGAGCACGTGCGGCGTCTGGGGTTCACGCACGTCGAGTTCCTGCCCGTGATGGAGCACCCCTTCTATGGATCGTGGGGCTACCAGGTGAGCGGGTACTATGCGCCGTCCTCGCGGTATGGCACGCCCGACGACTTCCGCTACCTCGTCGACACGCTGCACCAGGCGGGGATCGGGGTGATCCTGGACTGGGTGCCGGCGCACTTTCCCAAGGACGACTTCGCGCTGCGTCGCTTCGACGGCTCGGCGCTGTACGAGCACGAGGATCCGCGGCTGGGCGAGCATCCCGACTGGGGCACGCTGATCTTCAACTACGGGCGCAACGAGGTGCGCAACTTCCTCGTCGCGAACGCGCTCTACTGGCTGCACGAGTTCCACTGCGACGGCCTGCGCGTGGATGCCGTCGCCTCCATGCTGTACCTGGACTACAGCCGGAAGCCGGACGAGTGGGTGCGCAACCGCTTCGGCGGGCGCGAGAACCTCGACGCGATCGACTTCATCCGGCAGCTGAACGTGGCGATCCAGGAGGATGCCCCGGGCTGCGTGATGATCGCGGAGGAGTCCACCGCATGGCCCGATGTCACGAAGCCCGTGCACGCCGGAGGGCTCGGCTTCACCTTCAAGTGGAACATGGGGTGGATGCACGACACCCTGTCGTACTTCTCGAAGGATCCGCTGTATCGCCGGCATCATCAGGATCTGCTGACGTTCGCGATGATCTACGAGCATACCGAGCGCTTCGTGATGCCCCTCTCGCACGACGAGGTGGTGCACCTCAAGGGATCGATGCTCGAGAAGATGCCGGGCGACGACTGGCAGAAGCTCGCCAACCTGCGCACGCTCCTGGCCTATCAGTTCATGCGGCCGGGCAAGGTGCTGATGTTCATGGGGACGGAGCTCGCGCCCTGGACGGAGTGGAACCATGACGTCTCCCTCGACTGGCGCCTGCTGGAGGAGCCGTCGCGGCAGGGATTCATGCGGTTCATGGAGCGGCTCGGGCACCTCTATCGGCGGTGCCCGCCACTCTGGCGCAACGACCACTCGTGGGAAGGCTTCAGCTGGATCGACGTCAGCGACCGGGACAACTCGGTGCTGTCGTTCGTGCGCTGGGATGGGATGGAGCACGTCGTCGTCGTCATGAATCTCACGCCGATTCCCCGCGAGCACTATCGCATCGGCGCGCCGACCCCCGGCGCGTACGTGCCGCTCCTGAACACCGATGCGGCGGAGTTCGGGGGGAGCGGCTACGGGGAGATCGGCCGCGTCGAGACGGAGCCGAGTGCGTTCCACGGTTACGCGCAGTCGATCGCACTGACCCTGCCGCCGCTGTCGGCCGTCGTGCTGGCACGCGCCGAGCACGCCGCCTCCTGGACGCGATGAGCGCGGTGCACGGCCTGGCCGAAGGCACGACGACACTTCGCGCGCTGGCCGACGAAGCCGGAATCCTTCCGCGCTATCAGGACCAGACGGGCGTGTGGCGCGAGACGTCCGACGAGACGCGCCGGGCGCTGCTCGAGGCGATGGGGCTCGAGGCGGCGACGGAGCACGCGGCCGCCCTGACGCTGGAGGCGCTGCGGGCGGAGCGGACCGAACGTCCGATCGCACCCGTGCGGGTCGTGCAGGAGGGCGACGCCGCGCATCGCCTCGTCACGGTCGCGATGCCGGCGCCGCAGCACGAGCCGCTGCGGTGGCACCTCTCGCTCGTGACCGAGGAGGGGGAGGAGTACGCGCTGGAGGGCGAAGCGCCGCAGGGCGCGGGGCACACCTTCGCGGTGGAGCTGCCCGCTGTCCTTCCGTATGGATACCACACACTGCGGGTTGCACTCGAGACGGCGCACGGACCGATCGCCGCCGACCAGCTCCTCATCGTCGTGCCGTCGTCGTGCCTGCGGGCGGAGGACCTGCTGCAGGGGCGGCGTGTGTGGGGGCTCGTCGTCAACCTCTACTCGCTCCGGAGCGCGCGGAACTGGGGAATCGGTGACGTCACCGACCTGGGCAACCTCGTCGAGTGGGCGGGGGCGCTCGGGGCACAGTTCGTCGGCCTCAATCCACTGCATGCCATCCACAACCGGGGGACGGACGTCAGCCCGTACTCGCCGATCAGCCGTCTCTTCCGGAATCCGGCGTATGTGGACATCGAGGCGATCCCGGAGCTCGAGTTCGCGCCGGGGCTGCGCCGCCAGCTGGAGAGCGCCGAGCATCGCCGCGAGCTGCACAGCCTGCGCGCTGCGTCCGAAATCGATTACGAGCGCGTGATGCGGGCGAAGTGGCCCGCGCTCCGCGCGTGCTACGATGCCGCGGCCGCGCGCGAGACCAGCGAACGGTGGTCGGCCTTCCGCGCGTGGGCACACCAGCATGAACCCGAGCTGTCCACGTTCGCCGCGTACATGGCGCGCGAGGTCGGCGGCTTCGCCTCGGAGGCGACCCCGGCCTACGAGGACGCCGCGGCGGCGGACGTCGACTTCCATCGCTGGGTGCAGTGGGAGCTCGAGCGGCAGCTCGCCGCGGTCTTTCGTCGTGCCACCGACGCGGGGATGCAGATCGGCCTGTACCAGGATCTCGCGATCGGCAGCGCTGCCAACGGGAGCGATGCCGAATCGTTCCCCGGGGTGTTCGTGCGCGGCGTCGCCGTGGGCGCGCCCCCCGATCCCTATTCCGCGCACGGGCAGAACTGGGGATTCCCGCCACTCGATCCGCATCGGCTCCGCGAAGGGCGCTACCGGTACTTCATCGAGCTCGTTCGTGCAGGGTTCCGGAGCGCCGGTGCGCTGCGCATCGATCATGTGATGGGACTCTTCCGCCTGTTCTGGATCCCCGAGGGGAAGCAGGGCGAGGACGGCGCGTACGTGCGCTTCCCCGCGGAGGACCTCCTCGGCATCCTGGCACTCGAGAGCCGGCGGCATCGCGCGCTGGTCGTGGGTGAGGACCTCGGTACCGTGCCGGCCGATGTTCCACCCGCGTTGCACAGGTGGGGCATCCTGTCGTCCAAGGTGCTGTACTTCGAGCGCAGCGGGGACGGCAGCTTCCGGTCGCCACGCGAGTATCCCGCCGAGGCGCTCGCCACGGCCAACACGCACGACATGGCGACGCTCATCGGCTTCGTACGCGGGCGCGACGTGGAGCTGCGCATCGAGCATGGGCTCGTGGCCCCCGGGGGAGAGGCGCAGGCGCGCGCCGAGCGCGAGCGCGATCGCGCGCAGCTCGTGGAGCGCCTCGTGCGGGAGCGCCTGCTGGATCCGGCAGGGGTGGACGACATGACGGCTTTCCGCGCCGCGGTGCACGACCACCTCGCGGAGTCGCCCGCGTGGCTCGTCGGCGTGTCGCTTGACGACATCGCCGGGGAATCGGAAGCGGTGAACCTTCCCGGTGTGTCGCCGGACCGGTATCCGGCGTGGCAGCGCCGCATGACGATGCCGCTGGAACAGCTCTTCGGCGACCCGGACGTGGTCGCCGCGCTCGGAACCCGGCTCGCACAGGGGCGCTGACCAGTGAACGCTTCGCGCTCTTCCGCGGCCGATGCCCCGAGCCGGTCCACCCCCGTGCTGACGTCCACGTACCGCCTTCAGTTCAATGCCCGGTTCACCCTGCGCGACGCGCTGTCGATCGTCGGCTATCTCGATGCGCTGGGCATCTCCCACGTCTATGCATCGCCGCTGCTCGCCGCGCGGCCTGGCAGCACGCATGGATACGATGTGGCGGATCCGACGCGCATCAATCCGGAGCTCGGCACCGAGGACGACCTGCGCGAGCTGTCCGAGTCGCTCCGCGCGCGGGGGATGGGCCTCATCCTGGACATCGTGCCCAACCACATGGGCATCGGGCCGTCGAATCCCTTCTGGGAGGACCTGCTGCGCCATGGCCAGGGGTCGCAATACGCCTCCTGGTTCGACGTCGAGTGGAACGCGACCGACGCGGATCGCGGCCACCTCGTCCTGCCGGTGCTCGGCGCGCCGCTCGAGCAGGTGCTCGCGCGCGGCGAGATCGGCCTCGGGGTGAGCGAGAGCGGCGGCGTGCGGATCACGTATCACGACACGAGTTTTCCGGTGGATCCCGCGACGCTGCCGGCGGCGCTGGAGCTCGCGGTGCGCGATCCCGGCGCCGGCGCCGAGCTGGTGGCGAGCCACGCCTCCGGCCCCGAGGGCCGCGCGAACCTGGCGGACCTGCTGGCGCGCCAGCACTACCGGCTGAGCTACTGGCGGGACGCGAGCTGGCGGATCAACTACCGCCGGTTCTTCGACATCAACGATCTCGCCGGTGTCCGGGTGGAAGATCCCGCCGTCTTCGACGCGACGCACGAGCGGCAGCTCGCGTGGGTGGAGCGCGGCTGGGTGCAGGGCTTCCGCGTGGACCATGTCGACGGACTGCGGGACCCGCGCGCCTATCTCGAGCGGCTGCGCGCGGAGTCGGAAGTCGCGGCGCGCATCGCCGGCCTGGACGAGTTTCCGATCTACGTCGAGAAGATCCTCTCGCCCGGGGAGCACCTGCGGCGCGAGTGGCCGGTGCAGGGCACGACCGGCTACGAGTACATGAACGACCTCGAGGCGCTCTTCCTCGACGCGGAGGGCGCACGCCATGTGGAGCGGAACTACCGCATGATGCGGCGGCTGGGTGAGCGCGAGGGGTCGCCAGCGTTTCGTGACGCGGTGCGCGACGGCAAGCTCCGTGTCCTGCGCGGCCCCCTCCGCGCGGACATGCGCCGCCTCGCCCGCCGCCTCGCCGCCCTTGGCGTCACCGCGGAGCTCGACGATGCGCATGCCTCCGCCGATCCGGCGGCGCTCCGTCGCGCGCCCACGGGCGCGCGCCTGCACCCCATCGCCGCGGGGATCGTGCGCTTCATCGCCGAATGCCCCGTCTACCGGACCTACATCGACGGTCGGAGCGAGCTGCCGCACGATGACGACCGCAGCGTGATCGAGCAGACGACCGCGCGCGCGCAGGAGGGCGCGTCGGAGTCCGAGCACGCGGTCATCGGCCGGATCGCGCAGTTGTTCCTTCGCCCGCTCCGGCACGGGGACGAGGATTTCGAGGGACGGTTGCGGTTCATCATGCCGTTCCAGCAGACCACGGGTCCCGCGACGGCAAAGGGAGTCGAGGACACCGCGCTCTACGCGTACGTGCCACTGGTCTCGCGCAACGAGGTCGGGGGCGAGCCGGATCGCCCGCTGCACGACGCGCTCGAGCGCCTGCATGCCGGCAACGCCGAGCGGGCGCGCGACTGGCCGCTCGCGATGCTCAGCACGAACACCCATGACACCAAGCGGAGCGCCGACGTCCGCGCGCGCCTCGATGTGCTGAGCGAGGTCCCCGATCTCTGGCGGCGCGCGGTCGCCCGTTGGCGACGGCTCAACCGGCGGCACCGCGTTGCCGTGGGCGGCAAGCTCGCCCCCGACGCGAACACCGAGTACCTGCTGTACCAGACCCTCGTCGGCATGTGGCCGCCACCGCGACCCGGCCGGCGGGTGGACGACGCCCCCTCGCGCGAGTGGCTCGAGGAAGCCGCGGGCCGCGTCGAGCGCTACATGCTCAAGGCGATGAAGGAGGCGAAGACCTTCACGAGCTGGACCGACCCGGATCCCGCGTTCGAGGAGGCCGTGAAGGGCTTCGTGCGGACCGTGCTCCTGCCGGAGAACGCGGAGACCGACGTCTTTCTCTCCGATGTGTCGCGGCTCGTCGCGCGCGTCGCACCGGCCGGAGCCCTCAACGCGCTCGCGCGCATCTGCGTGCACTACACGTCGCCCGGCGTTCCCGACACGTATCAGGGCGACGAGCTCTGGTTCCGCGCACTTGTGGATCCGGACAACCGACGCGACGTGGATTATGCGCTGCGCAGCAAGCTGCTGTCGGCGCTCGCGACTTCCCTGGACGCCACGGCGTCAGCCGAGCTGATGGAGGATTCCGGAAGCGACCGTCTCAAGCTGCACGTCGTGCGCGCGCTGCTGCGGGTCCGGCGGGCGCATCCCGATCTCTTCCGGCGAGGGTCGTACGAGCCTGTGGAGATACTCGGCGAGCGTGCGGAGCATGCGTTCGCCTTCCTGCGGCGCCACGAGGAGACGGCGCTGCTCGTCGTAGTTCCGCGGCTCACCGCCGGCTGTTTCGGCAAGCGAGGCCAGCCATTGACTGCTCTCGCGGAAAGTATCGAGCTGAAGCTTCCCGCCGAGCTCGAAGGCAGAGTCTGGCAGAGCGTGCTCACGGGGCAATCCACGTCCGACCTCGGCGTCGTGCAGCTTCTTGCACCCCTGCCCATCGCCGTCCTCACGAGCTCAGGGAACCCGTGACCGGAGGTCGTGTTGAACGTTTAAGTGATGTTCGCACCACCCTCTGGTTTTTACGGATGAGGTTGGGCATCGTTATGCAGCCGATCCGCTTTCGGGCCGTATGCGCGCGACCCCCCTCCCGTCGCCCTGCTGGCCCGAAAGCAGCATTCTTCTGCACGTAATCGCACTCAAGCTCATGGCAGCCGGCGCGTCGCCGGGTGTCCGGCGTGCCCGTTCCAGCCGGGCTCGCCATCGCAAGTTTCGAGGCCCCGGAATGAACCATTCGACGTATCCGTCAACGATCGCCTACTTCTCGATGGAGATCTGCCTCGAGCAGGCAGTCCCCACCTACAGCGGCGGACTCGGCGTCCTGGCCGGTGACACGCTGCGCTCGTCATCGGACCTGGAGCTTCCGGTCGTCGGCATCACGCTGCTGCACCGCAAGGGATACTTCCGCCAGCATCTCGACGCGTCGGGGCAGCAGACGGAAGCGCCTGTCGAGTGGCAGCCGGAGGAGATGCTCGAGCTGCTCCCGCCGGTCGTCACCGTCCAGATCGCGGGGCGCGACGTCCGGGTGCGTGCATGGAAGTACGTCGTTCGCGGCGTGACGGGCGGCGAGGTCCCGGTGCTGCTGCTCGACACGGCCCTGCCCGAGAACCATCCGTTCGACCAGACGCTGACCGACTCGCTGTACGGCGGCGACGACTATTACCGGCTGTGCCAGGAAGTCGTGCTCGGCATGGGCGGCGCGGAGATGCTCACCGCGCTCGGCTACGCCGGCCCGGTGACCTACCACATGAACGAGGGGCATGCCGCGCTCGTGACGCTGTCGCTGCTGGAGCGCCAGCTCGAGGGGCGGAAGTCGTTCGAGGTGGATGACGCGGACCTCGACGCGGTCGAGCAGCGGTGCGTGTTCACCACGCACACGCCGGTGCCCGCGGGACACGACAAGTTCCCCAGCGAGATGGTGCGCGAGGTCCTGGGGGACGAGCGTCACGCGCTGCTGGAAAAGGCGCAGGGCGTCGCCGAGGGTCAGCTCAACATGACGCACCTCGCGCTGCACCTCTCCCGTTTCGTGAACGGCGTGGCCATGCGCCATCGCGACGTTTCACAGGGGATGTTCCCGAACTTCCCGGTGAACTCGGTGACGAACGGCGTGCACGCGGTGACGTGGACGCATCCCGCCTTCCGCGAGCTGTTCGACCGCCGCGTGCCGGAGTGGCGCCGGGACAACAACTACCTGCGCTACGCGGTGGGCATCCCGCTCGCCGAGATCCAGGAGGCGCACGACCGGTGCAAGGTCGAGTTCCTCGAGGAGGTGCGGCGCCGGACGAACGTCGAGCTGGAGCCGGGCGTGTTCACGATCGGCTTCGCACGCCGGGCCACGCCGTACAAGCGCGCGGACCTCATCTTCTCGGATCCCGAGCGTCTCGCGCGCATCGCGCGTGATGTCGGCCCGCTGCAGATCGTGTACGGCGGCAAGGCCCACCCGCATGACGGCGGTGGCAAGGAGCTCATCAAGCGCATCCATGAAGCCGCCCACCGCCTGGAGGGGCAGGTGCGGGTCGTGTATCTCGAGAACTACGAGATGTCGCTCGCGCAGCTCATGGTCCCCGGCGTGGATATCTGGCTCAACAATCCGATGAAGCCCCTCGAGGCGAGCGGCACGAGCGGCATGAAGGCGGCGATCAACGGCGTGCCGCAGCTCTCGGTGCTGGATGGCTGGTGGATCGAGGGCCACGTGGAGGGCGTCACGGGCTGGTCGATCGGCAGCGGCATCGAGCCGGAGAGCGATCCGATGAAGGATGCGGGTGACCTCTACCTGAAGCTCGAGCGCGCGGTGCTGCCGCTGTTCTATGGATTGCCGATGGCGTACGCGGAGATGCGACGGCAGGCGATCTCGCTCAACGGCTCTTTCTTCAACACGCAGCGGATGGTGGAGCAGTACGTCCGGAATGCGTACTGGCCGCAGCGCGTCGCCGAGGCCGAGGCCGTGGCGGTGTAACGGGGGATTTCCCTGGCAGGGCCGGTGTTATCACCGGCAGGGGCTCGTGATTTCAATTCACAAGGGCCCGAAAGGATCTTCCGGGAATTCGGGGATACGGTGCCCTGGCCTTTCGCACCCGGGCCTGCACACTCCACGCGCGGGGCGATCGGCTGCTTTCGATCACGCGTGTTCGGGTCACCGCGGAGAACGCGGAGAACGCGGAGCACAGCCGAGGCAGGTCCTCCGCGTTCTCCGCGGTGAAAAAAGGGTGCTTCGGAGATTCCGGGATCGGGTTGCCGCCGCCGCGCCGCGTTTCCCGGAACTTTCTCACGCGAGGAACTCCGTCGTGAAGAACGATCCCCGCTACGAGTCGTCGCCGCCCGCGACGAACTCCTGCTCCACCTCGGCCTCCTTCTTCAGCGCGCGCATCACGACCCCACCGGCGACGATCGCGCCAAGCAGGATGTACACGTAGAACGTGTAGAACCGCCACCACAGCAGCGACGCGCCGAAGATGCTCGTGGGGATGACATTGCCGAGCACCTTGGCGAAGACCACCTCCACGGCGCCGCCGCCGCCGGGGACCGGCACCACGACGGCGCCGTAGATGAAGCTGAACGGCCACAGGGCGAGCGGCGCGAGCGGCACTTCCGGATGCGTCGTGAGCACGAGCGCCGGCAGGATCGCGAGGCGCACCGCGACATGGGCGATCGACATCGCGAGCGCGATGAACGCATATCGCCAGTCGAGCGAGCGGACCTGGGCGACGGTGTCGCGGACCTGGCGCAGCCCGCGCTGGATCATGCGCCAGCGGCCGCCGGTGAGGCGCATGCGGCGCGCCCACGCGGGCGGAGGCCCGTACGTGCCGCGTCGCGAGATCACGACGGCGGCGAAGCCGAGGCCCAGCACGAACCCAGCATAGCCGCCGACCACGCCGATCAGCGCGCCGAGCACCGCCCCCGCGCTGTGAAACACGATCGCGCACACCGCGACCACCACCGCGAGCGACAGCGCCTCGAGGAACAGTTCGGCGAAGAGGATCACCAGCACGTTCGCCGGCGTGACCTTCGCTTCCGCGAGGATGAGGTACCGGGCCGGCTCGGCGCCGGACCGCGCCGGGGTGATCGCGGCGCCGAAGTCACCGCCAAGGCAGGTGCGCAGCCCCACGCCGAAGGGCAGCGCGAGGCCCACGGCCCGGGCACTGTACGAGATCTTCCAGGCCCGGCTGGCCACCTCGATCGCCACCGCACCCGCCGCCATGAGGTGCGCCACCGCGGGCAGCGCGAGCGAGGCATCGCTCGACGCACCGCCCCAGCCCGAGATGATGTATACCGAGACGCCGAGAAGCGCGGCGAACGATAGTCCAGTGAGAAACCAGCGGAACGGCGTCACCCGCCAAACATAAAAGAAGGGCGGCGCTGGTGTCGCGGGCGCACCGAAATTGCCATCGCGGAGCGCATGCCGTTCGTGCTCACCGAGATCGCCTCGCGCGACGTCGCCGGCGGGCGCCGCATCGCCGTGCACCTCGATGACGGGGAGCGGGTCCCCGGCATCCTGCTGCTCCCGGCGACGACGCCGGCCCCCGCAACGCTCCTCGTGCACGGGTTCACGTCGCGCAAGGAGCGCATGGCCGAGAGCATCGGTGCGGGGCTGCTCCGCCGCGGCGTCGCGAGTCTCGCGATCGACCTGCCGATGCACGGGGAGCGCGAGGGCACCCTCGACCAGCGGACGCTGCGCAATCCGTTCGAGGTCGTCAGCCGCTGGAGGCTGGCGGTGGAGGAGTGCCGAATGGCGGTGGAGCTGCTGCGGGAGCACCCCGCGATCGACTCCCGCCGGCTCGGCCTCGCCGGCTACTCACTCGGCGCGTTCCTCGGCGTCACCGTCGCGGCGGCAGAGCCGGACATCCGCGCCGTCCTCCTCGCCGCCGGCGGGGACCTGCCGGCGGACCTCCCGTTCGGCGCGATCGTGCGCTCGGTGGCGGATCCGCCGCGTCAGGTTCGTTCGCTCGCCGGCCGCCCGCTGCTCATGGTCAACGGCAGGCTCGATCGCACCGTGCGCCGGGACCAGGCCGAGCGCCTGTTCGCTGCCGCGAAGGAGCCGAAGGAGATCCGCTGGTACGCGGGAGGCCACTGGCCCCCGCCAGCGGCGATCGACGACGCGGTGGCGTGGATGGCGGAACGCCTGTCAGCCTGATCGCATCCCGCATCCCGCATCCCGCATCCCGTATCCCGTATCCCGTATCCCGTATCCCGCATCCGACCGCATCCCGCATCCGTTACGGATTCATCGACACCCGCCTGACCGCCCCATTCGTCCTCGCTACGAGCGGCGCATCGATCACGGCCGCCTGGACGGCGTCCGCCACCGCGGCGCGCAGGTCGAGCACGCGCGCGGAGGGCGTCATCCCGAGCGAGTGCACGCGGTTGGTGAGCAGCACGACGAAGACGCCCTTCTCCGGATCGGCCCACAGGGAAGTCCCGGTGAAGCCGGTGTGCCCGAAGCTCCGCGCCGAGAAGTAGCGGCCGGCGCTCGAGCGCTCGCCGGACGGCGTGTCCCACCCGAGCGCGCGGCTCGAGAGTTCGTGCTGCGGCGCGGTCCAGCGTGCGACCGTCTCCGGCCGGAGCAGCGTCGTGTCGGCGAAGCGGCCGTCGGCGATCATCATGTGGGCGAACGCCGCGAGGTCGCGCACGGAGGAGAACAATCCGGCGTGGCCGGAGACCCCGCCCATCGCCCAGGCATTTCCGTCGTGAACGATGCCGCGGAGGGGGCCGCCGCGCAGGCTGTCGTCCGCGGTGACCGCGGTGCGGGGGAGGAGGTGCGGGCCGGGTCGGAAGACCGTTTCCCGCAGCTCGAGCGGCGCCGCGATGCGTCGCTCGAAGAACCAGTCCAGGGGCTCCTGGGCGACGTGCTCGACGACGAGCTGCGTCAGGATCATGTCCCAGTCGCTGTACACGGTGGCGGTTCCCGGCACGCCGCGAAGCGGTCGCTCGGCGATCCGGGCGAGGTAGTTGTGTCGTCCGCGCACCAGAGTGTCGACATGCAGCGGCGCATAAGCCTCGAGCCCGCCGGTGTGCGTGAGGAGCTGGCGGACGGTGATCGCCCGCTTGGCGGCGTCGTCCACGACGAAGCGGGGGAGGTAGTAGCCGACGGTGCTGTCGAGCACCAGCCGGCCCTCCTGCTCGAGGAGCATGGCGGCCGTCGTCGTCGCTACGACCTTCGTGAGCGACGCGAGATCGAACAGCGTCGAGTCGGTCACCGCGGGCGCCCCGGGCGCCCAGTCGGTACGGCCGTAGCCGCGGATATGGACGATCCGCCCGTAGCGGCCCACGGCGACCGCGGCGCCCGGGGCGAGGCTGTCCGCCAGGGCGTTGCGGATGATGGCATCCAGCCTTGAGGGAAGATCCTCCCGCATCCCCACCTCGGCGAGAGGGGCGGCGGCCGGTCGTGGGAGTGCATCGACCGCCGGCTCGGGCGGCGGGGGCAGCTCCACGATGCGCGCGCGGGGCGAGCAGCCGTTGATGACGGCCAGAAGCGCAGCGAGCGCGAGCGTGGGACGGCTGGTGATGCGGGTCACAATCGTGGATACACGGGCGCGAGCGTGGAGTGCCGTGATCACGGATGTGGCAATTGCGGTACTCGGGCTTCGGGACGGCGGTACGGGCATGCGAAAACGGGTCGACGGGTGAGTCGTGTACACGCCGGTTTTGCATGGAGTAGACCGCGAAAGGGAAATGCTGGCCATTCAGGTCCCGACGCACTACGCTCCCTGCATTCACCCACCGGATACCGAGCTCGATGCCCGCCACTGAGTCCCCCTCCATCCGCCGCGTCGCCGTTCACGCCGAATCGGCGCCCACCTTCGGGCGCGTCCTCTGCAGTGCGCGCACCCACCACTTCGTCGTCGACGGTCCGGTCCAGAACGGCTGCCCCGGAGAGGCGCTCACGCCCCCCGAGCTGCTGTTCAGCGCCGTCGCGTCGTGCGGGGTCGAGCTGATGCACGTCATCGCACGTGACGGCGGCATCCCGCTGGAGCGCGTCACCATCGCGGTGGACGCGATGATCGACCGCGAACGGCAGTCTCGCGCGGATCGCTCGCACTACAACAGCGTCACCCTCGACATCGTGCTCACCGGCGTCACCGAGGCGCAGGCCGCGGAGCTGGTGCAGGGCTTCCAGCGTCGCTGCCCCATCTACGGCACCGTCGCGACCGCGACGCCCGAGATGATCGTGCGCCACCGGGTGGGCTGAACCCGATGCGGATCGTCGGCGGGAAGTGGAAGGGCCGGAACCTCGTGTCACCGTCGGGGCCGGTGCGCCCGACGACGGAGGAGCTGCGTACCGCGTGGCTGCGCGCGGTGGAGGCGGACCTCGAGGGGAAGCGCGT
>DASTYL010000153.1:0-6578 GCA_035764975.1 Gemmatimonadaceae bacterium | reverse complement strand
TTCGTCCCGTTGAGGACGTAGTGGGACCCATCCGCGCTCGGCACCGCCGTCGTCTTCATCGCCTGGGCGTCCGAGCCGGACCCGGGCTCGGTGAGGCAGAACGCGGCGATCCATTCGCCGGTCGCGCACTTCGGCAGGTACTTCTGCTTCTGCTCCTCGGTCCCGAACAGCGTGATGCCCTTGCAGCCGATGGATTGATGCGCGCCGAAGTACACCGCGAGCGCGGGATCCACCGCGCCGATCTCGCCGAAGACCCGGTTGAACACCATGGCCGAGGCGCCGAAGCCCCCGTACTCCTCGGGGATGTTGAGGCCCATGAGGCCGAGCTCGTGCATCCCCTGGCGCGTCTCGTCGGTGAACCGCTCGTCGTGGTCGTGCTTCCGGGAGTCGATGGTCTCCGCGGCGAAGCTGCGGAACGCGTCCAGGATCGCCCGGAGCGACTCGCGCTCGTCGGCGGTCGGCTCGGGGAAGGGGAAGACCAGGTCTTCCCGGATCTCCCCCGAAAAGATGCCGCGCGTGAACGAGGGATTGGTCTCCGGCGAGGCGAGGTGCGGCGTCGCCGAATGGGCCGGGGCCGGCGGCGCGTGGTGCGGGGTCGCCGGGCTGGCAGGTGACGAGGCGGGCATGCGAGCGGTTCCTCTGAAGATCAGGGTAGGGGCTGCATCCAGCTGGATAAGGTAACCAGCGAACTCCGGCGCGCGCCGTTCGGGAACCTTACGGGCTGGAGGCGGTTTCCCCTACAGCCGTCGGGGAGTCATTGTTCAGTTTCCCGAACCGGGGATGGAACTGGCGGGCTGTTCGCTGCCGGGCGGCTACCGCGGTCCACGGTTCGTCGGACATCACCTTCCGGAGCACTGATGCACTTCCGCGTGTCGATTCGTGGGCTGGCCCTCGCGGCCCTGGCGGCGGCGTCCGCCTGCAAGGACCAATCGCCCGATGTCGCCGGGGCGCCGCGGATCATCCGCGCGGTCTCGGCGCCGGCGCTGACCGTTGCGGTGGGGAGCACGATCCCGGACCCGCTCGTGGTTCGCGTCGAGGACGAGCAGAACCGGCCCGTCCGCGGCGCGCGGGTGCTCTTCACGGTCGCGGATGGGATGGCGACGATCGCCCCCGAGGACGCCGTCACCGATGCGCGGGGCGAGGCGCGGACGAACGTCACGATCGGGCAGATCGCCGGCCGCATCGACGTGACTGCCCGGCTCGCGGGCAGCGACTCATCCGCGCGATTCACGATCACAGCCACGGCGCTCCCGCCGTCCCGCGTCGTCGTGGTCCCCGATCCCATGTGGCTCGACGGGGTCGGCGCGACCGGACAGCTCTTCGGCAACGTCGCCGACCAGCACGGAAACGGGATCAGCGGGTCGACCATCACGTGGCGCTCGCTCGATCCCACAGTCGCCTCGGTCACCCTCGACGGCATCGTCGCGGGGCTCCAGTCCGGCGTCACGGGCCGGATCGAGGGCCGGAGCACCGAAGGGTTCGTCGACACGGTGCTCATCTCGGTCGCCGACCCGGCGACGTCACCATGCACCGGCGCCGTCGTGCAGCTCGCCCCCGGCGATACGGTGACGATGGACCCGCGGGAGGGGACGTGCGTTCGTTCGGCGGCGGACGCGGAGTACGTTGCCGTGCCGTTCTTCTCGACCGAGGCGCCCGGCAGCCAGACGGAGCTGCTGCATGCGGTGGCGACCGGCCTGAAGCGCGCCGCCGTTGCCCCGGCTCCGGCCCCGTCGCCGGTCGTGGGGGCGCTGCGGACCGCGGGAACGCCCCGCCCTGACGAGGAATTCCACTCCCGGCTTCGCATGCGCGAGGAGCGCGAGCTGGCGCCGCTCGCCGTCCGGGCGCGGGGCGCCATGGCCGGCAGCGCGGAGCCGGGCGCCCTGATGAACGCGGTGCCAGGGACGGTGAAGGTCGGCGACCTCGTGACGATCAACGCCTCGCCGACGTATGCGTGCAGCTTCCCGACTGACGACGCCCGGAAGCAGGACACGCGCGTCGGACGGATCGCCGCCATCACGCAGAAGGCGATCGTCGTCGCCGACACGCTGAATCCTGCCGGCGGCTTCACGAGCGACGAGTACCTCGAGCTCGGGAGGATCTTCGACACGCTCGTGTCGCCGGTGAACGACCGGGTGTTCGGGACGCCGAACGACATCGACGGCAACCAGCGGTCCGTGATCTTCTACACGGCCCGCGTGAACCAGCTCTCCACGAGCCCGGACTCGTACGTCGGGGGCTACTTCTGGTCGCGCGACCTGCTCCCGAAGTCGGCGTGCAGCACGGGTAACGTCGGCGAGATCTTCTACATGCTCGTCCCCGACCCGAACGGGCAGCTCGGCCCCGCCCGCTCGAAGGCGTTCGTCCGCCAGGTGACGGTGGGAACGCTCGGCCATGAGTACCAGCACCTCATCAACGCGAGCCGGCGGTTCGCCGATCCGCAGGCCGAACCGGCCGAGGCGACCTGGCTCAACGAGGGGCTGAGCCACATCGCGGAGGAGCTGCTGTTCTACCACGTCTCGAAGCTGCAGCCGCGGTCGAACCTCGACTTCGCGAGCTTCCCGACCGATGCCGTGCGCCAGCTCTACAACCTCTATCAGCACAACAACGTGGCCCGCCTGGAGCGGTGGCTGCTCGCGCCCGCGAACAACACGCCCTACGGCCTCTCGAGCTCCCTCGCCACGCGCGGCGCTGCCTGGGCGTACCTGCGCTATCTCGCGGATCGCGACGGCGCACCGGACGACGATGTCTGGTACCGGCTCGTGAACAGCCGCACGAGCGGGATCGCGAACATCGAGGCGGTTTTCGGGGTCGAGGTGAAGCAGAGCGTCCGCGACTGGTCGGTCTCGATGTACGCCGATGACCTGGCCGCGAACCGGGCGGCGGCGCATGACTTCCCGAGCTGGAACCTGCGCGCGATGTACGCCCAGTCGGGCGAGGCCTACCCGCTCGCCACCGACTGGCTGGTCACCAACGACGAGCAGGTGTTCGCGTTGCGTGGGGGCGGAAGTGCGTACTTCACCTTCGAGACGACGGGCGGCATCGATGCGCGCGTCTGGGTGCGCACGAGGCGCGGCTCCCCGCAGCCGCCGGTGAAGGTCACGGTCCTTCGCGTCAGGTAAGGCAACGGCAGTACCTTGTACGCCATGTCCCTGGTGCCGCGTTCACGGTGCCAGGGACTGCCGTCGCAGTTCTCCCCCACCCCCACGGAGCTCTTCTCGATGCCGGCACGCCGGACTCTCCTCGCCGTCCTTTCCCTGGGCCTCACCAGTACGCCGCTCGCCGCACAGACCTTTCCCACCGATGACGCGACACTTCGCCGGATCTGGGAGGTAGGGCAGCAGCAATCGCAGGTCTATCCGCTCATGCAGGTCCTGCTCGACTCCATCGGGCCGCGGCTCACGGGAACCCCGGAGCACGCCGCGGGCAACCGCTGGCTCGTGCAGCGGTACACGCAGTGGGGGGTCCCGGCCCGCGAAGTGACGTACGGGACGTGGAAGGGCTGGCGCCGCGGGTATTCCCACATCGACCTCGTGCAGCCGCGCACGCGCTCGCTCGAGGGGATGATCCTCGCCTGGAGCCCGGGAACGCCGAAGGGCCGCCCGGTGACGGGGCAGGTCGTGATCCTGCCGGACGTCGCCGACAGCGCGGCCTTCGTGCGGTGGCTGCCGAACGCGCGGGGGAAGTTCGTGCTGGTGGACATGGCGCAGCCGACCTGCCGGCCCGACGACAACTGGAAGCAGTGGGCGACGGACAGCTCGTTCAGGATGATGAGCGCGCGTCGTGACACGATGCGCATGGCCTGGACGGCCCGCGTGCGCCGCACCGGCTACAACATCTCCCTTGGCACGGGGACGCTCGGCCGCCGGCTCGAGCAGGCGGGCGCCGCGGGCGTCATCCAGTCGCGCTGGTCGGGCGGCTGGGGGGTGAACCGGATCTTCGACAGCAAGAACACCGGGAGCACCCCGTCGATCGACCTGAGCTGCGAGGACTACGGGCTCGTGTACCGCCTGGCCGACAACGATCAGGGTCCCGTGCTGCGCGTCGCCGCCGATGCAGACTTCACCAACGAGGCGCCGATTGGCAACGTCATCGCCGAGATCAAGGGACGCGACAAGCCGAACGAGTACGTCGTGCTCTCGTCGCATTTCGATTCGTGGGACGGGGCGCAGGGGGCGACCGACAACGGCACCGGCACCATCGTGATGCTCGAGGCGATGCGGATCCTTCGCGAGGTGTATCCCAACCCGAAGCGCACGATCATCTCGGGCCACTGGACGAGCGAGGAGCAGGGGCTCAACGGCTCGCGCGCCTTCGTCGCCGACCGCCCCGAAGTCGTGACCGGACTCCAGGCGCTGTTCAATCAGGACAACGGGACCGGGCGGATCGTGAACATCTCCGCGTCCGGGCTGCCGCAGGCCGCCGGAAACCTCGCGACCTGGCTCTCGCAGGTGCCTGACCAGCTCACGCGCAACCTGACGAATGTCGGGCTGCCCGGGATGCCCGGCGGCGGCGGGTCGGACTTTGCCTCCTTCCTCTGTCACGGCGCGCCCGCGTTCAGTCTCGGCGCGGCAAGCTACGACTACGGCACGTACACCTGGCACACCAACCGCGACACGTTCGACAAGGTGAACTTCGACGACGTCCGGTCGAATGCGATCCTGACCGCGATGCTCGTCTACCTCGCGAGCGAGGATCCGGAGACGGTGCCGCGCGACCGGCGCGTCGTGACGACGCCGACCGGCCAGCCGGGGCAGTGGCCTGCGTGCGCGGACGCCATCCGCAGCTCGAGCCAGTGGACCCGCTGACGGCAGTGGATCACCCGTGCTGGACCCCGAGTCCAGCGCGGGTGGCCCGCGCGATCGGCGACGACTACACGTCGCTGTGGCGCTGGTCGGTGGACCATCCGGAAGAGCTGTGGCCGCAGGTCTGGCGCTACTGCGGCGTGATCGCCGACGAGCGCGACACCGGGGCGGCGTGGGATGAAGTCGTGCGCGGGCTCGATCGCATGGCGCCGCCCGACCCGGAGCGCGGACCACGGTGGTTCCTCGGGGCGCGGTTGAACTACGCGGAAAACCTGCTGCGCTTTCGCGACGACCGGCCGGCGATCGTCGCATGGGATGAGCGCGGGCGCCAACGCGCGCTGACCTACGCCGGGTTGTACGACGAGGTCGCGTGCGTCGCGGCCGCGCTCCGCGGTGAAGGCGTCGGCATCGGCGACCGGGTGGCCGGCTTCCTCCCCAACGGCCCCGAGGCCGTCATCGCCATGCTGGCGACGGCCAGCATCGGGGCGATCTGGTCCAGCTGCTCGCCGGATTTCGGCGCGAGCGGAGCGCTCGACCGCTTCGGGCAGATCGAGCCGAAGGTGCTCGTCGCGACCGACGGCTACCGGTTCAACGGCCAGGTGATCGACACGCGGCCGCGCGTGCGCGAGATCGCGGCGCGGCTGGCCGGGCTCAGGCGAGTGGTGCTGGTGGAGGCGATCGGCGGCGGTGAGACGGCCGCCGGGGGAGCGAACGCCGACGCGGCCGGCGTCATCCCGAATGTCCTCACCTGGTCGGCGTTCGCGGACGCCGGCACCCGCCGACTGCCGGCCGAGGGGGAGGCGATTCACTTCGAACGGCTTCCGTTCGATCATCCGCTCTTCGTGATGTACTCCTCCGGCACGACGGGGCTTCCCAAGGGGATCGTCCACGGCGCCGGTGGCACACTGCTGCAGCACCTCAAGGAGCTCGTGCTGCATACGGACCTGTCGCGCGAGGATCGCATCCTCTACTACACGACCTGTGGGTGGATGATGTGGAACTGGCTCGTCTCGAGCCTCGCGGTGGGCGCGACGATCGTGCTCTACGACGGCTCGCCGCTGCCGCGGGGCAATCCGAATGCGCTGTGGGACCTCGCGCAGGCGGAACGGCTCAGCGTGTTCGGGACGAGCGCGCGGTGGATTGCGCTCGCCGAGAAGGGGGGATTGCGCCCCCGCGAGACGCACGACCTGTCCGCGCTCCGCTGCATCCTGTCCACGGGGAGTCCGCTGTCGCCGTTCGGGTTCGACTACATCTATCGCGACGTGAAGGCGGACGTGCACCTCGCGAGCATCAGCGGCGGCACCGACATCATCTCGTGCTTCGCGCTCGGGGTGCCGACGCTCCCCGTGTGGCGCGGCGAGCTGCAGGGCAGGGGGCTTGGCATGCGGGTCGCGATCTTCGACGAGACGGGGCGCGAAACGACGGAGCGGCCGGGCGAGCTCGTCTGTACACGCCCCTTCCCGAGCATGCCGGTGTCGTTCTGGAACGACGCGGGGGGCGCCAGGTACCATGCGGCCTATTTCGACCGGTATGCCGGAGTCTGGCGGCACGGCGACTGGGCCGAGCTGACGCCGCACGACGGGCTGGTGATCCATGGCCGCAGCGATGCGACGCTCAACCCGGGCGGCGTCCGCATCGGCACGGCGGAGATCTACCGGCAGGTCGAGGAGCTGCCGGAGATCGTCGAGAGCGTAGCGGTGGGCCAGGAGATCGGGGGCGGCGACGTGCGCGTGCTGCTCTTCGTGCGGCTGCGCGACGGCGTGCGCCTGGACGCTG
>DASTYL010000152.1:0-4849 GCA_035764975.1 Gemmatimonadaceae bacterium | reverse complement strand
CGTCGCGTCGCGGCGTCGTCGACATGTCGGACTTCGACGCCACGCTCTATTTCCTCGACGAGCGCGAGATCCAGTATCTCCGCGATGCCGTGCGACTGGAGTACCAGCTGGACCAGCGGCAGAACGTCCTGTCGGTGCTGCTCGACATCTTCGAGCAGCAGCCGGCCGACGAGATCCGGACGGAGCTGTGCGACATCCTCGAGATGATGCTCGTGCACCTCCTGGCCGGTTCACACTTCCGCAACGTCGCCTACCTCCTGCGGGAGACAGCCGTCACGGCGCAGCGCGCGGCCGATCTCTCCGAGGAGCATCGGCGCCGCATCGCCGGGCTGCCGGAGCGGCTGAGCGCCGCCTCCGCGCTCTCCCAGATGCTCGACGCGCTCGACGGCGCGCCGGAGCTCCCCCCGCAGGACGAGCTGTCCGAGCTGTTCGAGCAGCTGCGGCCGGCCGCACTCGAGACGGCGCTGGCCTGGCTGGGGCGGGTGCAGAACGCGCGCCTGCGCACGCTGCTCGAGCAGTCGGTGGGGCGGCTCGCCGGAGCCAACACCGCGGAGCTCGTGCGGCTCATCGCGTCCGCCGATCGGGTGGTGTCGCTCGAGGCCGTGCGGCGCTCGGGCGCACTCAAGACGCCCGCGGCGGTCGCGCCACTCGGGCGCCTGCTCGCCGAGGGGGACGTGGAGCAGCGTCAGGCCGCGGTGGCGGCGCTGGCGGAGATCGGGTCGCCGGGCGCGCTCCAGGCGCTCGAGCGCGGCCTGGGCGACGCGGACCGCGACGTGCGCGTCGGGACCGCGCGTGCCCTGGCGGGGCGCGGCTATCGCGCGGCGCTCCCGCGCGTCGAGGCCATCGTGAAGTCGAAGCAGATCCGCGAGGCGGATCTCACCGAGAAGATGGCGTTCTTCGAGATGTACGGCGCGCTCTGCGGCGAGACCGGCGTCCCGCATCTCGATGCACTGCTCAACGGCAAGGGGTTTCTCGGCCGCCGTGAGGATCCGGAGGTGCGCGCCTGTGCAGCGCTCGCGCTGGGGCGCATCGGGACGCCGAAGGCGCTCGATTCCCTGCGCGCGGCCGGCGCGGAGAAGGACGTCGTCGTGCGCAACGCGGTGAACCGCGCGATGCGCGGGGGGGCGGCATGACGGCGCCGCGCTCCGCCGGCATGCCCGCGGACCTCGGGGGCGACGCGTACCTGCGCCGCGCGGGCCGCGCGTTCATCTTCTCGCTCTACGGCGCGCTGAAGTCGATCAAGCTGTATCCACTCGAGAATGCCGCCGTGCAGCGCGCGCTCGACGATCTCGCCGCCGGCGCCGACGATCTCGTGCGAAGCCAGGGCGAGCTCGAAGTCCGGGCATCGGGCGAGTTCCTCTTCGTGAACGCGACCCGCCTGCGCCTGGATCTCGACAACTACGCGAGCTTCAGCCACGTGCTGGCGCTGTTCCGCGCCTCCGGCATCGGCGTGCTCACCGTGCGGGACGACGCGGGCCGTCGGGACTGGCTCGTGCTGCTGTCGCTGCTGCAGGCGCCGGGGCAGGACGCCCCCGCGGACCGCTTCCGCCTGCTCGTCGCGAAGCTCGAGGAGGCGGGGATCAGCGCGTTCGGGCTCGGTGAGCCCGCGGAGCACGCGGGCGAGGTGAACCAGGAGGCGGCAAAGGAGCGCGCGAAGCGGACGTACTCGCAATCCGTGGCGGCCACGAAGGACCTCATGACGTCGGTGCGCATGGGCCGCACGCCGAACGTCAAGAAGATCAAGCGGGTCATCCAGGGCATCGTCGACCAGATCCTCAACGAGGAATCCTCGCTGATCGGGCTCACGACGATCCGCGACTACGACGAATACACGTTCACGCACAGCGTCAACGTCTGCATCTTCGCCGTCGCACTCGGCAAGCGCCTCGGTTTCGGCAAGGTGCAATTGTACGACCTCGGGTTCGCGGCGCTCTTTCACGACATCGGCAAGTCGCGCGTCCCGGCCGAGGTGCTCAACAAGTCCGGCAGCCTGACCGACGAGGAATGGCGACAGATCGCGGCGCACCCGTGGATGGGCGTGCTCGCACTCTTCTCGGCGCGGGGACAGCAGGACCTTCCGCTCCGTGCCATGATCGTCGCGCACGAACACCACATGAAGCACGACCTCACCGGATATCCCCGTCCGGTGCGTCCTCGCGCGATGAGCATCTTCAGC
Source organism: Gemmatimonadaceae bacterium (assembly GCA_035764975.1). Taxonomy (GTDB): domain Bacteria; phylum Gemmatimonadota; class Gemmatimonadetes; order Gemmatimonadales; family Gemmatimonadaceae; genus JACDHQ01. Next base: position 2,673 of record DASTYL010000152.1, on the reverse strand, counting down.
CGGATCGTCGCCGTCGCGGACGGGTTCGATGCGGCCACGTCGCGGCGGGTCTATCAGACGAGCCCACTGTCGCCCGCGTCGGTGCTGGCGGAGATGCGCGACAACCCGCGTCGCGGCATGGACCCCGTGATCGTGAAGGCATTCATCAACCTCACCGGGATCTATCCCGTCGGGACGCTGCTGGTGCTCGACACGTTCGAGCTCGCGATCGTGCACGCGGTCAACCCCATCCCGGAGATGCTGTCGCGCCCCATCGTCCGGATCATCAGCGACGACCGCGGCAACCTCCTCCATCCCGGGACGCTCGTCGACCTGTCGGAGCTTGGCGACGGCGGAACCTTCCGCCGGACCATCATCAAGACCGAGGACGCCGATCGATATGGAATCAGCGTTGGCGATTATTTCGTCTGACACCATCGCGCAGCGCTTCGCGGCGCTGCGCGCCGCCGGCCGGCGGGCGCTCGTGCCATACGTGACGGCCGGCCATCCCGATCCCGAGGGGACGATTGCGCTGCTCCAGGGACTGGAGCATGCGGGCGCGGACGTCATCGAAGTGGGGGTCCCGTTCTCGGATCCCATGGCCGATGGGCCGGTGATCCAGGCAAGCTCGCAGACCGCCCTCGCGCACGGGATGACCTACGACGGCGTGCTCGAGCTCATCGCGCGCGCGCGGCTGGGCGTCCCGGTCGTGCTGTTCTCGTACCTGAATCCGCTCGTCGCCGCGGGGCCGGATGCCCTCGTCGCCGCGGCGCAGGCGGGGGTGCACGGCGTGCTGGTGACCGATCTGCCGGTGGGCGCCGACCCCGAACGGGAGGCGTGGCTCGGCAGCGGACCGCTCGCGTTCATTCGGCTCGTGGCCCCCACGACACCGACGGAACGCATGGCCCTCATCGCGCGCCATGGGAGCGGGTTCGTGTATCTCATCAGCCGCCTGGGAGTGACTGGGACGCGGGAGGACCTGCCGCCCGATCTCGCGGCGACGATCGCACGCCTGCGCGTTGCGACGTCCCTGCCGGTGTGCGTCGGGTTCGGGATCTCGCGGCCTGACCAGGCCCGCACCGTCGCGCACCTGGCCGACGGCGTCGTCGTGGGAAGCGCCGTCGTGCGCGCCGCCGGCGAAGGGGTCGACCGCGCCGTCGCACTCGTCGGTGAGATGCGCGCGGCCATCGACGCCGCCTGACGGTGCAGTGGATACCAGTCGCATGAGCGGGACATGAGCGTGTTCGAAGAAGTGACTCTCCGCGGCCTGCATTTTCACACGTGCGTGGGCATCCTGCCGCACGAGCGCACCCAACCGCAGGCGCTCGTCGCCGACATCACGGTGTGGCGCACCCCGACGGCGCCCGGCGAGGACGTGCTGGACTACCGTCGCCTCTACGACCTCGTGGCCGACCGGGTGAGCGGAGGCGCGGTGGAATACCTCGAGACGGCGGCGCATGCGATCGCGGCTGCAGCGCTCGAGGAGCCCGGCGTCGTGCGTGCCCGGGTGGTGCTCCGGAAGCCGCAGGTGGGATTGCCCGGGCCGCTCGATGCGGCCGAGGTGGCGGTCGACCACTCGCGAGCCGGTTGATGGCGGAACCGGCCGCACCCCGCGAACGCGTCGCGTACATCGCACTCGGCTCGAATCTCGGCGACCGGGCGGCACATCTCGCACTCGCGAGGCGGCGTCTCGCCGCGATGCCGGGCTGCCGGTTCCTCCGCGCGTCGCGCATCGAGGAGACGGCACCGCTCGGTCCCGTGCCGCAAGGGGCCTATCTCAACCAGATGGTCTCCGTCGCCACGACGCTGTCGTCGGACGCACTGCTCGAACTGCTGCATGCGATCGAGCGCGAGGCGGGCCGTGAGCGACGGGTGCGCTGGGGGCCGCGCACCCTCGACCTGGACATCGTGCTGGTCGAGGGCGAGGCGCGCAGCGACGACCGGCTCGTGCTGCCCCACCCGGGCCTGCAGGACCGTGGGTTCTGGCAACGTGAGCTGGAGGAATTGCGTTCGGTGGCGACGTCTCCGACGGCAGGGCATCAGACCGCGCCCGCGATCGAATTGCCCGCGTGGGCGGTCGTGAGCGAGAAGCGGCGCGCACACATCGCGCGAGTGACCGCGCTCCTCGGCGAGTGGGCCGATGCGATGGGGCTCGACGAGGCCGAACGCCGGGAGTGGCGCGACGCGGGGCTGCTCCACGACGCGTTGCGGGATGCCGACGAGGCCACGCTTCGCGCGCTCGTCCCCGACAGCGAGTACACGTTGCCCATGCTGCACGGACCGGCCGCGGCAGCGCATCTCGAAGCGGATGGTGAGCGGCGCAACGCGCTGCTGGAGGCGATCCGCTACCACACGGTGGGCAGCGCGACGTGGGCCCGCACGGGCCGCGCCCTCTACATGGCCGACTATCTCGAACCGGGACGCCGCTTCGCGCAGGCGGAGCGCGCGGAGCTGGCCGCGCGCGTCCCCGGCGACTTCGACGATGTGTTCAGGACGGTCGTCCGGCAGCGAATCGAATGGGCCGTCCGGGAAGGGAAGAGCCTCTATCCGGAGTGCGTCGCGATGTGGAACGCCGTGCGATGAGAGTGGCACGCTTGCTCATCGCGCTGCTCGCGCTCACGCTGGTGGCGGCGAGCGTCTGGTGGGGCTGGCGCACGTGGCAGGCGAACCAGGCCGCCGCGATGCCCGATCCAG
>DASTYL010000151.1:0-9257 GCA_035764975.1 Gemmatimonadaceae bacterium | reverse complement strand
TGCCGCCGGTGCGAATGATTGCGTAAGGCATGGGAATGCTCAAGCGTTGACGTGGTAGCCTAACAACTTACCATGGCGGGATTTAGGTGTCAAGTCAGATGCGAGTTGCGAACTGCGAGCTGCGAGAACGAGCCCCACAGTACCGGCTCTGCCGCGCCGGAGCCCCGCCGCCAAGGCAGTTTCTCGCAGCTCGCCGCTCGCAGCTCCTGCCCTCTCTTCAAGCCACCGCATACTTGGAAGTGACGTCCCGCCCCGCCGCCTTCACGACGAGCTTGAACTCGTCCGGCCGCAGGAGCGGATCGTCCCGGAGCTCCAGCCCGAAGGACACCGATTTCTCCAGCTTCTTCAGGAAATCCGGCTCTTCCTCGAGCACGTATGTGGCGACCTCGGGGTGCAGCCGGACCACGAGCGGCTCCCGCCTCCCCTCCACGTCGATCCGCTTCACCGACCGCTCGACGCGGCGCAGGATCGTCTCGGCGGTGAAGACCCGGCCCGTTCCCGAGCAGGTCGGGCAGGGTTCCGTCATCGCCTGGAGATGGCTCTGCCGCACCCGCTGGCGGGTCATCTCCACAAGGCCGAGGTCGCTGACCTGGAATGCCTTCGTCCGGGCGCGATCGCGTCCGAGATGCGTGCGAAGCTCCTGAAGCACCCGATCGCGGTTCTGCTTCGACTCCATGTCGATGAAGTCGCAGACGATGATCCCCCCGATGTCGCGCAGGCGGATCTGGCGCGCCAGCTCCCGGGCCGCCTCCACGTTCGTCTTCAGGATCGTCTTCTCGGGGTCCTTCTTGCCCGTGTAGCGGCCCGAGTTCACGTCCACGGAGACGAGCGCCTCGGTGGGCTCGATGATCAGGTAGCCGCCCGAGGGCAGGTCGCACCGCCGCTTGAACAGGTCGCGCAGCTCGGTCTCGATCTCGTGCTTGTCGAAGAGGGGCGTCTGCTCCTCGTACAGCTTCACCCGGTCCATCAGCTCGGGGGCGATGCCCTTCAGGTACTCGCCGATCTCGTTGTAGAGCTGCTTCGAGTCGACGACCACCGACTCCACCTTCGAGCTGAACACGTCGCGCATGAGGCCGCGCGTGAGGCTCGTCTCCCGATGGATGAGCGCCGGCGCCCGGACGAAGTGCGTCTTCTTCCGGATCCGCTTCCACTGCCCGATGAGGGTCGTGAGCTCGCGCTCGAACGTCTCCTGGCTGACGTCCTCGCCGACGGTCCGGACGATGACGCCGCCCGAGTCTGCCGGGAGCACCGCCTGCACCATCCCGCGCAACCGCTGCCGCTCGGCACGTTCGCCGATCTTGCGGCTCACGCCGACCCGCGAGGCGAAGGGCATGAAGACGAGGAAGCGACCGGCGAGCGAGATCTGGGCGGTGACGCGCGGGCCCTTCGTGGAGATCGGCTCCTTGGAGATCTGGACGATGATCTCCTGTCCCCGCTTCAGCAGGTCCTGGATCGGCGGCGCCTCCTTCCTGGGCGCGCGGCCGCGACGCGCCTTCGCCGGCGCCTCGTCACCGTTCTCGGCCTCTTCGGCCTCATCCGGCTCGTCGTCGAGATCCTCGTCCTCGTCCTCGGGAAAGACGAGGTCGGACGAGTGCAGGAAGGCGCTCTTCTCAGTCCCGATGTCGACGAATGCTGCCTGGATCCCCGGCAGCACCGCTTCGACCTTGCCCAGGTAGATGTCGCCGACCATGCGGCGCGCATCCGGCCGCTCGACGAGCAGCTCCACGAGCTGGTCGTCCTCCAGAATCGCCACCCGCGTCTCGCGCGGATTGGCGTTGATCAGAATGTCTCGCTTCATCGTGCGGCGTCGCTGTACGGGGAAGCGCCGTCCGCAACCGGGTGATCGACCACGCAGGGCCCGCCCGGTGCGCGTCGCCGGCGACGCGCGCGATGCGCGATTCGCCGGCCCGTACCGGGATGAGACGGGAGTGCGTGCGATCGACGGGCATCGAGGGCCCGGACCGGAACACGGAGGCAAGCCTGCGCAGGAGGCCGACGACTGCTTCGACCACCACGGTCAGGCGGAAACCCGGCGCACACCATGCCGCGGTGTGCTGCCAGGCGGGGAGCACTGAGCTGTTCACGCCCTAAAGGTATATGGGGCGGGAGCGATCGGCCAATTCACTGCCCGCTGAGCTCCTTCACGAGATGCCGCGCGATCACCAGGCGCTGGATCTCCGACGTGCCCTCGCCGATCTCGCAGATCTTCGCGTCCCGCATCATGCGCTCCACGGGATAATCCTTCGTGTAGCCGTACCCGCCGTGGATCTGGACCGCCTTGATCGTCGCGCGCATGGCGAGCTCCGAGCAGAAGAGCTTGGCCATGGCCGCCTCCTTGGAGAACGGATGGCCGTTCTGCGCGAGCCACGCGGCATGGTACATCAGGTGACGGCCTGCCTCGAGCTCCGTGGCCATGTCGGAGAGCTGGAAGCTGACGCCCTGGAAGTTCACGATCGCCTGCCCGAACTGCCGGCGCTCGCTCGCGTACCGCAGCGCCTCGTCGAACGCGCCCTGTGCGATCCCGAGGGACAGGGCGGCGATCCCGACGCGCCCGGAGTCGAGGGTGCGCATGAAGTTCGTGAACCCCTGCCCTTCGGCCCCCAGCAGGTTTTCGGCGGGAACCTCGACGTCCTCCATCACCAGCTCCGCCGTGTCGGAGGCGCGCCACCCGAGCTTGTCCTCCTTCTTGCCGGCTCGGAATCCGCGCATGGCGGGGAGCGAGGGGTCGTGCCCCACGCCGACGCGCTCGGCGGATGCCAGGTCGGACGTCGGCTTCGTGAGGATGAACGCGCTGATCCCCCGGGTTCCCTGCGACGGGTCGGTCACCGCGGTGACGACGAAGATCTCGCCGACGCTGCCGTGGGTGATGAAGCGCTTGGTGCCGTTCAGCACCCAGTGCCCGTCCTTGCGGACCGCGGTCGTCTTCGTGCCCCCGGCATCACTGCCGGCCTCGGGCTCGGTCAACCCGAACCCGCCCATCACGCGCCCGCTCGCGAGGAGGGGGACGTAACGCTCCCTCTGGGCGTCGGTGCCGAAATGGACGATCGGCGACGTGCCGAGGGTCGTGTGCGCGGACACCGTCAGCCCGTGCGAGGCGTCGACCCGCGCGAGCTCCTCGATCACGATCATGTAGCTGAGGAGGTCGAGCCCCGCGCCCCCGAGCTCCTCGCTCCACGGAATGCCGAGGAGTCCGAGCTCGCCCATCTTCCGGATGTTCTCCCACGGGAAGGTGGCGTCGGCGTCGTGCCGCGCCGCCACGGGGGCCACCTCGTCGCGGGCGAACTGGCGGACCATCTCGCGGACCGCGAGGTGCTGCTCGGAGAAGTACAGCGAATCGTGCATGAGAGGGGTTGTCAGGCGGCTTCGGTTTCGTCGGCGGTGCGCACCACGTCCAGAAATCGCGCGCCATACCGTTCGAGCTTCGTCGGGCCAACACCACGGATCTCGCCGAGGGCATGCTCGCTGCGCGGTCGGCGAACCGCGATCTCCGCGAGCGTGCGGTCGGGAAAGATCACATAGGCCGGCACGCCAGCCGTACGTGCCAGTTCCGTGCGCAGCGCCCGGAGCCGCTCGAGCAGCCGCTCGTCCTGCGGCGTCAGCGCCGGCACGTCCTCGGCGGCAGTCGGCCGCGGCGCCTGCCCCGCCCCACGTGCCTTGCGGGGGCGCGGCGCCGGACGAGCGGTGTCCCGCTTCACCTGCAGCTGCGTGCCGAGGCACACGTCGCAATTGCCGCACGACGGTCGGGCGGCCGGATCGCCAAAATATCGGAGCACGAACGCACGCCGGCAACCACGGGTGTAGGCGTACTGCTGCATCGTATCGAGCTTCTCGAGCTCCGCCGCGCGGCGCCGGTCGAGCGTCGCCCAGTCGACGCGGAAGGTCTCGAGGGGACGTCCCGGCGCGGCGAGGCGTGCGCCGCCCTCCGTTTGCCGCCATTCGACGAACTGCCGGTCCTGCAACCCGTCCAGGATCGGCATCGCGCCCATGGCGCCACCGAAACCCGGCGGCAGCCCGTCGAGGTCCACCACGGCACCCGACTCGAGTGCGTCGCCGGCGGAACGCCACAGCGCGCGCAACAGGCCGATCTCCATCGGCTCGTTCGCGAGCTCCTCCTTGATGCGCTGCGGCGTCGCGAGCATCCGGACGGTGACCACGGAGCCCGATTCGGGATCGTTCCGGTAGGCCCCCGCGGCGGCGAGCACGCGCAGCGCCCCCTCGACTTCCCGCGCTGTCGTCTTCATCCGCAGCCGCGACGCGATCTCCTCGGGATCCTCGCGCACCCGTCCCGTTCGATCCGCTTCACGGACCAGCCGCGCGTAGACCGCTTCCACGAGCGCGCGCTCGGGATAGGCGCTCTTGATGAAGAACTCGTGGGTGAACCGGTCCTGGAACGCGTGCAGCAGGTACACGGCGGCAGGGCGGCCATCGCGGCCCGCGCGGCCGGCCTCCTGGTAGTACGCCTCGAGGGTGCCGGGCATCGCATGGTGCACGACGAGCCGCACGTTCGCCTTGTCGATCCCCATCCCGAATGCGTTGGTCGCCACGATGACCCGGACGTCCTCGCGCATGAAGCGATCCTGCACCTCGTGCCGGTGCGCGTCATCGAGTCCCGCGTGGTAGGCCATCGCGGCAACGTCGGCCCGGACGAGCGTACCGGCGATGCGCTCGACCGCCCGCCGGGTGGCCGCATAGACGATCGCCTGCCCGGCGTTCGCGTCGAGGACCGAGACCAGTGCATCGTCCTTGTCCTGCTCCGTCCGCGTGGAGACGACGTGGTACTGCAGGTTCGTCCGGTCGAACCCGGTGATGATCGTCTGCGCGTTTTCGAGCCGCAGCTGCCGCGCGATGTCCGAGCGGACGTGCGCCGTCGCCGTTGCGGTGAGGGCCACGGTCGGAGGTGATCCCAGGCGCTCGCGAACCTGCGCGAGCCGCAGGAAGCTCGGCCGGAAATCGTGCCCCCACTCGCTCACGCAATGCGCTTCGTCCACCGCCAGGAGCGACACGCCGACATCGCAGAGGCGCTCGGCGAGCGACCCGACATCGAAGCGCTCCGGCGCCACGTACAGCAGCTTCACGTCGCCGCGCCGGACGAGCGCCAGCCGCGCCGAGACTTCGCTGCCGGACAGGGTGCTGTTGACGAAGGTGGCCGGCAGCCCGCGGGCCGCCAGTGCGTCCACCTGGTCCTTCATGAGGGAGATGAGCGGGCTCACGACCACGGTGAGCCCGGGGAGCATCAGCGCCGGCACCTGGTAGCAGAGCGACTTGCCACCTCCCGTCGGCAGCACCACGAGGGTATCGCGACCCGCGAGGACCGACGCGATCGCGCGCTCCTGCCCGGCGCGAAACTCCTGATAGCCGAAATGCCGCTGCAGCGCGGCGCGAGCGTCGTCGGCCGTTGGTGCCGTCCCGATCATCCTGTCAGCGTGCGTCGCGCCAGGCCCGGAAGCATCACCCTTCGGGCGCATGCCGGTTACACCGCGCGCGCGAAGTGACCGCGGGTGAACGCACCGTGCAGGATCGCCCGCACCTGCGTGGCGTCGGGCCGCTCGCCCCGCAGCAGCGCGTCGAGCTGCATCCGATAGGCGCGCGTCACCTCGGAAACAGGATCGCCGACGACGTTGAACACGAGGCGGAAGCCACGGAACCCCGCGCTCCACAGCCGGGGCAGGTACTCCGAGCCATCCACGGGGCGCGAATGCAGCAGCCGGTTGCGGCAGGCGCTGTCCGTGGCCACCGGAAAGACGTAGCCCGCCGGATCGGTGAGCTCGACGTTGGTGTGCTTCTTCACGCAGAGGTCACGACACGTCGTGGCGACACGATCGAACGCCGCGGAGAGCACGCAGTGCTCGATCGTCATCCCCTCGGGGCGGCCGTAGGCGAAGATGTCGAAGCGCGCCGCGCCGGTCGCTCCAGCGAGCTCGATGAGCTCGTCCGTGGTCAGCTCGATCGACGGCGTCACGCGCTGCGCGCCGAGCGTGAACAGCTCGGCCGCCGTGTGCTGGTTGAACGCGTTGACGGCATAGTCGGCCACCACGTCGCGCCCCTCGGCGCCCAGCTCCGCGAGGAGGCCGAGGTGCCCCGTCAGGATCGGAAGCCCCAGGTCGAGCCACTTCTGCACGCCCCGGCGCTCCTCGGGACGGACGATCGTGGGTGTACGCAGGCGGAACGCGACGCCGCGTACCTGAAGCTCCTGCGCGAGCCCCTGCACCCGGCTCCGCGACGGCGCGGGATGGCGCAGAAACGGGTCGAACACGATCTCGGTGGCGCCGGCGTCGGCAGCAGCGCGTGCCTGGTCCGCTTCGAAGACTTCCGAGGACAGCCGGAACGGCTCCGTGACCGCAGCCGACGCTGTCGCTTTCACCTCGGCGACCACCTGCTCGACGCGGATCCGCCGCTCGGCGAGCGTTGCCTGCCGCGCCCAGTCACGCTGGGCCATGAGCTGATCGACGGCGCTCTGCCGCAGATGATTGATCGCGCTGACCGGGAGGAACAGGTCGGGGTCGAGCCCCGCGACGTCCAGCGCGGCAAGCGCGAAGGGGGTGTCACCGAGCCGGCCGAGCTGCTCGCGGAGCATCACGCCGTCGAGCGCGCGCTTCGAGGCCGGGGCGAGGTGGATCTCCGAGGCGACGGTCGCCGTCCCGCCGTCGGCGGTGAAGACCGCCTTGAGCGGACCGCCGGCAGAGCCGAAGACCCGGACGTCGAGACGCGCCTTGCGCGCACGGACCTCGTCCGGCAGTGCCGCATAGCTCGCTCGAGCACGCTCGAGGAGGCCCGCATCCGAGGTGCGGATCACGCGCCAGCCGTGCGGGACCTGGGCCTGGTTCGGCAGCCGGCCACGCACGGCGATCCGGTGAACCGGCTTCGTGCTGATCGTGCGCAGCGCCTCGATGGTGAATCCCTGCGTCGGCCCGCCGCGCGCGTCCGGCGCCTCGAACCCGAGACCGTCGCCGACGACCACCGGAGCCGTGAGATCGATGAGCAGTTCGCCCTTCTCCCGGCCGGCCACCGTCCCGACGGGCATCCCGCGGTTGTCCGGTTGCGAGCGGGTGATGTACTCGCGGCCGGCCCGGCCGCCGTACATGCCCCCCGTGAACCCGCGGCTGTAGATCTGGACCAGCGGCTGGGCATCGGACTCGGTCGGCGCGACGGCCTCCCCGCGCGCGATCCGGTCGAGAAATCCCCGGTAGCCGGCGGTGACCGTTGCCACGTATTCCGGACGCTTCTTCCGCCCCTCGACCTTGAGGCATCCCACCCCCGCCTCGGCGATCGCATCGAGGTGCTCGAGGGCCGCCAGGTCCCGGGCGGAGATCAGGTACCCGCGATCGAGCTCCGCGCCGGAGGTCACGTCCGTCAGCACGTAGTCCTTCCGGCACGACTGTGCGCACGACCCCCGGTTGGCACTGCGCTCGGAGATCATCCCGGACATGAAGCACTGGCCCGAGTAGGAGATGCACAGCGCACCGTGCACGAACGTCTCGAGGCCGATGTCGGGAACCGCGCCGCGGATCGCCCGGATGTCGTCGAGGGTGTTCTCACGGGCGAGCACGACCCGCTCGATCCCCAGGTCCTTCATCACGCGGGCGCCGCTGACGTCGTGCACGGTCATCTGCGTCGAGCCGTGGATCTCGAGCTGCGGATAGATCCGCTGGATGAGCCGGACCAGCCCGATGTCCTGCACGATCGCGGCGTCGATGCCGCGCTCGATGGCCTCGCCGAGGAACATCAGGGCGTCCACGAGCTCCGACGGCTTCAGCAGGATGTTGAGCGTCAGATAGATCCGCCGCTGGCGCGCGTGCGCGATCCGGCAGGCCTCCTCGACCTCGTCCAGGGAAAGCTGCGCCCCCTCGTCCCGCGCGTTGTAACGGGCGGCGCCGAGGTAGACGGCGTCCGCGCCGTTGGCGACGGCTGCCCGGACGGCTTCGAGCGAACCCGCGGGGGCGAGGAGCTCCGGAGTGGGGCGGGAGATCATAAGCGTCGGAATATAAACGCTTTGCGGCCCATATGAGGATGTAGCGCCTCATCGATCCCGGCCTCCGGGTTCGCCGCACGGGCTCATGCAATCCGCAATTCTTTGCCGCGTTTTGCACGGCGCCCCGAAGAATCTGGCCACAACTCGGGTTATCGCCCGGACCCAGCAGGGGGACAGGACCGCCGAGGCGTCAGCCGGGTTGATCAGTTCCTGTACGCTCGTGCCGGTCAGTTTGCCCACCCGCCACCCAATGTTTCCGAAGCCTGACGGCGGGTGCCGGCCTTGCCATGGGCGGGGCAGGTCACCGGACGCACGTTCACATTTTTTCTCCCTTTCATCTATGTCTGCCTCACGTACGGTACGGGCGCTGTCGCTCAGCCTTCTCGCCGTGGTCGTCGCGGCGTGCGGCGACATACCCAGCGCGCCGCTCGCCCAGACTGACGGGCCGCTCCTGGCCAAGGGGGGCAACGGCGGCAACAAGAACGACGGGATCATCTACACGACGATCTCGATCGACCCCACGGTCACCGACGTCTACAAGCTGGGGCCTGACCACTTCGTCTACATTCCGGCGAACGCCGTCTGCACGCTGGACACGCCGTACGGCGTGACGGAGTGGGACAAGGACTGCGAGCGCGCGACGCAGCCGGTCGGCGTCGACGTCGTCATCGTGACCGAGAACGGCATCCCGAAGGCCAACTTCTACCCGGACCTTCGGTTCGCCCCGGCGGCCGAAGGCGACTACGCGAACTGGGTCTACCTCGCCTTCAAGGTGAAGGGCCAGCCGCTCAAGGAGTGGGAGAAGTTCGCGATCCTCTACCGCCCGACCGGTTCCCTCGAGGCGATCGACGAGTCGCTCACCGATCCGACCCTTCGCGCCTTCCGGTACGACGGCATGGTCGTGCGCCGTCTCAAGCACTTCAGCGGATACAACGTCTCGCTCGGCTACTACCAGGAGCAGTCGGGCGATCCGTACTCCTCGCTGCTGTCGGGGGCCCAATGAGAAACGCCGACACGGACATGCCCAAGGCGACGGGCGGCTACATCGTCGTCGCAGGCTGAGCCAACGAGTGCGCCAGGCGATCCGGCAGTCCGCGTATGCGGGCTGCCGGATCGTCGTTCACGCCCTCCTCGAGTAGCACATGCACGGCGTGCTTCCGCTGGCCCGCGCGTCACACATAGCGTGAGCCAACTCCACCGCGTCATGACGGACGTGCAGCAGAACGCAACGCGCCCGTGCATTCTGCGGCACGGTGCGAGCCACCGGTCTGGTGCTCATCACTACCGT
>DASTYL010000150.1:0-10662 GCA_035764975.1 Gemmatimonadaceae bacterium | reverse complement strand
GGAGCAGCGGACCGCTCCCGATATTGCTCGAGCGCACCCCCTACGGTGTGGCCCACTGGGACGGCACGCGCGCGAACATCTCGCATCGGGCGCTCGTGGCCGACGGCTACATCTTCGTCTTCCAGGACATCCGCGGACGGTTCCGGTCGGATGGCACCTTCGAGATGGCGCGCCCGCCGCACGAGGCAGGCGCCACGGCGGGCGCGCCGCCCGTGGACGAGGGCACGGACGCCTACGACACGATCGACTGGCTCGTGCACAACGTGCCCGGGAACAACGGGCGCGTCGGCGTTCGCGGCATCTCCTACGGGGGGTGGCTCGCGACGATGGCGCTTCGCGATGCGCATCCGGCACTGCACGCGGCGTCGCCACAGGCGCCCATCGGGGACCTGTACCGCGGCGACGACTTCTTCCACAACGGGGCGTTTCGCCTGTCGTACGGCTACGAGTTCGCGACGATGCTGGAATCGTCACGCGAGCTGACGGACGTCAAGCTCGACGGCCCCGGCGACGCCTACGACTGGTACCTCCGCCTCGGCCCCCTGGCCACGGTCAATGCGACTCGACTGCACGGCCGGCTGCCGACGTGGAACGCATTCACCGCGCATCCCGACTACGACGCATTCTGGCGCGCGCGCGCGGTGCCCGGCCAGATCAACCGGCGCGGTGACCGTCGCGTGCCGACGCTGATCGTCGGCGGACGGTGGGACCAGGAGGACGCGCTCGGCCCGCTCGTCACGTACGCCGCGCTGGAGCACGGCGACTCGCTCGGCGTGAATTCACTCGTGCTTGGCCCGTGGCATCATGGCCAGTGGTCGGTCGGCACCGGGCGGCGGCTCGGCGCGCTGCGATGGGGAAGCGCCACGAGCACCTTCTTTCGCGACTCGGTCGAAGCACCGTGGTTCGCCCACTACCTCAAGGGCGCGCCCCCGCCGGCCCTTCCGGAGGCGCTCGTGTTCCGATCCGGAGCGAACCGGTGGGAGCGCTACGCCGCGTGGCCACCGTACGGGCAGACGGCCGCGGCGCCGGGCACGCGATCGCTCTACCTGCGTGAAGACGGCCGCCTCGCGTTCGAGGCGCCGCCGCGACGGCGGGACGCGGCGGACGGCGCTGCCGACCGCTTCGTGTCCGATCCGGCGAACCCGGTGCCGTACCGGAAGCGTCCCATCCGCACGACGTTCGGCGAGGGCAAGGACCGGTGGTGGACATGGCTCGCGGAGGACCAGCGGTTCATCGGTGATCGGCCGGATGTGCTGCGCTGGCAGACGCCGCCTCTCGACGAGGATGTGACGGTGTCGGGCGACGTCGTCGCACGGCTGTTCGCTTCGACCACGGGTACGGATGCCGACTGGGTCGTGAAGCTCATCGACGTGTATCCCGACTCGGGCGCGTCGGTGTCCGGTGCCGATACCGCGATGGCCGGCTACCAGCTCATGGTCGCCGGCGACATCCTGCGCGGGCGGTTCCGCCGCGGACTCGAGCGCCCCTTGGCGGTTCGGCCGGGTGCCGTCGAACCCTATGCGTTGCTGCTGCGCGCGGTGGATCACACGTTCCGGCGCGGCCACCGGATCATGGTGCACGTGCAGAGCAGCTGGTTTCCGCTCTACGACCGCAATCCGCAGACGTTCGTGCCGAACATCTTCGCTGCGCGCGCGAGCGACTTCCGGGCGGCCACCCACCGGGTGCATCGGTCGGCACGGTACCCGTCGCGCCTGGAGCTGCCGGTGGTCGGCGGGGGGTAGAGCGGAAAAGGAGAGGGGCACCGCGGACGTCTGGGGCCGTCCGCCGACTTCCCGGACAAAGAATCAGGAGCATCCGCGACACTGCCAGTCGGCCCGCCATGCGAGGTTCCCCCGATGGCGACCATACTGCATGACGGCGGCGCGGCCGCGGATGCGCGGAGCACCGCCGATGGCCGGCGGACGCTCGACGAGCAGGAGTGCCTCGAGCTTCTGCGCTCCGTCGGTTGGGGCGTGCTCGCTTCCGTCGGCGAGGGGCAGCCGTACGCAGTTCCCGTGGGCTACGCGCTCGGCGCCGACTGCGTCTACGTCGCCACCGGCGCTGGACGCAAACGGTCCAACCTCGATGCTGATCCCCGGGTGTGCCTCACGGTTTGCGACGTGGGCTCCTTCGAGCGGTGGCGGAGCGTCGTCATCGCCGCCGAAGCGGAGGAGGTGGTCGGCATGGCCGCCCGGACCGCCGCGGTCGCGGCGTTCGTCGCGCAGCGCGCCCCGCGGGGGCGGGCGAGCGGCGCCGACGTCAAGCGCCTGCTGACGGCGCGGATCTTCGCGCTGTCCCTCGCCGGGATGACGGGGCGCATGCGGGACGCCGGCGACTAGCGGCAGGGTCCATCGGCGGGGCGAAACTGCCCTCCTCTTGCCTCCGTACGCCCCGGCATGGCCGCTCCACTCTCGGCCGCGGTCGGCGTCGGACTCGACGCGCTGCGCGCCAACCCGCTCCGCACCCTCCTCTCGACGCTCGGCGTGATCATCGGCGTCGCCTCACTCGTGGCGGTGCTCTCCCTCGGGGACGGCATGGAGCGCATGGCCCGGGCGGAAGTCGAGCGCACGACCGACGTGCAGACCATCAGCGTCTCGTCGCGGACGTCCGAGGAGATCGACGGGCAGCGGTATCCGGTGCGGGGCTACCCGGTGTTCACGCTCGCCGACGCCCGGGCCGCCCGCGCGGAGCTCACGCGCGCGAACGCCGTCTCGCTGGTGCTCAACGGCTCCGCGATCGTCGAGGCGCCCGCGAGCGGCGCGCGGCGGAATGTCGGCGTGAGCGCGACGCTCGCCGACGCGGACCGGTTCATGAGCCTCTCGGTCGGGCAGGGCCGCTACTTCACCGCGTCGGAGGAGTCACGTGGCCTCGGGGTGACGGTGCTCTCGCACCGGCTGGCGCAGGAGCTGGCGCGGGGCCTCGACGCCGAAGTCCTGCTCTCCCAGACGGTGACGTTGAACGGCACGCCGCACCAGGTCATCGGGATCCTCGCGCCGTACCAGGGCGAGCGGAGCCTGCGGGCGTATGTGCCGTTCTCCCGGGCCCGCGAGGTGCTCCGCGCCTCGACGGTCAGCCTGACGCCGGTGATGCTCGTCCGGGCCCGATCGATCGAGGACGTCCGGGCCGCCCGCGCAGAGGTCGAGGACTGGATCGCCGAGCGCCACGGCCGCCGCGCCGATCGCGTCACCATCCAGACCTCGGATCAGCGGCTGGCCCAGGCGACGCAGGGGATCTTCATCTTCAAGCTGTTCATGGGCGCGATCACGGGCATCTCGCTGCTCGTCGGCGGCATCGGCATCATGAACGTGCTGCTCGCATCGGTCACCGAGCGCACGCGGGAGATCGGCATCCGCAAGGCAGCAGGCGCCCGGCGCTCGGACATCGTGCTGCAGTTCCTGGCCGAGTCCGTGGTGATCAGCACCGGCGGAAGCCTCGTCGGCGTCGTGCTGGGGCTGTCGACGTCGTTCGCGGTGGTGGCGCTGATTCGCGCGAGGGCCGGTGCGGTGTTCCTCGATGCGACGTTCTCGTGGTCGACGGTGCTCATCGGGGCGGTCGCCGCATTGACCGTCGGCATCGTCTTCGGGACCTATCCCGCGCGCCGCGCCGGGAAGCTGAGCCCCATCGACGCGATTCGCCACGAGTAGCCGCGGGCGCGCGCTGTCCGCCCGTGACCACCGAGCTCGCTGCTGCGCTAGCCTCGCGGCAACACCAGCTCGAAGGTGCTCCCCCGACCCGGCTCGCTCGTGACGTCGATCCGGCCCCCATGCGCCTCGGCGATCCCGCGTGCGATCGCGAGACCGAGGCCGGCGCCGCCGTGCCGCGTCTTCTGCGCCTGCCAGAACCGGTCGAAGACGTGTGGCAGGTCCTCCGCGGCGATCCCCGGCCCCGTGTCGGTGACGCGGAATGCCACGCCGCCGTCGCGGGGCTCGACGGTCAGGATCACGACGCCGCCGCTCGGCGTGAACTTGATCGCGTTCTCGACGAGGTTGCCGACCGCCTGCACCAGCCGGTTGGCATCGCCATGGAAGGGCGGCACCGGCGTCAGCTCGACCCGCAGTTCGACGCCGCGCTCCTGGGCCCGGGCCTCGCAGACCGTCCGGACGGTTTCCGCGATGGCGGATGCGGTGGTCCGCTCCGGCTGGACGGAGAGGCGACCGGCCTCCAGCGCCGTGACGTCCAGCAGGTCGTTGATGATGTGCGTCATCCACCGCGTGGACCGCGCGATCTTGTCCGCGAGTCGCTGCATCCCTTCCGCGTCCAGCCCGGCCTCGAGCAGCTCCGCGGACATCGTGATCGTGCCGATCGCATTGCGCAGGTCGTGCGAGACGATGCCGAGGACTTCATCGCGCGTCTTCGAGGCCTTGCGCGCGACGCTGTAGGCGCAGGCGTTGTCGATCGCCAGCGCTGCCCGCCGGGCCAGCTCCATCGCAAGCGCGACATCGGTCTCGCCGAGCGCCCGTTTGGTCGAGAAGCTCGTCAACACGCCGAGGACGCGCCCCCCTGCGATGAGCGGGACGACCAGCGCCGACCGGACGTGAAGCTCGGCGAAGCTGCGCCGCAGCTCCGGTGCGGTGCTGATCGAGTCGAGAAACTCGTCGCTCAGCGACGGCATGAGCATCGGCTCGCGCGTCCGCCGCACGACCGCCATCGGGTGCGGACCGTCGGGTGCCGGAGGGAAGCGCTCACGCATCGCGCGGATCGCCGGCTCGACCGCCGGGTCGACGTGCGCGACCGCGAGCATGTCCGTGCCCTCGTTCACGTCGAGGATGCAGGCGTCGCCCAGGATCGGGACGGCGAGGCGTGCGATGCGGTCGAGCGTCGACTTGTAGTCGAGCGACTCCGCGAGGATCTCGCCGGCCTTCGCGAGGAACCGCTGCTGCTGCTCCGCGTGCTTGCGCTCGGTGATGTCGGCCGCGGCAACGGTCACCCCGCTCACCGCGCCCGCCGCATCGTGCAGCGGCTCGGCTGTCACATCGTAGAAGCGATCGCCATCCCCGACGCGGATGCGCACCTCGCGGCGAACGCCGCGGCCGGTCTCCAGCACCTGCCGCTTGACCGCAACGAGCTCGATGACGTGCTCCGCGGGGGACAGGTCCACGTCACGCTTGCCGATCACGCTCTCCGCCTGGAAGCTGGGATGCGGGTTGTAGATCCAGGTATAGCGGAGGTCGGTGTCGACCATCGACACGGTGATGGGCGAGCTCCGCAGCGCCACTCGGAACCGCTCCTCGCTGAGCCGCAGGCGCTCCTCCGCCCGCAACCGCTGCGAGATGTCCCGGATGTGCATGCTCGTCAGCTTGCCGCCCGATTCGTCCGTCACCACCTGCGACGAGATTTCGACGGGGACGCGGTGCCCACCCTTGGCGATGAGGGTCAGCTCGCCGACGAAGCGGCCCGTCTGGCGCCGCTCCTCCAGCGCCGCGGGGAGACGGGGGTCGTCGAGGTCGACCACGCCCATCCGCCCCAGCGCCCGCAGCTCGCCTTCGGTGTAGCCGAGCATCTGGCAGATGGCCGGGTTGGCGGCGAGGATGGCCCCCTCGGGCGTGGTCAGCAGGATCCCGTCGAGGCTCTGCTCGAAGAGCCACCGATAGCCCACTTCCTGGATCGCGCCCTGCATCGGACTCGGCAGATAGGGTCTCATCGTGGCACTGGCGACGGAAACCCATGATGCACCAGCGAGCGGATTCATTTGTCCGCGTGTTGCCTGACGGCCACCGGCCCGGGCAGTCGTCACCCGCCGGCGGACGCGGGCACACCGTCTGCCGCTGGAAGGCGATCGATCACGCCCCCTGTTCACGGCCCACACCACACTCTCACCACGACGACGATGGCAAATCGCATCCAGAAGGCGATCGCGCGACTGACGCCTGCCGTTTCCCTCCTGATCGCGAGTGCGTGCACGGTGCCCCAGGGCGCCGGTGACAGCGCGTCGGCGCCCGCGGATGGCGCGACGAGCCCGATCGCGATCACCGTCGACCGCGATACGTATTCGCCCGGCGCCGAGGTCGGTCTGCGCCTCGAGAACCGCTCCGAGTCGCGGTTCGGATACAACGCCTGCCAGCGGCGCGTCGAACGCGAGGCGGGTTCGGGCTGGCTGACGATCGCGGAACCCGACCGTGTGTGCACGATGGAGATCCGGATGCTCGACCCCCACGCGACGAAGACGGACCGGACCGATCTACCGGGGGCGCTCGAGCCGGGTCGCTACCGGTTGTTGATCTCGTTCATGTACGAGCCGGACGCGGGGGGCACGCCGGGCGAACCGCGGCGCGTGGTTGCGGCGAGCAACGTCTTTCGCGTTCAATAGATCGATGGGGATCGGGGCGGACCAGCCCGCTGGTCCGCACGCCCCCCGGTGCCGCCGCGTCATCTTGCCGGATGAACATATTGCTGTATAGTAGGGCGGACACCTCGCGCGGGAGCGCACATGAAGCTGTGGATCGGACCGGCGGCGATGTTCGCACTGGCGCTGACGGCGTGTGACCGGCCCGGCAGCGACGGCGGCGTGGATACGGCCGCGGCCGACCGCGTCGCGCAGCAGGGCGCGGCCTTCGACCCGGCGCGGTGGCAACCCCCTGCCGACTCCGCCATTCCCGGCGATTCGCTCGGGGCGTCGATCCGGCGCGGGCTCGCGCTGATCACGCACACGACCGACAGTCTCCCGGGGTTCGCGCCCGGCCACATCAACTGCACGAACTGTCATCTCGACGGCGGCCGGAACGTCAATGCCGCGCCGCTGACGGGATCACATGCGCGCTTCCCGAAGTACATGGACCGGACCGGCGCCGTGATAGGGCTGGCCGACCGCGTCAACTACTGCTTCACCCGAAGCCTCGCGGGAACGCGACTGCCGACGGAGAGCCGCGAGATGCAGGACATCCTCGCGTACATCGCCTGGCTGTCGAACGGCGTCCCCATCGGTGCGAAGCTTCCCGGCGCGGACGGGCTGCCGCCGATCCCGAACCTCACCGGGGACACGACCCGTGGTGCCGCGGTGTTCGCGGCGAAGTGCGTCGCATGCCACGGGCAGGACGGGCAGGGCAACGTCGGCATCCCCGCGCTGTGGGGGCCGAAGTCGTACAGCATCGGGGCCTCGATGTCCCGTCACTCCAAGGCGGCGTCGTTCATCTGGCACAACATGCCCCTCGGACAGGGGCGGACGCTCACGCACCAGGAAGCGTATGACGTCGCTTCATATGTGAACTCGCGGCCGCGGCCCGATTCGCCGGGAAAGGAGAACGACTGGCCGGTCGGCGGCGCGCCGGCGGACGTGCCATACGACACGAAGGAGCACGCCGCGTTCAAGCCGCCGCAATTGCTCCCCCGGGCGAACCCCGCGGCCACCATCGTGCCGCGGCCCGCGCCGGTCGCAACGCTCGGCAACGGCGGCGCACACTGAGGAGGTGAGGGCATGTCCGACGACGGCACGCCTCCGATCTCCCGCCGCACGCTCATCGTGGGCGCGGCCGCGGCCGCGGGCGGCACGCTGCTGGCCAGGCTGCCGCTGACCGACGCCGCCGGCGCACAGGCGCCGGCGCAACCCGCACCGACGCCCGCGGCGCCCGCCGCGCCCGCCGATCCTTCGCGAGTGCTCGGAGCGCCGACGAGTGCGGTCAGCGTCCGCTCGCCCTTCGAGACGCCTGCGCGCACGCCCACCGGCTTCGTCACCGGCCCGTCGTTCTCGCCGATCCATCGGTTCGAGGGGACGATCACCCCGACGGACCTGCATTTCGAGCGGCATCACGGTGGGGTGCCGACCATCGATCCCGCGCGGCACCGGCTCCTCGTGCACGGCCTGGTCGAGCGGCCGCTCGTCTTCTCGATGGACGAGCTGAAGCAGCTGCCGGCGGTGAGCCGGATCTGCTTCCTCGAATGCTCCGGGAATGGACGGAGCGCCTATCGCAACGCGAAGCGGGAGCTGTCCCCGCAGGACATCGACGGCCTCACCGGAAACAGCGAATGGACCGGCGTGCTGCTCTCGACGCTTCTCCGTGAGGCGGGCGTCCGATCCGACGCGAAGTGGATGATCGCCGAGGGGGGCGACGGGCCGAAGCTGTCCCGCAGCATCCCCATCGAGAAGGCGCTCGACGATGCGATCGTCGCCTATGCGCAGAACGGGGAGCCGATGCGTCCTTCGAGCGGCTATCCCGTGCGGCTCGTCCTCCCGGGGTGGGAGGCAAACACGTGCATCAAGTGGCTGCGCCGCCTCGAGCTCGTGGACGCGCCGCGCATGTTCCGCGACGAAACGTCGAAGTACACGGACCCGCTCCCCGACGGGACGGCGCGCCAGTTCAGCTTCGAGATGGATGCGAAGTCGATCATCACGCATCCGTCCTATCCGGACCGCATCGCGAAGCCGGGATGGGTGCAGATCACGGGGCTGGCGTGGAGCGGTCGCGGAAAGATCGATCGTGTCGATGTCACCACGGACGGCGGCCGGTCCTGGACCGTCGCCGAGCTGCAGGCGCCCGTGCTCTCCAAGGCGCACACCCGCTTCCGCCTGATGTGGGAGTGGGACGGGAAGCCGACGTCGCTGATGAGCCGCGCGGTGGATGAGACGGGGTACGTGCAGCCGCGGCTCGCTGATTTCCGCCGGGTGCGGGGCAACGGCACCGATTTTCATTTCAATGCGATCCGTGGCTGGACCGTGGAGGCCGACGGGCGGGTGTTCTTCGGGGTGGACGTATGACCGCGTTGCAGCCACGCCGGATGCACGATCGGCCCCTGCGTATCGCGCTGCTTCGGGCCGTGCTGCTCGCCACGGCGGTCTCGCTTGCGGCGTGCGGACGCGACACGGGGGACGATCGTGGCGCGGAACGCACCGAAGCGCGAACGACGCTGCCCTCGGACGTGCACGCCGCGCCCGCACGACCGGCACGCTTCGCGATCGGGCGAACGCCGACCGAGTCGGAGATCCGCGCGTGGGACAGGGATGTCGGACCGGACGGGCGCGACCTGCCGGCCGGTCGCGGCACCTACGCGCAGGGCGCGGCGGCGTACGCGCAGAAATGCGCTTCCTGTCACGGCGCGCGGGGCGAGGGGATGGGCACCGGTCACGCCGGATTCCCCAGGATCATCGGGCGCGACCCGCGCGAGGGATTTCCCTTCGGCGTCGACGCCCGGCACGTGAAGACCGTCGGCAACTACTGGCCGTACGCGACCACGCTGTTCGACTACGTCCGCCGCGCGATGCCGCTCACGGCGCCCGGCTCGCTGACCGACGACGAGACGTACGCGCTCGTGGCCTTCCTGCTGGCCGAGAACGAGGTCGTCGGGCGGGATGTCGTGATGGACGCACAGGCGCTGCGCCAGGTGAGGATGCCCGCGCGCGATCGATTCGTGCGCGACGATCGGCGCGGCGGTACGGAGTTTCGTTGACCGCAGGGCCCGGCCGCCGCGCGGTGCGGAGCGCGGCCGGGATGCCGTTCCTTCCGCATGAGGAGCAACTGCAAATGACAGGTGTGAGCGTTCCAGGAACGATGCCCGCCACCAGGCAGGCCCGATTGCCCCGATGGGCGACGCTGGGAATCGTGTTCGGGTTCGTCAGCATCGCATCGATCCTCCTCTACGGACCGATCGGCGTGTCGGGGACCTATCCACGGTTCATCGGCGCGATCTGGCGGGCGATCGATCCGGCCGGCGCCGCCGCGAACCCGTATCTCGAGCGCATGGGATCGCTGCTCAAGCCGGAGACGATGCTCGTCGTCGGCCTCCTGATCGGCGGGTTCATCGCCTCCCGGTTCGGGGCCGCGGCCCACGCCCAGCGCGCGCCGAAGTACGAGCTGGTGCATCAGGGTGAGACCACGGCGCGGCGCCGCTACCTCGATGCATTCCTCGGCGGCGCGCTGCTGCTGTTCGGCGCGCGCCTCGCCGGTGGGTGCACGAGCGGCCACATCATCTCCGGCATCACGCAGCTCGCGGTGAGCAGCATCGTCTTCGCGGTCGGCGTCTTCGCGACCGGCGTGCTGACGGCGAAGCTGCTCAAGGGGAGGGTCCAGTCATGACGCTGCTCTATGGCCTGCTGGTCGGCATCGCGATGGGCTGGCTCATCCAGCGCGTCCGCGCCTCGGATCCCGGGATGATCGCGCGCAACCTGCGCCTCGAGGATCTCTCGGTCCTCAAGTTCATGGCCGTCACGATCGGGGTCGGTTCCCTGGGTGTCTACCTGCTCGCCGGATTCGGTGTCCCGGTGAACCTCGACATCAAGCCGCTGTATGTTGGTGGCGTGCTCGTCGGGGGGCTCATCTTCGGCGTCGGCTTCGCGCTCTCCGGCTACTGCCCGGGCACCTGCGTCGTCGGCGCAGGAGAGGGGCGGCGCGATGCCCTGTTCGCGCTCGGCGGGGGCATCGTCGGCGCCCTCGTCTTCACGCTGCTGTACCGCGCGATCGAGCCGGTGCTCATCAAGCCGTACAACTATGGCAAGGTGACGCTCGCGGACCTCTTCCAGCGGCCGGCCATCGGCATCTCGCTGGCGCTGGCCCTCGTGATCCTCGCTTTCGTTACCCTGGTGCCGACGGTGCGGAAGCATCCGGTCGCACCGGCCGGGGACTGATCGCCGCAGCGGTGCGCGTCGCGCGCGGGTGCGCACCGCTGCCCCCGTTAACTTCCGGCGCATGAGATCGTGGACCGCACGCGCCGGCGCGCGCCGATGATCAGGCTCGC
>DASTYL010000149.1:0-18928 GCA_035764975.1 Gemmatimonadaceae bacterium | reverse complement strand
CGCGAACCAGACGTTCGTCGACCGTGACCCGCAGGTCATCGCGAACCTGCCGATGATCGTGCTGGTGGACAGCAGCAGCGCGAGCGCGTCGGAGATCGTCGCGGGGGCGCTCCAGGACCATGATCGCGCCGTCGTCGTGGGGACGACGTCGTACGGGAAGGGAAGCGCGCAGAGCCTCATCCCGACGGATGGCGGCGGGGCGGTGAAGATCACGACGGCGCTCTGGTACACGCCATCGGGTCGCAGCATCAGCCGCCTCCCGGGAGACACGCTGTCGGACGAGGACCGCGACGGCGCGCCGGAGGACACGGTCCCGCGTCCGCGTTTCCGGACCGACGCGGGGCGGATCGTGTACGGTGGCGGCGGCATCGTGCCCGACGTCGTCGTTGCGGACCCGGCGCTCGACAGCGCGGGCCGGAGCTTCGAACGCGCGCTCGGCGCGAAGATCCCGCAATTCCGCGATGCGCTGGCGTCGTACGCCATTGCGCTGCGCGGCTCGCGCGGCGTCACCGATGCCACCTTCGACGTGACGCCGGCCATGCGGGGCGAGCTGCTGCGCCGGATGCGGCAGCGCGGGGCCGTCGTGGACAGCGCCGTCTACGACGAGGCGGCGCCGCTCGTGTCGCGGCTTCTGGGCTATGAGATCGCACGGTATGTCTTCGGGCGGCAGGGAGAGTTCCTCCGCCGCGTGCGTGACGACGAGGCGATCCGGACGGCCGTGGAGCTGCTGGCCGGGGCTGGAACGCAGGGTGCCGTCTTCGATCGGGCCGCCGCCGCGCGGGTGGCCGTGCGCGCCGACAGCGCGAGCTGAACTCACGTGACGCCCGTCGAGGTCGCGGCGTTCCTCACCGGCGTCGCCTCAGTCTGGCTGGCTGCACGCCAGGACGTCTGGAACTGGCCGGTCGGCATCGTCAACGTCGCGCTGTACGCCATCCTGTTCTGGCAGGTGCGGCTCTACGCCGATGCGGGCCTCCAGCTCGTGTATCTCGTGCTCGCCCTGTACGGCTGGTGGGCGTGGCTCTATGGCGGTGCGGCGCACACGCCGCTGCACGTGCGCCGGGTGCCGCCGAAGCTGCTGCTCGTGACCGTCGCCGTGGGAGCAGCGTTTGCGGCCGGTCTTGGCCTCGCGCTGCGCCGCTACACGGATGCGGCCGTCCCGCTCCTCGACTCCGCCCTGACAGGGGGCAGCCTGGTCGCGCAATTCCTCATGACCCGGAAGTATCTCGAGAGCTGGCCGATCTGGGTGGTGCTGGATGTCGTCTACGTCGGCCTGTTCATCTCGCGGGAGCTGTATCTCACCGCGGCGCTCTATGCCGTCTTCACCGCCCTCGCGCTGTATGCGTGGCGGGAGTGGCGGCAGAGCCTGGGCGCGGACGACCGCGCGGTCGCGGCGGCGGCATGACCGTGCCGGGCGAGAACGGCCCGGCCGACCGCGACGGCCCCTCGCCGATCGAGCTGGCGATTCCTCCCGGCGTCGCTCGCGTCGTCGTCATCGGCTCGGAGTGCACGGGCAAGACCGAGCTCGCGGAATGGCTTGCCGGTGCGCTCGATGTCCCATCGAGCGCGGAATACGCGCGCGAATATGCCGAGCGGCTCCATGGGGACGCCGCGCTCGCGGCCACGGACGTCGAGCCGATCGCGCGCGGCCAGCTCGCGCTCGAGAACCGGGCCATTGAAGCGAGTCGGGGCGGCGCGACGCCGCTCGTGCTGCACGACACGGATCTCCTCAGCACGCGGGTCTATGCCACGGCGTACTACGGTGAAGCCGCCGTCCCGGGATGGCTTCGCCGCGCGACGCTGACGCGGCGCGCCGATCTCTATCTCTTCTGCGACATCGATGTCCCGTGGGCGATGGATGCCGTCAGGGACGCGGAGGCCGACCGGGAGCGGATGCAGCGCCAGTTCGCCTCCGCCCTCGCCATGCACGGCGCCGCCAGCGTGACCGTCAGCGGTGATCGCAGCGCGCGCCGCGAGGCGGCGCTGGCTGCGATCCGTGCGCTGACGGTCACCCGCGGGTAATCAGAACCCGGCGCGCATCGTGACGTAGAGGCTGCGTGGCGCCTCGACGTAGAAGTAGCGCACGCCGTCGTACGCGTAGCCGGATCCATACGCCGTCACGTTGCCGACGTTGCGGACCCCGAGCCCGATGGTGCCGCGCCCGGCCGACCACTCGACGCCCGCATCCACGTTGTACCGGGAGGGGAGCATGAGCGCCTCGTCGCCGGTGTTGGTGAGGTGCGACTCGCCGACGTAGCGCCCGTCGATCATGAGGTCGAGCGAGCGAACGAGGCCGAGGGTCAGGCCGTGGTTGCTCGTGACCGAGGGGGTCAGCATCGGCGCGACGTCGGTGAACGTCTGGCCCGACCACGGCTCGGTGTAGCTCTTCATGCGCGCCCGCATCAGCGTGAGGTCGCCGTGGAGCGTCATCCGCTCCGCCGCCCGCCACGCGCCGTCCAGCTCGACGCCGAGGCGCGAGCTGCGGTCCACGTTCTCGTGCAGCGGCGAGCCGGTGGACGCGCTGATCTCGCCCGTCGGCGCAATCTCGTCCTGGAAGAGCATCGCGAACGCGCCGGCGTTCAGGCTCACCGCGGGCGTCCCCCACGAGAAACCGGCCTCGAAGTCATCGACGCGCTCCGGGCGCAGGCGCGCGAGCGTGCCGCCCATCGCGTCGTAGTCCGCACGCGTGATGTTGTCCTCGCCGGCGAACAGGTCGCTGCGGGCGGGCTCACGGCCGGTACGGCCCCACGACGCGTACACCGAGGCCGCCGGCGCCACCTGCAGGGTCGCGCCAAGCTTCGGGTTGGCGAAGTCCCAGTCCACGCCGAGGTTCGGGAGGTCGGCGTTGGCATCGGGCTCGTAGTCGAGGCTCGCGCGGCGGAGCTGCAGGTCGCCGTGCAGCGTCAGCGCGCCGAGGGCGACCTGCGTCTTGCCGAAGGCGCTGACGTCCGTCTTGGTGCCGGTGTTCTCGTAGAGCGCAACGTCGACGTTCGGGCGGACGGAGCGGCGATGATCGCGCGCGTACCGGCTGGCGTGGGCGCCGGCGTCGATCCGCCACCGGCTGCCCTGCCACGAGAGCGTGCTCAGCGCACCGCCCCAGCGGGAAGTCAGCTCGCGCTTCTGGATCGAGCCATCGCTGCGCGCCACGTCGTACCATCCGTCGGACGCGCTGCCGTAGACCGTGGTGCTCAGCGAGGTCGCCGCGTTGAGCGCACGGCTGTGGCTCACGCCGGCGAAGCCCTGGGAGAAGTCGTCGCTCTCCCCGAGCGGATTGGACCGCCGGTCGGCGGCGAGCTCCTCCTCGCTCGCGGCGTAGTACGCCATCTCCATCTGCGAGCGGCCGGCGAGGACGAAGCTCTTCACCACGTCGCGCTCCCCGATCCATGCCCCGCTGAGAAAGCCGGACACCGAGCGGTTCCCGGAGTTGCGGCGATAGCCGTCGCTCGTGTGGACGCTCACGCGGCCGTAGCCGGCGAGCCCGTTGTCCGCCTGGCCGGTCCGGTACTCGAGCGCGCCCATCTTGGTGCCGAACGAGCCGGCGGTGGCCGAGGCCTCGCCGCCGCGCCGCGACCCGGCGAGCGGGATCGACTCGAAGCTCACCGATCCGGCGTAGCTCGCGGTGCCGTTGCTGCTCGTGCCGACGCCGCGCTGCACCTCCGCCGTGCGGACGCTGCGCGCGAAATCGGGGAAGTTGGAGAAGAAGAGCCCCTGGTCTTCCGGCTCGTTGAGGGGAATCCCGTCGAGCGTGAAGTTGATGCGCGTCTGGTCGATGCCGCGGAGGCGGATGTAGCTGTAGTTGTTGCCCGCGCCGTTCTCGCTGTAGGCGGTCACGCCCGGCGCGTGCTCGAGCACGCGCGTCATGTCCTGCCCCACGTACTGGCGCTCCAGCGTCGTGGAATCGAGCAGGGTGTGCGACGTCGCACGGGCACCGGTGCCGCGCACCGCGGTGACGGTGACGGTTTCGAGCCTTCGCGCGATGGTGGTGTCCGTTCCCGCCGTGTCCCGCGGCGCCGCGATCTGGGCACCGGCCGGGCTGGAGGTGGACGCGAGGGCCGCGGGCAGGATGGCGGCCAGGATGGCGAGCGCGGCACGGCCGCGTCGCGGAGATTGCTTCGTCATTGTTGACTCCCTACGCCGGTACGAACCGGGTCAGGTTCCAAGGGACTCTCTCAGCCGGCGACGCGCGAACCCTCGTTCGCGTCGTGCCGGCACCCCTGTCATGTGTGACGAAAGCTAGCTGGTCAGGCGCGGAGGGGAAGCGTGTGCGGGATGCGGAATCCGGGATGCGGAATCCGGGATACGGGATGCGGGATGCGGGAGCTGTTCTTCCCGCATCCCGCATCCCGCATCCGTTACTGGTTCACCACCCGCACGCCCTTCGGCGGCGTGAACCGGAACACCGACGCATCCACGGGCACGTTGATGCGCAGGGACGTGAGCCGCACATGGCGCTTCACCCCGCTCGCGTCGACGACCTCGAACTGGCGGATCAGGCCATCGCGCTCGTCGACCCAGACCTTGGCGCGGGTGAATGGGCTGTCGTTCTTCTTCGGCGTCAGGACGAGCGCGTGCGTCGCGCGTCCGCCCACGGTGGCGCGGCCGGCGTCGGCGATCGTATAGCGCGTCTTGGGCGAAGAGAGGAACTGCGCCGTCCAGTCCACGGTGGCGCCGCTCCCCGGCGCGGTCCGGATCACCTGGCCCGGCGTGCTGCTGGGCAGGTAGAGCCACAGCGCCTTGCCGTCGGCGACGATGCGGTCACCTTCCGGCGAGGTGAAGCGCACGCTGATTCGGTTCTTTCCCTGCTGGAGGTACTCGCCGCGCGCGTTCTCGGCCCGGCCCGTCAGTGGATTGGTGATCGTCTGCTCGAACGTCGCGCGGAGCGACTTCACCTTCTCCCAGGCAGCGACCGCCCGGTCGACGGTGGGCGTGGTACCCTGGGCGCCGGCTGCCGGCGTGGCGAACACGAGCGCCGCGGCGAGCGCGACCGATGGCATGAGGAATGGCTTCATGCCTCCAATCTACCCGCCGACGCCGACCGCCGTTCCCGGGCTCGGGGTCAGAGTCCGCCCGATCGCGGATCCGATGGCCCGGAGCTCGACCACGAGGTCGGCGAACTGCTCCGGATAGAGCGACTGGCTGCCATCGGACATGGCGTACTCGGGCCTGGGGTGCACCTCGATGAGGAGCCCGTCCGCCCCGGCCGCCAGCGCGGCGCGCGCCATCGGCGTGACCTTGTCGCGGAGGCCCGTGCCGTGGCTCGGGTCCGCGATGATCGGCAGGTGCGAGAGCCGCTGCACCAGCGGAATCGCCGTGAGGTCGAGCAGGTTGCGGGTCAGCGGATCGAAGCTGCGGACGCCCCGCTCGCACAGGATCACCTGGTCGTTGCCCTCGGCGAGCAGGTACTCGGCGCTGAGGAGCAGGTCGGTGATCGTGGCCGCCATCCCGCGCTTCAGCAGGACCGGCTTGCGCAGCCGGCCGACGGCGCGGAGCAGCGAGTAGTTCTGCATGTTGCGCGCGCCGATCTGGATGCAGTCGGCGTACTCGGCGACGAGGTTGGCGCCCTCCTCGTCGAGCGCCTCCGTCACGATGGGAAGCCCCGTCTCGCGCCGGGCGAGCGCG
The DNA here is from genome assembly GCA_035764975.1 of Gemmatimonadaceae bacterium. Taxonomy (GTDB): domain Bacteria; phylum Gemmatimonadota; class Gemmatimonadetes; order Gemmatimonadales; family Gemmatimonadaceae; genus JACDHQ01. The sequence goes on along the minus strand of DASTYL010000149.1, from coordinate 13,312 downwards.
AGAAACTCGAGGCCGCGCTTGCCGAGTCCCTGGAAGGAGTACGGGGAACTGCGCGGCTTGAAGGCGCCGCCGCGCAGCGCCGTCGCCCCCGCTGCCGCGACCTGGCGGGCGGCGGTCAGGATCTGCTCCTCCGACTCCACCGAGCAGGGACCCGCGATGATCGGGACTTCGCTGCCGCCGAAGCTCACGCCCGGCGCGATCGTCACGATGGTGTTCTCGGGCCGCCACTCACGCGAGACCTGCTTGTACGGCTTGGTCACGTGAATGACCTGCGCCACGCCGTCGAGCGACTCGACGCGCGCGGCGTTCACGCGCGATTCGTTGCCGACGACGCCGACGGCCGTGCGCTGCGCGCCGCGCATCGGCAGCGCCTGATAGCCCATGTCCTCGATCGTCCGGACGACGCGGTCGATCTGCTCCGTCGTCGCGCCGTGCTGCATCACGACCAGCATTACACGTCCTCGATTTCGATATGCCACCCGTCGTGCGCGAGCGTGACGGGTCCAGCGAACTGCAGACCGACGATCCCCGGAACGTCCTCGTCGAGCACCGGCGGGTAGAAATGCGTCAGTACGAGCCGCTTCGGACGTGCCGCGGCCGCCAGCGCCCCGCAGGATTCCGGCGTCAGGTGCTGCGGAATCGCCATCCGCAGCGGAAGCGAACACTCCGCGAGCAGCAGGTCGCAGCCCGCGGCCCAGTCGGCAAGTCCGGCATCCGCCCCGGTATCTCCCGTGTACACCATCCGGCGGCTCGCGTGCACAACGGAATATGCCACGCTTTCCACCGTGTGCGGTACCGGATGAGCCTGAAGACGCACGTCGGGGGCGAGGTCCACCCACTCGTCAGGGCCGACCTCCCGGACCGTCAGGGGAAACCCCGGCGCGGTGACCCAGTCGCCGAAGGCCGCCGCCATGCGATCCAGCAGCGCGGCGGTGCCCGTGGGGCCGATGATCACCAGCGGCGCCTCGCGACCGGGCAGGCGCCCGTACTTCCACGCGAAGATCAGCGTCGGCAGGTCGCCGACGTGATCCGCGTGGAAGTGCGTGATCGCGAGGTGGGTGATCCCCCACCAGTCGCATCCATGCTCCGCGAGCCGGTGGGTGACGCCGCTCCCGACGTCCAGCAGCAATCGGACACCGCCGGCCTCGACCAGGTGCCCCGCGCAGACGCGATCCACCAGCAGGGAGATCGTGCCGGTTCCGAGCGTGGTGAGGCGCACGGTCTCAGGCAGCGCCCACGGCGGCCGCTTCCTCCGCGGCTTCCTCGACGGGGCTGCCCTTCATCCGCACGCTGACCAGCGACGACACGCCCGGCTCCTGCATCGTCACGCCGTACACCGCGTCCGCCGCTTCCGTCGTCGTCCGGGGATTGTGCGTGATGACGAGGAACTGCGTCCGGGTCTTGAACTCGGTCAGCATGCGCACGAAGCGGCCGACGTTCGCGTCGTCGAGGGGCGCGTCCACTTCGTCCAGCAGGCAGAAGGGACTCGGCTTCGTGAGGAAGATGCCGAACAGCAGCGACAGCGCGACCAGCGCCCGCTCACCGCTCGAGAGCAGGTGGATGCGCTGCGTGCGCTTGCCGCGCGGCGAGGCGTGGATCTCGATGTCGCAGTCGAGCGGCGCGTCGGGGTTCTCGAGCCGCAGGTCGCACTCGCCGCCGCCGAAGAGGGACATGAAGATCTGGCGGAAGTTCTCGCGCACCTGCGTGAACGTCGCGAAGAAGAGCTCCCGCGCCGTCGCGTCGATCTCGCGGATCGCCTGCTGGAGCTGCGCCTTGGCGTCGGCGAGGTCGGCCCGCTGGCCCGACAGGAACTCGGCGCGCTTGAGGGTCTCCTCGTGCTCCTCGATCGCGAGCGCATTCACGGGTCCGAGCTGCTCGAGCTGACGGCGCAGCTCCTCCGACTCGGCGCGCAGCGCCGCATCGTCGAGCTCCACCGCCTGCACGGCGGCGAGCATCTCCTCGAGCGGCCGCCGCCACTCCGTCTCCAGCCGCTCGCGGATCGCCGCGCGCCGGCCGGAGAGCTCCGTGTAGCGCAGCTCCGCGTGATGCATCTCGTCGCTCGCCGAGCCCGCGGTGCGCCGTGCCTCGTGCAATGCCTGCTCGGCGGCGACCAGGGCCTCGTCCGCGGCGCGCACCGCGGCTTCCGCACCGGCGAGGCGGGCTTCCCCGTCGGACAGGGCGGAGGCCCGTGCCTCGAGATCCATCTGCCACACTTCCATCTGCTCCGCGAGCGCGCTGTCGGCGGAGGAGAGATCGGTGAGCTCGGCGCGCAGCGCCTCGAGGCGTGATGCCGCCGATGCCATCTCCTCGCCCAGCCGCCGTTCGCGATCGGCCGCCATCTGGAGCCGGGCCTGCGCCTGCGCCTGCGCGACCTGCCAGCGGGTGCGCAGCTCGCGCGCTTCGTCCTGGGCTTGCTCGGCCTCGGTGAGCGCCGCCCGCGCGGTGCGCACCGCGGCCTGGCGATCCTCGCTCTCGGTGGCGAAGCTCTCGCTCTCCGCACGCAGCTTCTCCGATTTCTCGGCGAGATCCTGGAGGCGCAGGCCGAGCCGCTCGGCGAGCGCTTCCGCCTCCTGCAGCTCGCGGTCCGCCCGCTGCTGCCGGCGCTCGAGCTCCTGGTGGCGCCCGGCGGCGGTGCGCGCTGCCTGCTGCGCCTCGGATGCCTGCTCGGCCGCCTCGGTCGTGCGCCGCTCGGCGAGCGTCAGCTCCTCACGCAGCGCATCCGCCGTCTCGGAGGCGGCACGGCGCGCGGCCTCGAGCGCCGTGAGCTCGTCGCGCAGCGCCGCAAGCTCGGCCCGGCGCTGGAGCGGGCCCGGGCCGCCGACCGTACCGGGGAGCCATACGGCGCCGCGCGCGTCGACGAAAGCCGTCCCATCCTCCACCGGACGCACCCGCCCGAGCAGCGTGCGCACCCAGCCGCGCGCTCCTTCGGTCGTGTTGACCTGATCCGCGAGGCCGCCCGATTCGCCGCCGCTTTGCTCCGCCGCGGCATCGAGCGGGAGGAGGAGCAGGGGACCGGGGTTGGCGTCGTGGTGCCAGGCGCGGACGGCATCTGCCGCCGCCTGGTCGCGCACCACGACCGCGTGCACGGTGGCGCCGAGGAAGCGCTCGACGAGCGCCGCCGCGTGCTGATCGGCCGAGAGGAAATCCGAGAGCGGACCGAGAACGGCGCCGTCGCCGAAGCGCTCACGCTCCTTGAGCAGCCGCGCCGCGGCCGGGGCGAGGCCGACGCGCTCGCGCTCGAGTCCCTCCAGCGCATTCACCTTCCCCTGAAGCTGCGTCCAGGCCTCGTCGGCGCGGAACAGCTCTGCGCGCGCGATGGACTCCTGCTCACGCACCTCGCGATCGGCGGCGCGGGCCGCCTCGAGCTCCGCCTGCGCGGCACCCATGAGCGCCTGCGCCTCCTCGAGGGCGACGACCGCGGCTTCCACTTCGCGGCGGGTCGCCGCCGCGGCGTCGGCAAGCTGCTGGTGCTCGGGCTCCAGCGCGGTGAGCCGTTGGGCGATCTCGTCGTGCTCGCGCTGCGCGCGCTCGCGGTCCATGTCCACGCGGCGCGCCCGGTCCTCGAGCTCGCGGACGGCACGCTCGGCGGCGTCCACCGCCATGCGGGCCTCGGCGACGCCGCGGCGCACGACCTCCTCCGACTCCTGGTGCTGTGCGAGCTCCGCCTGCACCTCGTGCAGCTCCTGCTCGAGCATCTTCCGCTCGGCGGCAGCGGCGTCGCGATCGTCCGCGAGGCGCGATCCGGTCGCCGCCCGATCCTCTGCTTCCGCCTCGGCGCGCTGGCGACGCTGCAGCGCGTTGCGCTGCCGCTCCTCCGCCACCGCGATCTCACCGCGCACCTGCGCGACCTGCTGGCGCTGTTCCGCGACGAGCCGCGACAGCTCCGCGCGCTGCGCCTCGGCGGCGGCGCGTGCCCCGTGCGCGACCTCGCGCCGTTCCTCGGCTTCGGCGGCTCCCATCTCGATGGTCGGGAGCTTCTCCCGCAGCTCGGCGACGCGCGCTTCGAGGCGCGTCAGCTCCGCGGCCCAGGCTTCCATCTCGCGGCCGGCGAGCGACAGCTCCACGGTGAAGCGCCGATCCGTCAGCTCGACGTGGCGTTCCGCCCGCTTCCGCTGGCGCGCCAGCGATCGCACCTGGCTCTGCACCTCGGCGATCAGGTCGTCGAGCCGCTGCAGGTCGCCCGCGGTCTCCTCGAGCCTGCGCTCCGAGGTGCGGCGGCGATCGCGGTACAGCCCGACACCGGCCGCCTCCTCGAACAGCTCGCGGCGATCGTCCGGCCGATCCGAGAGCAGCGCGTCGATCATCTTCGCTTCGATGACGACGCCCGTGTCCGCGCCGAGCCCCGTGCCGCGAAGCAGGTCGCTGATGTCGCGCAGGCGGCAGGGCGCGCGGTTGAGGAAGTAGTCGCTCTCGCCAGACCGGGAGAGCCGGCGCGTGATCACGACCTCGCGGAACGGCACGGGCAGCTGCCCATCCTCGTTCTCGAAGTGCAGCGAGACCTCGGCCACGTTCACGGCGCGCCGCGCGCTCGACCCCTGGAAGATCACCTCTTCCATCTTCGAGCCGCGCAGCAGGCGCGCGCGCTGCTCGCCGAGCACCCAGCGCACGGCGTCGGAGACGTTCGACTTGCCGCACCCGTTGGGGCCGACGATCGCCGTCACCCCCGGCTCGAACACCATGGTCGTTGCATCGGCGAACGACTTGAAGCCGTGCACCTCGAGCTTGGTCAGCCGCACTAGAGTACTCTCCCGGTTCGAAACACGAGCGTCGGAGCGATCCCCGCCGCGCGAAGCGATTCCCTCAGCAATGCCGCCTGGGCGGGCGTCTCGAAGGCGCCTGCATAGACGTTGAACGTGCCATCCCCCTGCACGAGCGCGTATACCGGCTGCCCGAGATCGCGGTACGCGTTCAGCAGCCCCTGCACCTTGTCGCTCGCCACCGCCGAATTCACGAGATAGGCGTAGGGAAGGCGAACCACCGTCCCGCGCAGCCCGCGGCGGCGCAGCACGTCACCCAGCGAATCCGCCGGCTCGCGGGTGAGATAGGCACCAGCCACCACCTTGTACCACTCGGCGCCGTCCACGACGGCCGGCGTAAAAGTACTCGCCGGCGTGCGGTTGCTTTCCTCGCGGACCCGCGCGGCCGCCCCGGCCTGCGTGTTCGCCGAGAGCAACTCGACCGCGAAGGCCGCGGCGTTCGCGCTGTCCTGCGGGTTGGCGACGAGCAGCGCGGCGCGCACGGAGTCCGAGGGGGTCGCCGGCGCCTGCGTGCCGGCAGCGCCGGCGATCACGGCGGCCGCGGTCCTCGTCGTGTCGGGCTTCGGCGCGTAGGGCCGCGTCTGCGACGCGAAGGGGCGCATCGCGAACCACACCCCGAGCGCCGCGATGAGCAGCGCCGCCGCCGCGCCCTGCGCGATGCGAACGGCCGACACGCGGCGCTCCGCCGGCGGCTCGATCACCTCGATCCCCGGCGCGGGGGAGAGGGGCAGCTCGTCGTCGATCAGCTCCACGGGCCGGCGCACGACGGAGATCACCGACGCGACGGGCACGTGCGAAGGAACGACCTCCCCGACGAGGACCGCGCCGTCGAGCTGCGTGGTGAGCTCCGCGACGGCAGGCGCGTCGGCGCGCGCCGCCAGGACGAGCAGCGCCCCCATCTCGCGGAAGCCGCTGGCGAGTCGGCGCCAGCGCGGACTCGGGAAAACCGCTGCCGCGTCGACGGGCTCGGTCCCCGTCGGCATGACGAACAGACCCGGGACCGACGCCACCTCGCGCGCGATCCGGTTCAGCGACACGCCGTACACGAAGCTGTCCGTGATGCCATGCGGGTCATCACCCGCGACGAGCGACTGGATGGGCGCCACCTCGCCGAGCAGGTCGCCGACCGCCACATGACGCCGGTGCGCCTGGGCGCGGCCGATCCCGATGGCGACACGAGCGGTCGCCGTCTCATCGGTCCCGAGCACCACGATGGCGTGGTGCCCGTCGAGCGTCTCGCCGAGGCGGACGCCCTCCGCTTCCCAGTCGAAGTCCGCCGACATCGTCAGGGCTTCGCCGCCGCGTAGACCCAGTACGACCGGCCGGAGTCCCGTCCGACGCGCTCCGCTTCGTCCCGGGACGAGTACGGCCCGAGCACCACGCGATGCACGGGCACGCCGTCGCGCATCGTCGTCTCGAGTCGTGCATGCTGCCCGTTGACCGTGATCTCCTGGGCGAGCTGGCGGGCGCTGGACTCGACGAGCAGCGCGGCGAACGACACGACCCACCGGGTGGTCGCTGGGGTCGCCACCGCCTCGGCGGCCGTGTCGGCGGGGGGAGCGATCGTGTCCGCGGCCGCCGCTGCCGCCGCGAGCGACGAATCGGCGGCGGTGTCGCTCGTCCCTACCTCGAACTCGACCGGCTGGTCCAGGCCCGCCGCGCGCGGGCGGAATCCCGCCCAGTGGAACGGATACCAGAAGTCCGCGGCCCCACCGGCGATGCGACGCGTGCGACGCATCGTGGCGCCGTCCACGAAGACGACGTCCTTGCCGACGACCGTGGCAATCACGCCGTCCGACGCCACGAACGGGATGTCCGACCGCCACGCCGTCCGGACCGTCCCCACGGGCTTCGACGTCCCGACGGCGATGATCCACGCCGAGTCGCCGACTTCCGGCCGGACGAGCAGATACCGGCCGAGCGGGTCCATGCGCAGGTCGCGCGGCGTCGCCGGGAGGGGCGCGGCCGCCCCGAGCGTACCGCGATAGCGATCGTACACCGCGAGGGCGGTGTCGCCCTCGACCGCGATGAACAGCCGGTCGCCGCTCGGCGTGGATACCGCCGCCTTCGGCCTGCCGGTGAGGGTGATCTCCGGGAGCCGCTCGAGGTTTCTCGCCTGCACCACGGCAAAACCCGTCGGCGTCGCGAGGTAGAGCAGGTCGCCCCCCTGGATCCGCGGCCCGTCCACGAGCCCCTCGACGGTCGCGCTGTCGAGGATGTCGGAGTCCGGCGGGAAGACGCGCCAGAGATCCACGGAGCCGTCGGTGTCACGCGACAGCGTGACGAGGGCGCCGTCGGGCTGCGGGAATACCACGGCAAGCGGCGACTTGCGCTCGAGCTCCCAGCGGCCCGTTGCGGTGAAGCGAATCGCCTTGCCGCCGGAGACGCCGAAGATGGACGATCCGTCCGCCGATCCGGCCCCGGCCAGCTTGAAGCTGGCGCCGGCCTGCGAGACGTCACCGAGCCGCAGGTCGATCCGGCCGGGGACTCCGCGCTGATCGACGAAGGTGATCACGCCTTCGTCGGGATCGAAGCCCAGGACGGCGGCGATCTTCGGCGCACCGGGGGCCGACCACACCAGCGAGTCGACGGCCGGATAGGCGTAAACCCGGGCCTGACCTCCTGCACGCGAGACGCGCAGAACGAGGGGGTCGGGTCCGCGGGATTGGCTGGCGGAAGGAGCGTCGTGCGCGGCGGACTGCCCTGGGCGGTCTGCGGGGCCGCAAGCGGCAAGCACGAGCGTCAACGCGAGGAGCGTGCGCACGCGCGAAAGCTAGTGACGGACATGGGGTTGGACAACGGAAATGCAGGGCTTGCAGGGGGTTGACGGCGCGCCCGGACGCACTCACGAACGCGCGGGAACGCACCCGGCCCGCCCGCCCCTAGAAGCTCGGCCAGAGACTCCAGGTCCAGAAGCCACGCCCGTCCTCGTCGTCCAGCGGGATGGCGTAGTCCCAGCGCAGCACGGCGTAGTTGAAGAAGTTCGCCCGCAGGCCGACGCCATAGCTGCGCAGCGGATAGCGCTGCCGCGACGGATCGTAGCTGGAGGGGCGGGACCCGTAGACGGTCTGTTCGGGGGTCCATGCCAGGCCGGCGTCGAAGAAGGCCACGCCGTCCACCTGCGGCAGCGACAGCGGCGCGAAGCCGAGCGGGATCTGGCGCAGGACAGGAAAGCGGAGCTCCGCGTTGGCCACGGCCACCCGGCTGCCGAGCAGCTGCACGGAGTTGCACCGCGACGCGCTCGGCGCGGACGTCTGGCACCCGAAGCCGACCGCGACGTTCGTCCGGTCGTAGCCGCGCACGAAGTCGGGGCGCGCAATGTACTTGGGGAACGCCGTCTCGTCCCGGCCGACGGCCACGTTGGTGTACACGCGGGTCGCCAGCGTCAGCGATCCGAACACGATCGGGTCGTAGCGACGATAGTCGGCGAGATACTCGAGCCAGCGCAGCGACCCGGTGACGGGGTTGACCTCGAAGCGATACCGGCGCCCCGCCACGGGACCGGTCGGTCCGGCCAGCGTGTTGTCGGAGACGTAGGCCAGCTGCGCATCGACGTAGTCGAGCCCCTCGTCGCTGCGCCGCGAGACGAGTCGGAAGCGCCCATCGGCGCCCCCGGTGATGTCACGCCGCACCAGCGACCGGCGGACCGCGATGCCGTTGAGGCCCATGCCGAGCTCGAACCGGTCGAAGCGCGAGAGGGGATACGAAGCGGAGACGAACGCCTGGCGCGCGAGATACGTCGTGATCTCCTGCTCCTCGAACTGCTGCGTCTCCACCTGCGTGTAGCGATTGTCCGAGAGGAAGTAGAACGGGGACTGGGCGATGCCGCCGCTGTACTGCCAGCGATTGGAGAGCAGCGAGTACGCCGCGAACAACCGCGCTTCCTCCCAGCGGCCATTCACCTCGGCGGCGAAGCCGACGCGATGATCACCCAGCAGGTCGCTGAGGACCACGGTGGTGCCGCCGAAGACGTTCCGGCCGTAGCTGTCCGGGGCGTATCCAATGCTCGGCCGGGCGACGTAGTCGGGATGCAGCCGCGCGCGATACGGACCATCGTCGATCCGGACGCTGTCTTCGAGCCCGATCCCCGCGCTGTCGAGCAGCTGCGCGACCGACACGGGGGGGCGGTAGGTGGAGTCGCCCGGCTCCGGGTCGTGGAAGCCCTCGCGCCGCGCCACGGTGGGCGCCGTCAGCCCGCCCCCCCGGAAGGGGACGGTGCGCCGCGCGCGCGGGTTCGCCATCGACCAGATCGTGAAGTGGCCGTCGTCGAAGTGGCTGAACGCGAGCCGGTCCGCGCGGGAGGCCCACGAGATCGCCGGGCTGAGATCCGTCATCCCCGCGACGCCGCCGATGAGGTTCGTGAGCTGGAAGTGCTCGCGCTCCGCGAGGTCGTACAGGAAGACGTTGGCGACGCCCGTGCGGTCGGTGACGTAGGCGAGCGTGGCGCCGTCGGGCGCCCACTGCGGATTGATCGCCGTTCCCGCCTGGCCGGGCAGCATGCTCACCTGCCGTGTCGCCACGTCCAGGATCGCGACGCGCATCGGGGCGACCGTCAGCAGTGCGAGGTTCGCCTCCTCGCCGCGGTCCGTCGCGAAGGCGATGCTGGCGCCATCGGGCGACCACGCCGGCTGGATGTCCCCGTAGCGGTCGTCGGTGAGCTGCACGAGCTCGTTCTTCTCGACGTTCACGACATACAGGTCCGAGATCCCGCCGCGTGTCCCGCTGAAGGCGATCCGCCGGCCATCGGGGGAGAAGGTCGGCCCCGTCGCGGTTTCCACATCGAGGTCGAGCCGGCGGATCACCCGGCGTTTCGCCACGTCCATGAGCACGAGGACGTCGCGCCCGCGGCGCTGCGCGGTGAACGCGATGATGGACCCGTCCGGCGAGAACGCGCTCTGCGAATAGAGGAACCGCAGCTCCTCGAATTCCCGGGTCGTGCTCTTCGCGAGGCGATCGAGCCGTTGGCCGGTCCGCCCGTCGCCCAGCCAGAGGTCGATGAACACCTCGCCGCGCGAGTACCGCCCGTTCGCGAGGAAGGCAACATGACGGCCATCGCTCGAGAGCGCGGGCGCGAGGAAGACCTCTCCACCGCGGCTCTGCCGCGCGCTCAGCAGCGGCTGCGCGATCGCCCGCGGCCGCTGCGTTGCGCCGACGCGGGCGAGATGCACGGTCTGCATCGTCTCGTGCCACTCTTCCGCCAGCTCGTCCGGGGTGACGCCGAGCTCGCGGCGGAACGCCCGCTCGATCCCGCTCCCCGGGACGGCGGCCAGCACCTGGCCGACGGACTCGTCGCCGTAGCGCGCGGCCACGTGCGTCCAGAAGGCGTGCCCGAAGCGGTAGGGAAAGTACCGATCGGGGTGCTCGGTCATCTGCTTGACCGACGGCAGGTCGCCGTGAAGCGCCGCGTCCCGCATCCACTGGTCGGTGACCGCGCTCGCCGGCCCGATCGAGAGGTATTCGGCCATCCCCTCGGTGAACCAGAGCGGCATGTTCGCCTGTGCGATCGTCTGCAGCCCCGCGCCGGCGCGGCCACGCGCGAACACGTCGTACTGGAAGGCGTGCGCCATCTCGTGCGTCAGCACGCGCTCGAAGCTGTGATAGTCGCCGGTGAAGTACAGCAGCATCCGATGGCGGAGCGACTCCGTCACGCCGCCCGTGGCTTCGCCCAGATCGCCGGTGACGTTGTTCTGCGCGAAGTCGGTGCGCGACGCGAAGAGCACGATGGGCTTCTTCTCGCGGAACTGATGGTCGAGCATCCGCGACAGGCGCGCGTAGGCGCGCTCCGCCATGCGCGCGGCGTCGCGCGCGGCGACCTCGATGGCGGGGTAGTAGTGGATCAGGAAGTGCTCGGTCTCGAGCACCTTCCAGTCGAAGTCGTCGTAGCGGACCTGGTTCTGCCCGAAATACGACTGCGCCGCCGCGGGATGGGGCGCGGCGGCGGCGAGCGCGAGGCCGAGGGCCCCGATGGCGAGACGGAACGCCCGGCGGGGCGCGCGGCGGCGCGGTGTTATCCCTGCTCCCCGACGGGGATCACTTCGGCGTCTCCCCACAAGCGCTCCAGCTGGTAGAACTGCCGCAAGGACGGGTGGAAGATGTGCACGACGAAGTCGACGTAGTCGAGGAGCACCCACCGGCCGGTCTGGAGACCTTCCACATGGTGGGCGGCCGTGCCCTCCTTCTTCATGTCTTCCAGCACGTGCTCGCCAAGCGCGCGAACGTGCGTGTCGGAGGTCCCGCTGGCGATGATGAAGTAGTCCGTCATGTCCGTCACCCCCTTGAGGTTCAGGAGGACGACGTCCGTGCCCTTGTTCTCGAGGACGATCGCCGCCGCGCGTCGCGCGAGCGCTTCGACCGGTGCCTCGGTGCTGCTGCGTGCCATGTACTCTCCTAAAGTTGCGGACGGGGCTTTGTTCCGCCCCGCCGGTGCAGTTTCAGCGCCTGAGGCCCCGGGCGCAAGCGCCCCCGAACGTCGGCCCCTGGCCCCTGGCGCCGGCCGACCCTGCTTCGGGGGCGCCTCGCGCCGCCTTTGCGATCGCGAGCACAGCGTGGCGCACGGAGTATCAGCACTGAGCTGCTGGGTCGGGACTCCCGAAGCTGAAATATAGCAAGGGCTTACGGGTACACAGCAGGGTTTATTTCGGCCCGCGCATCTTGATCTGGATGGCTGCGTTACGCGGATGGGCTGCTTCCGACACACTCCCTACACACCGGCCAATACACCCTGCTGTTGAACCATTCAACCTGTGGAGAGTGCATTGGCGCAGCAGCGAACGACGGGGGAGCGGAGGCCGCGAACCGTTCAGGAGGGGGAGTGATTGCGAAGGGAGACCGGAAGTGGCTCATTCGCGCGTACGCAGGCATCAGGTCGGGCGGGAAGAAGCAGTATGTAGACAGGACCGTCAGTGGATCGAAGAGGGAAGCAGAGTGCGTGTTACGTGGCGTGACGCAGAGCCGCTTCCACCGTCGGGCGGGACCGGGCGCGGGAGAAGAGCCGATGGCACTTCACAAACAGATGATGTACGATGTTGCGGTCAGTCCTTCCGTCATCCAGTGCCATGATCTTTCGCCCCCTCCGCCTCGCGTCGCTCGCGACGCTCGTCCTGCTCGCAGCCTCATGTGATGGGCCCACCGGGAACCGTCCTTCCGGGCCGATCACAACGCTCGACGGACTCGTGACGTTCGAGCCGGATCACGATGTCAGCACGCCGCGTGCGGTGCTCCGTCCGGCGTCGGTCCCGAGCCCCAACGATACGCGGCCAATCCCCGGCTCGATGTTCTTCTTCGACCCGGGACCTGTCGGGCGCGAGGTACCAGGTGGCAACGTCGGCACGCTGATCGTGCGCTACGACCGCCTTGCCCTCGCCACGGGGATCGATCCGACGACGCTGAGGCTCACGTTCCGCAGCGATGGAGAATGGGTGTCCTGGTCCGACTCCTGGATCGACACGGAGACGAAGACCTTACGCGTGCGGGCGATGGAGGGCGGTGCGACCTACGCCGTCCTGAGCCCGGTGGGCATGGCCATCTCGGTAGCACTGGGTGAGCACTACCCGGGATATCACAGCGGCGACAGTCTTCTCGTCCATGCGTGGGTCCACTCCGACGAGGAGCTCGCGTCGGTGACGGCGCGATATGCCGACCGTGAGGTCGAGCTGCCCGTGGAGCACGCGACCTGGCGAGGATGGCTCCAGGTCGCCGGTGTGCCGGCGGGAGCCCACGTGCTGCGGGCGACTGCCCGGACCACCGCGGGCCGCGAAATCAGCGATACGATCACGATCACGCGCAACATCCCACCGGTCGTGTCGGTCACATCCCCGCTCGCGTTCACGGTCGCGAATCCGATGCTGCGCCTGCAGGCGACGTGCTCCGACGACGCGGCCGGCGGATGCCGCTCACTGACCGCAAGCGTGCGCTATCCCGACGGCGTGTGGGTGCAGGTCGCGTCGGGGACTGCCCGGATCGACGCCGATGTGTCGCTCTCCGGCTGGGTCGGACAGCTCGAGCTGGCAATCACGGGAACCGACGTCGTCGGGCAGGCAGTGACGCGCACGCACACCGTGTACGCCCTCGACGCGGCGAACGTCTCGGCGCGAGTGCGCACGGCCGGGCCCGTGCTCGATTTCGACGGCACGCGCGTGCTGTACGCCGATTCCGTGATTGAGAAGACAGGCGGCGGCTATCTCGCGACCGCCGGGAGCGGGCGCATTCGATTCGGTACGGGCGACGCGACTGCAGACCAGGTGCTGCACCGCGGCGGCCTGCCCGACTGGGGGACCATCCTCGCGCCGGACCACGCGCTCTTCACGATCTGGCGTCACCGGCTTATCTGGCGCCCGCTGGACTGGACCCTGACCTATCCGGACGCGGACTCCGTGTACGAATGGCGCGGCGGCGCCACGATGCTCCTCTCGGCCGAGTCGCACACACGGCAGCTGCCGGTGGACGGGGGGATCACTGCCTGGCAGGACGGCGTGCGAAAGTACGACTCGCAGCCGAAGGTGACGACGATCCGCATGCGGGACCTGGCCAGCGGGTCCACCTCCACGCTTTCGACG
>DASTYL010000148.1:0-2985 GCA_035764975.1 Gemmatimonadaceae bacterium | reverse complement strand
CCGTCACCGTCGCCTCGAAGGCCGGCAGGAGGAGCTGGATGCTGCCGACCACCGCATACTCCACCCGCACCGTCAGCGTCGCCCATGCAACCCGCTCGGCGCGCGGTAGCGACGCCAGGGCGTCGTTGACCGCGCCGGCATAGGCGCGCGCGAGGCCGCCGGTGCCGAGCTTCACGCCGCCGAAGTACCGCGTCACGACGGCGGCGACGTCGCCAAGGCCGGCGTGGAGCAGCGTGGTCAGCATGGGTCGCCCGGCGGTGCCATGCGGCTCGCCATCGTCGCTCATGCCGATATGGCTCGTGCTGCCGGGCGGCCCCGCGACGAATGCCCAGCAGTTGTGGGTCGCGTCGGGGAATTCGGCACTGACGGACTGGATGAAGCTGGCGGCCTCATCCGGGGTTGCCGCCGGCGCGACGGTCGCGATGAAGCGACTCCGGTCGATGACGAGCTCCGTGCGATGGGTCGTCGCGGGAATGGGATAGCGGGTCCGGATCTGCGTCACATCTCAAGAATAGCGGACAGCCCTGTCTGGTGTCCCGGCGCCGCGTTAACGTTGGCGGCATGCAGTCAGCCCGCCGCCGTACGCTGTCCCTCGAGCGCCGGCTCCCGCTCATCCTCACCGCCGTCCTCGTGACGACGCTCGGGACTGCGCTGTTCTTCACGTACCGCGCACTGGTTTCGGGCGCCGAGAACGCGGCCCATCGCGGGCTGACGAGCGCCATCCAGGCGCTGGTCGGCACCATGGAGACGACGGCGAGGCTCCGGGAGGCGCAGCTTCGGACCGCCGCGACCGCGCCGGCGGTGCGGCGACTGCTCCAGACCCCCGCTCCCCCGACCCCGGCGGCACTGGAGGACGCGGGCAAGGCGGTGCGCGCGCTCAACGCGCGAAGCCCCGGCGAGTCGCAGGTCCTGCTGATGGATGCAGCGGGAAACATCGTGGCCACGTGGGGCGCGGACATCGCCAGCGGGCTCCCCGCGCTGCAGCGGCGCGTGCCGCCCCCTCCCGAATCGCAGGACCGCAACGCGCCGTGGAACGGCGAGCTTTTCATCGCCGGCGGGCAGCTGCATACCTGGACGGCGATCCGCATCCGCGACGAGATGGGGCAGGTGGCCGGAACGGTCGCCTCGCTGCGGCGCTCCAATCCCCGGCAGAACATCACGGCCACGCTCCGTGACCTCACCGGCGAGGATGTCAGCCTGTACGTGCACAACCTGCGCGGGGGGCCGTGGTTCACCCTCGACGGCAGGTCGACGTTCGCATCCGTCCCGGCGGCTCAGGACTCGCTGCAGCTGGCCGAACGCCAGGGTGTGGGCGCGGTGTTCTTTGCCCGGCAACCGATCGCCGGCACCCCGTGGGGAGTCGTGCTCGAGGTGCCGGCGGAATCCGTCCGCGCAGGCCCGAGCCAGGCGACGCGCCGGCTCGCCCTCATCGTGCTGCTGCTGGCGCTGGCGGGCACCATCGTCACGTGGCGCATTGCGCGCGGCGTCACGCATCCGCTGCACCAGCTCGCGGCAGCCGCGGACGAGCTGGCGAAGGGGCGATTCACCGTGCCGGTGAACCTCGATCGCGACGACGAGCTCGGGAAGCTCGCCCACAGCTTCGACGAGATGTCACGGCAGATCGCGGTCTCCCGGACGGAGCTGGAGCGCCGGATCGCCGACGTCGAGCGGGCCAACCGCACGAAGGCGGATTTCCTCGCCATGATGAGCCACGAGCTCCGCACGCCGCTCAACGCGATCGCCGGCTATACGCAGATCATGGAGATGGGCATCCACGGCGACCTCACGCAGGAGCAGCGCGACGCGCTCCAGCGCATCGGCCACAGCCAGCGACACCTCCTGCACCTGATCGAGGACGTGCTCAGCTTCGCCCGCATCGACGCGGGCCATGTGGAGTTCGATCTTGCCGAGGTGCCGCTGGCGGAGTCGATCGACATCGTGCTCTCGATGGTCGAGCCGCAGGCGCGCGCCAAGCGCATCGTCATCGACGCGTCGCGCCCGGACGACGACCTCACGGTCTACGCGGATCGCGAGAAGCTGGACCAGGTGATGCTGAACCTCGTCGCCAACGCGGTGAAGTTCACGCCCGCCGACGGCCGCGTGGAAGTCGGCGCCGAGGTGCTCCCCGAGCGCGACGAGCACGGCCGCGAGCTCGTGCAGATCCGCGTCAGCGATACGGGGCCGGGCGTGGCGCCGGATCATCGGGCCACGATCTTCGAGCCCTTCGTGCAGGGCGACCGGGCGCTGAATCGTCCGGGCGAGGGTGTCGGGCTCGGACTCGCGATCAGCCGCGACCTCACCGAGGGGATGGGCGGGCGCATCGCGCTCGACAGCTCGCGGAATGGCGGCGCCACCTTCGTCGTCACCCTGCTGCGCCACGCGCCGAATGCGGCGCGCAAGCGCCACACCCGCTCCATGGAAGCCGTCCCGGGTGGCGGCTTCCCCGCCTGACCCTCACCAACCGGATGGCCATGCCACGTGCACCGCGCGGGACCTCGCGCCTGCCCATCGTCCTCGCCTCCACCATCGTCGTGCTCGCGGCCGCGGCCTGCGCCCCTTCCCGCGGGGGCCCGCCGGCACCCGCGCCCGGGCCGCTGGACACGACGCCGAGCCTCGTCGAGCCGGCGCTGGCGCACGCGATCATTCCGGCGCCGGAGCAGTTCCGCGCGACGCCGGGCGCGGTCTTCGTGATCGATTCGCTGACGCCGGTGGTCGTCCGCATCGCGGGGAGTGTGACTGATGCGGATCACGCAGCCGCGAGTCGCATCGCCACCGGGCTCTCGGCGATGCTCGCGGGCGAGGCGCGCCCGCCCGCGCGCGTGCTCGCGACGGCCGACACCGTCCCCCCGCGCGCGATCGTGCTGCTCCTCGACGCGGAGTCGGCGCGCGGCCTCGGTGAGGAAGGGTACGACCTGCGCGTGACCGCGGAGGAGGTGCGCATCACCGCCCCGCGCCCGGCGGGGCTGTATTACGGCGTGCAGTCGT
>DASTYL010000147.1:0-5697 GCA_035764975.1 Gemmatimonadaceae bacterium | reverse complement strand
GAGCCCGAGCCCCACCCCGGCCTCCGGGCGGTTCAAGGTCCGTACCAGCTGCATGAACGGGTCGAACACGGTTTCGAGCTTGTCGGCGGGGATCCCGCGCCCGTTGTCGTGCACCCGGATTCGGATGCGATCACCCGCGGTCTCGCAGGAGATCGCGACCCAGCCTCCCTGGTGGGTGAACTTCACGGCGTTGGTGACGAGGTTGAGCAGGATCTGCCGCACCCGCTCCTCGTCCGCCGCCACCCGGATACCCCGCTCGCATTCCCGGACGGAATAGGCGATCCCCTTCGACTCTGCCATCGGCGCGACGAGCGCTTCCACGCTTGCGAGCATGTCGAACACGTTCAGCGGCTCGATGTGGAATTCCAGCCGGCCCGCCTCGAGCCGTGCGTGCGAGAGGATGTCGTTGATGAGCGTCAGGAGATGCCGCTGGCTCGCGGCCACCCGGGCCAGGGAGGTGCGCTGGGCGGGGGTGACGGGCCCGTGGATCTCCATGTCGATGAGATCGACATATCCCCCGATGGCGTTGAGGGGAGTCCGGAGCTCGTGGCTCATTGCCGCGAGGAACTCCGCCTTCGCCCGGTTCGCGAGCTCCGCTTCCTTCCGCGCCTCTTCGGCCTCGATGAGCAGGCGTTCGACGTCCCGCCTCGCCATCACCTGCGCGGTGACGTCCACGCCGTGCGCGATGATGCCCGAGCGGGAACCGTCCGCCTCGACCATCGGCAGGTACAGGAAGTCGAGGTATGCCGTCTCGAGCGGCCCGCCCGGCTCGTGTTGCAGGTCGATCGCCATCTCCCGGCCGACGAACGGCTCCCCTGTGGCGAGCACCCGGTCGAGCAGCGCGATGAATCCCTGCGCTTCGATCTCGGGGAGCGCCTCGCGCACCGGCTTGCCGACGACGTCGCGATGGCCGACGAGGCGCACGTACGAGTCGTTGGCCAGCTCGAAGACGTGGTCCGGACCACGGAGCACGGCGAGGAACGACGGTGTGTGCTGGAACACGTGCTTGAGGCGCGATCGCTCGACCTCGAGCTCACGGAACAGGCGATCCCGCTCGGCCTGGACGGCCCGTGACCTGACCTGGGCCGTCGTCTCGTAGCAGTTGATCAGCGCCGCGCCGATGGCGCCGGACTCGACGCGCACGGGGCTGTACGAGAACGTGAAATACGCGTCTTCCAGCACGCCGTGTCGGTGGACACGGAGCAGCATGTCCTCGCGATAGACCGTCTCGCCTTCGAAGACGCGCCGGAACAGCGGCTCGATGTCCTCGCGGATCTCCGCCCAGCTCCAGAGGACCGACTGCCCGAGCCCCGCGGGATGCTTGCCGCCCATGATGACGCGGTAGGCATCGTTGTAGATCTGCAGGAGATCGGGGCCCCAGCAGAGGTTCATCGCGATGCCCTGATTCGCGACGAGCGCGGCGGCGGTCTTGAGACTCTCCGGCCAGGATTCGACCGGGCCCAGCTGCGTCGCGGACCAGTCCATCGCGCGGCAGAGCGGCCCCATCTCGCCGGTGGCCGGGAAGATGGTGTCGACCAGACGGCCGGTGTCGATTGCGGCGGTGGTGCTGGGCATGGTGGAAGTCTATCACGTGCCCTGCCATCCGCCATCGCGCTTCGCTCCTACGATCCCCCGTGTCGCAGGGCAGCGAGCGGCGTCGGCACCGCGGCCGGTTCCAGCACGTCACCGAACACGTCGAGAGCGAGCTCCACCTTGCCGAATGGCGCGGAGACCTGGACGCCCTGCACGAGCGGCTTCACGCGGGCGAGCATCTCGCGCGCGATCGCGATCCCTTCCGCCAATGCATGCTCCTTCGACTTCTCGCTCGCGCGGCGCATCCGCTGCATCACGGCGTCGGGCACCGACACCCCGGGCACCTCGTTGGCCATGAACTCCGCGTTGCGCAGGGAGACCAGCGGCCAGATCCCGGCGACGACGGGGATGCGCACGTGCGCCGTCCGCGCGAGGAAGCGCTCGAGCTGTGCGGCGTCGAACACGGGCTGCGTCACGGCGAACTCCGCGCCCGCTTCCACCTTCCATTCGAACCGGCGGACTTCATGGGCGATGTCGATGGCGGCCGGGTTCATCCCGACGCCGATGACGAACTGCGTCGGGGTCCCGATCGCGTTGCCGCCGGGGTCGCGCCCGTGGTTGAGGTTCCGCACGAGGTTCGTCAGCCCGATCGAGTCGATGTCGAAGACGGCGGTCGCGTCGGGGTAGGGGCCCATCTTCGGCGGATCGCCCGTGATGAGCAGCAGGTTGCGGAGCCCCACGGCCGATGCGCCGAGGAGGTCGCTCAGCATGCCGAGGAGGTTGCGATCGCGGCAGGCGTAGTGCGTGACGGTCTCGATCCCGACCTGCTGCTCGAGCAGCACGCTCGTCATGAGCGCGCCCATCCGGCTCTGCGCGCGGGGCCCGTCGGGGACGTTCACCGCATCGACGCCGGCGTCGCGCAGCGTGCGCGCATCCGCCAGCATGCGCGACGCATCCACGCCGCGCGGCGGGACGATCTCGACCGACGTCACGAACTGCCCGGCGGCCAGCTTGCTCGCCCAGCGGGAACGGTCGGCGAAGGGCACCACGGCTGGTGCGGGGCTCCGGGCGTCGGGGGCCTGCGCGTCCGCCGTCGCGGCGATCCGCGCCGTGAGCGCGCCTGCAGTGTCCTCGCGCGCCGTGGTCCGCGGCCGGAGCGGCCGGACCCCCTCCGCCATCGCCCGGATGTGGTCCGGCGTGGTTCCGCAGCAGCCGCCGATGACCTTCGCCCCGCCCTGCACGAGATGCCGCGCGTACGATGCCATGTATTCGGGGCTCGCCATGTAGAGCTGCCGCCCGCCGACGTCGCGCGGCATACCGGCGTTCGGCATCGCGCTCAGCTTGCGCGGCGTCACCGTCGCCATGCGCTCGATCGCCTCGAGGATCGTCTGTGGCCCGACGCTGCAATTGAGGCCGATCACGTCGGCGCCCCATCGATCGAGCGCGACGGCGATGTCCTCGGGGCTCGCGCCGAATGGCGTTCGTCCGTCGACGCCGACCGTCATCTGGGCGATCACCGGCAGCTCCGGCCGCACCGCGCGGGCGGCGAGCAGCGCCTGCTGGATCTCGAGCAGGTCGCCGAAGGTCTCGAGCAGGAAGCAATCCACCCCGCCGTCCGCGAGGGCGCTCATCTGCTCGCCGAAGATCTCGCGCGCCTCCTCCGTGCTCGTGGGCCCGTACGGCTCGAGTCGCACGCCAAGGGGCCCGACGGCGCCGGCGACGAGGATGTCACCGTTGCCGTCGCGATCGGCCACCTCCCGCGCCAGCGCGGCCGCACGGACGTTGATCTCGCGCGTCTGGGCCTCGAGCCCGTAGTGCCGCAGCTTCGTGCGGTTGGCGCCGAACGTGTTCGTCTCGAGCGCCTCGGCGCCCGCGCGCACGTAATCGCGGTGCACGCCGCGCACGAGCTCGGGCGCGCGCAGGTTCAGCTCGTCGTAGCACTGGTTGATGAAGACGCCGCGCGCGTAGAGCATCGTGCCCATGGCGCCGTCGAAGAGGACGATGCGCTCCGGATCCAGGAGGCGTTCGATCGGGGTGCTCATGACATCCTCACGCTGAGGCCACGTCCGCCGCCGCGGGCGCGGCGGCGCCCGTACGGACCGCGTAGTACTTGGCGTCGGGATGATGCGTGATGATGGCCGCCGTGGACTGCTCGGGCAGGAGCTGCCAGCTCTCGGTGTGATCCATGCCGAGCGCGGTGCGCGCCTCCGGCAGCAGCTGGAACACGACGCCGTGATCGTCCAGGTCCGGGCACGCGCCGTAGCCCCAGGAGTAACGCTTGCCCCGGCCCCCGGGCACGCCCAGCTCGCGGCGGATGCGACGATGCAGCCACTCGGCGGTGGCTTCCGCGGCTTCCACGGAGAATCCGTGGGCGTAGAAGGCCTCGGTGTATTCGTTCGCCGCCTGCAGCGTCTCGAAGTGGCGCGTCGCGGCTTCGCCGACCGTCACGATCTGCAGCGCGGCGACGTCCACGTCTCCCGACTTCACCGACCGGTAGTAGTCCGCGAGGCAGAGGCGTTCCCGCCCTTCCTGCCGCGGGAAGTGGAAGCGCGCGATCTCCACGGTCGTGCCGCTCTCCGCATACCGCGCGGGGTCGTAGACGATGACGCTGTTGCCTTCGGACTGCACGGGGAAATACCCGTAGACGGCCTGCGGCTTCACCCAGCCTTCGGTCAGCCCCGCCTCGCGCAGGCGCTTCAGGGTCGGCTCGAACTCCTCCCGCACGGCTTTCGTGAATGCGTCGCCGGAACCGCGCCCACCCCATTGCAGGCGATAGAGCTCGTCGAGGTCGAGCAGGTCGATCACCTCGTCGTAAGGAATCGCATCCAGGACGCGCGCTCCCCAGAAGGGCGGCGTGGGCACCGGATGATCCTCGCCGACGTCGCTCCGTTCCCCGCCCGCCGTGCCGGCGGCGATGTCCTTGCCGGCGGTGTTGAGGAAGACGTCGGTGCGGGCATCCTCCAGCAGCTTCGCGACGAACGGTGCGCGGCGCTCCGGATCCTGGAGCATGTCCATCGTCTCGAGCCCCTCGAACGCATCCTTGCAGTAGAAGACGCCAGCGCCGTAGGCACGCTCGCCGTCCACGAACATGGCGCGCCGCCCGAACCGCCGGTTGATCGCCGCGCCGCCGATCATCACCGGGATCGCGATGCCCCGCTTGTCGAGCTCCTGCACGCACAGCGGCATCTGCTTCGACGTGCTGACCAGCAGCGCCGACAACCCGATGGCATCAGCCCCGACGGCGAGCGCCTGCTCGATGATCGTATTGACGGGGACCTGCTTGCCGAGGTCGTAGACCGTGTACCCGTTGTTGGAGAGGATGGTGCCGACGAGCGACTTGCCGATGTCGTGCACGTCGCCGTAGACCGTCGCCAGCACGACCTTGCCCTTGGTGTAGCCCTCGGCGCGCTCGAGGAACTGCTCGAGATGCTTCACCGCGCGCTTCATGACCTCCGCGCTCTGGAGCACGAAGGGGAGGATCAGCTCGCCCGCGCCGAACTTGTCGCCGACCTCCTTCATGGCGGGGAGCAGCACCTCGTTCAGCACCCGCACGGGCTGCGTGCGCACGCCGGCGGCGTCGAGGGCGTCCTCGATCCCGTCCTTCTTGCGGTGCACCACCTTCCAGGCGACGACCTGGTCCGGCGTCATCCCGGCGGTCGGATCCTCGACGGTCGCGGCGACGGCCGCCCGCTCGCTGCCCCCCGCGTCGAAATGTTCGATGAGGCGCTGGAGCGCGTCGTCCCGCCGGTCGAAGATCAGGTCGTCCGCGAGCGCGCGCTCCTCGGCGGTGATCTCCGCATAGGGGCGCACGTGCGCGGGATTCACGATCGCGGTATCCAGCCCCGCCGCGACGCAGTGATGCAGGAACACCGAGTTCACGACGTGCCGCGCCGCCTCCGAGAGGCCGAAGCTCACGTTCGACACGCCGAGGGTCGTGAACACGCCCGGCAGCTCGCGCTTGATGAGGCGGATGCCCTCGATCGTCTCCTTCGCGCTGTCGCGCCACTCGGCATCGCCGGTGGCCAGCGTGAAGGTGAGCGCGTCGAAGATGAGGTCTTCCGGGCGCAGCCCGTACTCGTTCACGACGATGTCGTGCATCGTCCGCGCCGCCTCGAGCTTCCGCTCGCGCGTCTTCGCCATGCCCTTCTCGTCGATCGTCAGGGC
>DASTYL010000146.1:0-10804 GCA_035764975.1 Gemmatimonadaceae bacterium | reverse complement strand
ACGCAGGACGTCTACATCACGCTGCACGACTACGCGCTCGAGCTGTCGCGCGGCGCCAACGGCCGGTTCACGATCACGCCAGAGCAGCGGGCGGAGTTCCGCCGGCGGATCGGGGCGAAGGGTGTCACCGTGGAGGATGCGAAGTGGAGCGCCGCCACGCGCTACATCGACCGCCTGCTCGAACAGCGGGTCGCGAGCCTCTCCGCTGGCGACTCGACCGCGAAGCGGCTCGACATCCGCTTCGACGCGCCGCTGCGGCGCGCCATCGACGTGCTCCAGAAGGGGCGCACGCAGCAGGATCTGTTCGCCCAGGCCGCGAGCATCTCCGTGTCGAGCCGCAATTCGCCGTGATCGATCGACGATAGGCAATAGGGCGTCTGCCGCTTGGTCGGGAGCAGGAGCCGACTGGCCTGACGCATCGCCAGGGATAGCTTTGTGGGGCGGGCCCGTGCAGCGGGTCCGCCCCACTTCGCATCCAGCCGATCCAACATGCCGATGCCGTTCCGCCGCCGTCCCGTCCTGCAGGTCGTCGTGTCGCTCGTCGGTGCCGCGGCCGCGATGGCCGCGTGTGCCGGGTCGACACCGTCGCCGGGGGCTCACCAGACGCCCGAGCCGGTGCGTCCCGCGCTCTCCGCCGAGCCAGGGGAAGCCCGCCTCACCAACATCCGCCAGCTCACCGACGGTGGCGAGAACGCCGAGGCGTACTGGAGCCCCGATGGCTCGAAGCTGATCTTCCAGTCGACACGCGACGGCCGCACCTGCGACCAGCAGTACGTCATGAACGCCGACGGATCCGGATTGCGCCGCGTGTCCACCGGCACCGGCAAGACGACCTGCGGATTCTTCTTCGGCGACGGCACGCGGATCTTCTTCTCCTCGACGCATCACGCGGACAGCGCGTGCCCCCCGCGCCCCGATCCGTCGCAGGGCTACGTCTGGCGCATCGACCCCTTCGACATCTACACCGCGAACGCCGACGGCAGCGACCTGCGCCGGATGACGAGCTACGGCGTCTACACGGCCGAGGCGGTGCTCTCGCCGGACGGCCGGAAGATCGTGTTCACGTCACTCAAGGACGGCGATCTCGAGCTCTACACGATGAACGCCGACGGCACCGACGTCCGCCGGCTCACGCACCGCGCAGGATACGACGGTGGGGCCTGGTGGTCGCCGGACAGCAAGCGCATCGTCTGGCGCGCGTGGTACCCCGAAGGGCCCGCGCTGGCGGATTACGAGCGGCTGCTGGCGCAGGGCCTCGTCCGGCCCAACCGCATGGAGCTCTGGGTGATGAATGCCGACGGCAGCGGCCAGCGCCAGGTCACCGCGCTCGGGGGCGCCAACTTCGGCCCGTCGTGGACCCCCGACGGCCGGCAGATCATCTTCTCGTCGAACTTTCCCAACCCCCGCAGCCGCAACTTCGACTTGTATCTCGTCGATGCGTCGCTCGAGCGGGCGGGCGCCGACCGCGTCGAACAGGTCACGACGCACGGCGACTTCGATGGCTTTCCGATGTTCAGCCCGGACGGTACGAAGCTCGTGTGGGGCTCCAACCGGAACCAGGCGCGGCAGGGCGAGACGAACGTCTTCGTCGCCGACTGGAAGTAGCGCTCAGCGCGCGGCGCCGAGGTTCTCCGTGACGTGCGCCGCGCGCTTCATCCCCACCAGTGTCGTCGTCACGCCGGGCATCGACCGCGCGAATCCCAGGGCGCGCTGCGCGTCGGTCGTCAGCGAGGGGAACAGCGTGTGAAGCGTGGACGGCAGCCCCTGCGTCAGCTGGCCCTGCATCAGCGGCGCGCTCGTCATCACGGTCAGTCCGAGCGCGGCGGCGGCCTCGATCGCTGACACGCGGCCCCGGTCGGGAACGTCCTGCGTGGCCTCCCGCACCGCTTCCGGCATCGCGAGGCTGAGCGGGAACTGGACGACGCGGAAGTGGTGCGCGTCGCCGCCCACCCGCCGCGCGATCGTCACGAGCTCATTCATGGACAGGTGACTGCGCGATCCCGGCGGGACGCGGAACCCCTGCCACGTCGAGATCCCGTACACGCCGATCTCGCCAGCCGCCGCGCGCGCCTCGAGGAGCGCGAACGCCTGCTCGATCCTGGCGTAGAGCTGCTCCGGGCCGACGCTGTTGAGCTGCTGCTCGGGATTGTGCAGGTAGAACACGTCGATCGCGTCGACGCCGAGGTTCTGCCGGCTGCGGCGCAGGCAGTCGGCGATGAATCCCGGCGCGAGGCAATGTCCGCCCGCGACGAGATCCGCGGGCTCCATCACGTGCCTGGCGTAGAACTCGCGCCGCAGGTACCCCTGATAGCCCTCCTGCGTCGCAGGCGGGTAGTTCTCCAGCGGGATGTAGCCGGCCTTCGTGCACAGCACCAGCTCGTCGCGCGCGACGTGGCCGCGCACCATCATGAGCTGGACCGCGCGCCCGACGGCGCGTTCCGACCGCTGGCAGCGATAGTTGATCGCCGTGTCGATGACGTTGATGCCGCTGTGCAGGGCGCAGCGGATGGCGTCGACGTACGCTTCGTCGTCGCTGTCGGCGTCGGCGCCGAGATAGGTGCCGATCCCGATGGACGACATCGCGAGATCCTGCACGCCGACGCGAAAGTGGTCGGCCGCCAGCGCGTCCGCGAAGCGGGCGCGAAAGCGTGTGGTGCCGTCAGTGGTGGCGCGGCGCGCGTCCGCTCCCACCCCGGATCGGTGCGTGAACGTGCCCGCCGCGTCCGTCTCGGGGGTGGTCGTCGGTTTCGTCATTGCGCCCTGAGCCTACGACGGCTTTGGCCGCCAGGCAAGCCCGCGCCGTCCGGCCCGGTATTCCGCGACGGACGACGGCCGCGGCGCGGTCGATGCATGCTGTCGGGTGTCACCCGGACACGCCCGGGTTAAATTCCGTGGTTGTCTTCCTCCCGGCCTGCCTCTGGCAGGTCGGGTGTGTCGTATCGCTACAACCCCGTTTCGTGGAGTTACCGAATGCCAGGATTTGGCGAGTGGGCTGCGCGCTGGTGGATGCCCCTGCTGTTCATCGTGATCGCGGGTCACATCACCAACGTGTGCGTCACCCTCTTCCTCCATCGCGCCCAGACGCATCGCGGCCTCCGGCTGCACACCCTTGCGTCGCTCCCCATGCGGGCGTGGCTCTGGCTGACCACCGCCATCGTCACCAAGGAGTGGGTCGCCTGCCACCGGAAGCACCATGCGTTCGCCGACCGTGAGGGCGATCCGCACAGTCCGGTCGTCGAAGGCCTCCGCAACATCATGCTCAAGGGCGCCTTCTACTACCGGCGCGCGGTCCGCCAGCCCGGCGTCCTCGAGAAGTACGGTCGCGGCACGCCGAACGACTTCCTCGAGCGCCATCTCTTCGCCCGCCTCAACTGGCTCGGCATCCTCTGCATGCTGGCGATCGACATCTACCTGTTCGGCTTCTTCGTCGGGCCGGCCGTCTGGGGCGTCCAGATGCTCTGGATCCCCTTCTGGGCCGCCGGCGTCGTGAACGGGATCGGCCACGCCCTCGGCTATCGCAACTACGAGGTGAAGGACGAGAGCCGCAACATCTCCCCCATCGCGATCTGGCTCGGCGGTGAGGAGCTGCACAACAACCACCACGCGGACCCCAAGTCGGCGCGCTTCGCCGCCCGGTGGTTCGAGTTCGACATCGGCTGGATGTACATCCGCATGCTGCAGCTGCTCCGCCTCGCCCGCGTCGAGTACGCGCGTGGCGTCCACGACCATCGCACGGGCAACGGCGCCGGGGACTTCGCGGGCGAAGCCTCGGCGGCGTAACCGAAGCCGCGGTCTGCACGCTCGAATGGCGCGGCCCGGACGGCCGCGCCATTTTTTCACCTGGCCTTCCACTGACTCTCATCAACAGCCGATCATCATGCCTGACGTGACCTGTTCCCGCTGCGGCGAGACCCGCGCGGGGTTCGATCGCCCGCCATTTCCCGGTCCCATCGGCGCCCGGGTCGTTCAGGAGATCTGCCAGGACTGCTGGAGCAAGTGGAACCGCCAGCAGATGCAGCTCATCAACCACTACGGCCTCAACCTGATGGATCCGCAGTCCCGCACCTTCCTGACGAAGCAGATGCAGGCCTTCCTCTTCAAGACCGAGTCGGGAACGGACGTGGACGTGTCGAAGAAGGGGACGATCGAATGGTGATCCGCCGCGCCGTCGTGGCGGCGGGGGCGGCGCTCGCCCTCGCCTGCGCCCCCGCGGCGACGACCCCCGCGCCGACGGGGCGTATCACGCCCGACGCCGCGCGCGCGACCCCGGAGGCGATTCTCTCGTCCCTCTCCCTCCGCGACAAGGCCGCCCAGATGGTCTGGCCCTGGGTCCTCGGCGACTACGTCGCCGCCGGCTCGCCGGCGTGGGAGCGCACCGCTGCATTGGTCACGCGAGAGCACGTCGGCGGCCTCATCATCTCGGTCGGATCGCCGATCGAGATCGCGGCAAAGCTCAATGCGCTGCAGGAGCTGAGTGCGCTGCCGCTGCTCGTCGGCGCGGACTTCGAGGGGGGCGCGGGCTTCCGTGCACGTGGCGGGTACTTCACCCCCAACGCCATCGACCTCGGCGGCGCGACGCTCTTCCCGCAGCAGATGGCCATCGGCGCCGCGCGGGACACCGCGCTCGCCTATGCGCTGGGACGCATCACGGCGCGCGAGGGCCGCGCGCTCGGCGTGCACGTGGCGTTCGCGCCGGTGCTCGACGTGAACAACAACCCCGCCAACCCCGTCATCGGCACCCGCTCCTTCGGCGAGGATCCCGCGCTGGTCGCGCGCCTGGGCGCGGCGGCGGTGCGGGGCATCCAGGACCACGGGATGCTCGCCACCGGCAAGCATTTCCCCGGGCACGGCGACACCGAGGTGAACTCGCACCTCGGCCTCCCCGTGATCCCGGTGACGCAGGCGCGGCTCGACTCGGTGGAGCTCGTCCCGTTCGCCGCCGCCGTGCGCGCGGGCCTTGGTGCGATGATGACCGCGCACCTCGCCCTGCCGAACGTGGTGCACGACAGCACGCCCGCCACGCTCTCACCGGACATCATGCGCGGCCTGCTGCGCGAGCGGCTCGGATTCGATGGCATCCTCTCGACCGATGCCATGGACATGCGCGGCGTGCTCGCGCGCATGGGCCTCGCCGAGGCGACGAAGCAGGCCGTGATCGCGGGCAACGACATCATCCTGATGCCGCAGGACGTCCCCGGAGCGATCGACGCGATCGTCGCGGGCGTGCAGGAGGGTCGCTTCACGGAGGCACGCGTGGACAGCTCCGTGCGCCGGCTGCTGACACTGAAGGAGCGCATGGGTCTGCACCGCGAGCGCACGGTGCGGCTCGACTCGCTGCGTGCGATCGTCGGAGCGCCGGAGCACGTGCAGATGGCGCAGCTCGCGGCGGAGCGCGGGATCACGCTCGTGCGTGACTCGCAGTCCGTCGTCCCCCTCAGGGCCGACTCGGGCATGCGGGTGCTGTCGCTGACCATCGCGGGGCGCAACAATCTCGGCGCTGGACGGGAGTTCGACGCGGAGCTCCGGCGCGCGATCCCGCGCACGCGATCGCAGTTCGTCGCATGGGGTGATCCCGCCCTGGATGTGTCGCGGCTGCTCGGCGCCGCGGATTCGGTGGACGCCGTCGTCGTCGGCGTTCACCAGCTCGCGGGATACGACCTGCTGGAGACCACCGGTGCGCCGTCGGCGCTCGTGGAGCTCGTGCGCGGCCTCTCGGCACGACGCGCAAAGCTGGTCGTCGTCGCCTTCGACAGTCCCTACCTGCTGATGCAGATCCCGGACGTGCCGGCGTACATGATTGCGTGGGGCGGGTTTCCCGCGTCGCAGCGCGCTGCGGCCCGCGCGCTCGTCGGCGCCGCCCCCATCACGGGGAAGCTTCCGATCACCATCCCGCCGCTGGCCGCCTTCGGCGACGGGATTCAGCGTCCCGCCCCGCCCCGGTAACGCGGGGCGGGCGAACGCATCCAGGAAGCGCGGGCGATCGGGTCGCTACGCCTCGGCGGCCCGCCGCGCCGCCTGCCAGCTCAGCAACCCGCGCGCGACCGCAACGTTGTCCGATGCGATCTGATACAGCTCGCTGAAGACCGACCCGACGTCTGCGCGCTCGACTTCGGCGATGATCGGGAGCTCGTGCCCCTCTCGCCGCTCACCCGGCGCGCGCCGTTCCACGGCGACACGGCCGCGGCAGGGCCGCCCCTCGGCGACTTCGACGGCGGGCGGCTCGTGCCCCGCGCGCCGCACCGCGTCGGACCGGCGCTCGAGCGTCTGCTCCACGAGCGCCTCCTCGGCCGCGTCGTCGCGCACGAGCTCGATCGTCACGTAGCCGCCCCCTGGCAGTTCCCGGTGATACAGGCGCGACGGCTCCGACACCACGTGTTCGGTTCTTCCCATTCCAGCCTCCTGCTTCGATCTGCTCATGATTCGAGCGCTTCTGCGATCTTGCGTGCCGTGTTGCGATGGCGCAATGCCCCTTCCCACGGATCACCTTTTCGTTCGGCCCGGCGCGGCATCGTGCGGACCGTGAACCGCTCCATTGATAGGCGACTGGTGACCTCGGGCCAATCCAGCGGCGCGGATGCCGTGGCAGCGGGCATCGCACGGAGTGCATACGGCGCCACCATCGTCTTGCCTCGGGCATTCTGGTTCACGTCGACGAGAACGGAGCCCGCGGGACGATTGGCCTTCAGTCGTTCCAGCGTGGCGATCTCGGGCATGATCCGGACCAGCTCGTCGGCCACCCGTCGCGCGAGGGCGGCTGACGTCTCGTAGTCGGTGCCGCGAGGCAATGGAATCCCGATGTGCATGCCCTTGGACCCCGATGTCTTCACTACCGTCGACAGTCCGAGATTGTCGGTGATCCGCCGCACCGTTCGGGCCATGCTCACGACGGTGGCGAACTGGACGCCCTCGCCAGGATCCAGGTCGATCAGCGACAGATCCGGCTGGTCGAGCGACGTGACACGCGAGAACCAGGTGTGAATCACGACTGCGCCCATCTGTACGAGGTACAACAGCGTCGTCAGGTCGCCACCGACGATCCGTTCGGCTTCGTCACCGCCCTTGATCCCCACGTTCTCGACGCGCACGACATCGGGAGTGCCCTTCAGCGCGTTCTGCTGATAGAAGCTGTGACCACCGATCCCTTCCGGGTAGCGGGTCAGGGCAAGCGGGCGGTCGCCGAGGTGCGACAGCATCAGTGGAGCGACGGCCGCGTAGTAGCGCATGACGTCACCCTTGGTGATGCGGGCTTCCGGGAAATACAGCTTCCCGAGACTCGATATCTGTAGGGATTTTCCCTTTTCCACCGCGAGCTCGCCGTCGCCGCCATCCGCTTCGATGCGATCGAGCTGGGCGATCACGTCCTCGGTCGCGCGGCGTCGCTGTGGACGCTTGGCTGGCATCGTCGCGGTTCCTCGGATTGGGGTGTTCGTTCGGTGCGGCCCCGGCGCGGGGCAAGGAGGGTGCCCCCCAAGCCGAAAGCGACTGAAGCACGAGTGCTCCAGCCGCTCCGGTCTTCCACCTCTCCCACGTGCAACTACGGGTAGTGCACTTGCACCCGGTATTCCACAGCGCCCCTCCCCGGTACGCCGTGACCGCGCCGGGCAACGCGGCTTCAGCCCTGAATCTTCGTCACGTCCGCTGCCTGCGGCCCCTTGTCACCCTGCACGATTTCAAACTCCACCCGCTCACCTTCCGCGAGCGACTTGAAGCCGCTCGACTGGATTGCGCTGAAGTGGACGAAGACGTCCGGTCCTCCCTCACGTGCGATGAACCCGTACCCCTTCGCGTCGTTGAACCACTTCACGGTGCCAGTGATGCGTGCCATGCCGTACCCCTTGCTCCTTGCCCGGCGCGGCGTCGATCTCGCTCGAGACCTGCGTCCCGTTGCCGGCGCGTGTTGGACCTTGGCCTTCCGTACTGAGGCCGCAGGACCCCCCGCGGGCAAGTTTTGTGCAAGCTGCTGGCCACGGGCACGGAAGATCGGGATCATTACCCGATCGACGACCTGGGAACGACGCCGTTCTCGACGGCGGTGACGTCAGGCTGCGCCTGCCACGTAGCGGGCAATCCGGCCGCAGCCGGTGCATCGCAAGGTGACGTGGCAATTGACGGTCGGCGGCACGTCGGTCGGAGTGCGCTCGATCTTCCCCGAACAGGTCGGACAGCTCAGCGGCGACCCTTCCCGATCGGTCGCGATGAGGTGTAGGGCCTGTACCGGATTGTATGTGGCCGGTCGCGGCTTGCGCATGTCACCCTCCGTGATGCCCGCCCTCCTGGGCGGGGAATGCGCGCCTCGCACGGCGCGAAACTCTCGGCGGCACGGACCCAATACATGCCCGACAAGATCCCGCGCTCCGCGCGAATGGCGCTGCTCTCTCTCGCTGCCCTGCTGCTCCCCGGCTGTGGCCCGCGGGCTCACATTCCGCCCCGCCCCGTCACGGTCCCGGCGGCACTCGCCGCGGATCACCCTGCCGCGCAGCTGGCACGCACCCTGGCACCGACTTTATACCAGAACCCCCGGGAATGGTTCCCGCTCGAGCGTACGGTCGCGGTCATACACCCCGAGCGCCGGGTCATCGCCTACCATCTGCTCTGGCGCGACGACGTCCACGGGTCCTGGATCCCCTTCACCGTCCCCACCGACCAGGAGATCGCCTGGGTGGGCTACGATTCCACTGGCCGGGCCACGAACCTCTGGACCTTCTGGCATGGCACCATACTGATGACAGACTGGCGTCATCATGGCGCAGTAGAGCTCGACGTTCAGTGGGGAAAGCACGGGTTGCTCCCCCGCCGGGTGATCGAGAGCGATCTCCCCGCCACCAAGAAGCTCAACGGCTTCTACCTCTTCACCTGGCTTGGGCTCCCCGACATCTGGCTCGGCAACCTGACCCGGCCGGGACCCTGGTGCTTCTGCCGGAGCTATGGCAGCTACCGGGAGTACTCGCAGGCCATCCCGCTTGCCGACCGCCTGGACGCCGTCGTGCTGACGGATGACCCCGACGAAACGCTCAAAGCGGTGTTCGGCGCGAAGTACTCCCGCAAGCGAGCCTGGCCGGACTTCGATCTGGTGCCGGCAGGGCAGGGTCCCGCGGTCGGCAGCGTGCAGTGACGGGTCAGGCTATTCCCAGGCGTGCCCGCGACGCCACAACCGACGGCCGAGACGCCAGGACCGCTTGTCGGAGAACTCGCCGCCGCCCGTGAACAGCGACGCGTCGTCCAGCTCCTCGAGCATGTCCGTCGCCTTGGCGGACGACTCGTCGGCCCAGTGGACGATCTCCGCCTCGGTCGTCATCGGCTGCACCGGGCTCCCGAACTCCAGCGACCCGTGATGTGACAGGATCATGTGCTGCAGCTCGAGGAGCTGCCCCGGCGCGCACACGGGCGCCCCGACGGCCGCGACCCGGCGTTCCAGCATCAGGCACCCCATCACGACGTGGCCCAGCAGCAGGCCGCACGGGCTGGGGGTGAACCCGCCGGGGCCGACCTCGTACGCCTCGACCTTGCCAATGTCGTGCAGCAGCGCGCCGGTGACCACCAGGTCGCAGTTCACGCGCTTCCCCATCGTACGCGCGATCTGCCTCGCGATGTTCGTCACCTCGAACACGTGGAGCAGCAGGCCGCCGAGCATCGCGTGATGGCCGTGCGTCGATCCGGGCGTGCGCTCGAAGCGCACGCGGAAGTCGTCGTCCGCGAAGAACAGGTCGAGCACGCGGCGCAGCGTTGCCGATTCCACCGCGGCGCGCGTCTTGTCCACCCAGGCCCAGAGTTGCTGCGTATCGCCGTCGATCGCGGGAAGAAATTCCTCCGCCCGGAACGTGTCCTCAGGGAGGATGCGCACCGGACCGCTGAGCGCGAGCTGCTTCTTGCCGACGCCCCCCTTGCCGTAGAGCTGCACCTCGCCGACCGCCTGCACGACCCGGCCCGTCCGCGCCCCCTCGGCCCACTCGAGCTGGTTCGACCAGATCGGCGCCGTGTCGATGCGCCCCGACCGGTTGCCCAGGGTCAGGATGACGAACGGATCGCCGGCGTTGGTCTTCTTCTCCGCCCGATCGAGCACGAGCAGCTCGTGCTGCACGCGGTCGCCGGGAGTCAGGGTGGGGATGGTGAGAGGCATGGAGGAAGAGATATACCGCTATGAACTGACAATGGCGCATGGCCACACCGACATACCCGGCCGGCGACTCTCGCAGCTCGCCGCTCGC
This sequence comes from Gemmatimonadaceae bacterium, assembly GCA_035764975.1. Lineage (GTDB taxonomy): Bacteria > Gemmatimonadota > Gemmatimonadetes > Gemmatimonadales > Gemmatimonadaceae > JACDHQ01. The sequence continues at coordinate 599 of DASTYL010000146.1, read as the reverse complement.
AGGTCTACCCTGCGTACACGATATCCCCTTCGGCGTCCAACCCGACCTCCTGCTCCGACCCGCAGACACCGCACGTTTTCCGCGCGATCCATACGACGTGGAGTGCTTCGCGCTGGGACTCGGAGGCCGGATGCACCACGAACTTCTTGAAGCTGTACTCCCCGCAGCGCTCACACGCATGCGCACGGGCGATCAACGCAGCACGCTCCCGGGAAATTTCGGTCACGCCCTCGCCTCGCTCACGATTCCTCGGCGGAGCCGGCGCCGGCGTGTGCCGGCGGGCGCAGGGCGGGATAGCCGAGCGACGGACTGGGGGCGACCGGCGGCCGTTCCGCCGGAGCCACCGCTCCCGCCCGTCCGAGCAGCTCCCGCAACCCGCCGACGGCGCCCAGCACCCCGGTGGCCTCCGCCGGCAGGAAGATCGTCGAGCCCTTCCCCTCGCTCATCTTCGGGAGCGCCTCGAGGTACTTGAGGCCGAGCAGGTACATCGCCGCCTGGCCCTCGGGGAGCGCCGCGGTGATCCGCCGGATCGCCTCCGCCTCGGCCTCGGCCATCGCGAGCCGAGCCTGTGCGAGGCCCTCGGCGCGCAGGATCGCCGC
>DASTYL010000145.1:0-8274 GCA_035764975.1 Gemmatimonadaceae bacterium | reverse complement strand
GTACTATCTCGCGGAGAATCTCGCCGCGCGTGCCGATGATTTCGCCGTGCTGCTCGATCGCATGACCGGCAACGGCATCGCGGCCGGCCAGGCCGAAGTGCAGGCGACGGTCTCGAGGCTCTTCACGTATGCGGCCTGGGCGGACAAGTACGACGGGGCCGTGCACAACGTGCCGATCCGCGGTGTCGCGCTGGCGATGAACGAGCCCGTCGGCGTGGTCGGCGTGATCTGCCCCGACGAGTCGCCGCTGCTCTCGATGATCTCGCTCGTCGCACCGCTGGTGGCGATGGGCAACGTCGCGGTGGTCGTGCCGAGCGCGAAGCATGCGCTCGCGGCGACGGAGCTCTACACGGTGCTGGAGACGAGCGACGTGCCCAAGGGCGTGATCAACATCGTGACGGGGCCGCAGGGTCCCCTCGCGACGACGCTCTCCGAGCATGACGACGTCGAGGGCGTCTGGTACTTCGGCGCGGCTGAGGGCGTTGCCGCCGTGGAGAAGGCCGCCGCGGCGAACATGAAGCGCACCTGGGCCGGCGACTCGCGCGACTGGCTCGACACGAATGTCGGCGAGGGGCGCGAGTTCCTCCGCCATGCGACGGAAGTGAAGAACATCTGGGTGCCGTACGGAGAGTGATCATGCGCATCGCACGAGTCGTTGTGCTGTCCCTGGTCGCCGGATCGGTCGCGCCGCTCGCCGCGCTCGCCCAGGACAAGCCCGCCGCCCCGCCGGAAGGCTGGGTGTGGCAGCATGACCGTGCGGCGCGCGCCGCGGGTGCAGCCGATCCGCGCGACACCGCATGGACGTTCGTGCAGATGCCGCCGGGGTGGCACATCACGACGGGGCCCGGCTCCGTGCTCTACCACCCCGACTCGCGCGCCTCGGGGCACTACTCGCTCTCGTCGGAGATCTTCCTGTTCAAGAAGCCGACGGAGGAGGGCTACGGGCTCTTCTTCGGCGGCCAGGCGATGGGCACCGACAGCGCCGCGTATGTCGCGGTTCTGCTCCGCCGCGACGGCGCGGTGAGCGTGCAGTCGTTTCGCGCCGGGGCGGCCACGATGATCGCGCCCTGGATGACGCATGCGGCGATCAAGCCGAACGCCGGCGACCAGATCGTCGAGAACCACCTGCGCGTGCACGTCGGCGCGGATTCGCTGCGGGTGTTCGTGAACGATTCCAGCGTGCTCGCCGTCCCGCGCGGCTCGCTGCAGACCGACGGCCACTTCGGATTCCGCGTGGGCCGCGCGCTCAACCTGCACGTCACGACGCTGGACCTCACGCGCCACCTGGCGCCGGCCAGGCCGGCGGTGACGCCGCCGGCGGGCAAGGATTAGCGCCGCTTCGTCGAGCGGTCGCGTCTGCGGACGGTTTCGCGGCCGGTCGCTCCAGTGGTCACGCACGGGCGCTGATCGGGCCCGGACCTGCTGCCGTACCAGCCGCGTGCCTGTCGGGCGAGGACTCCCAGTGCCGATTCCGGGGGTATGTCAGAACTGGCAAACCGTCCCAATAGCTGGACGGTTAACTCGTTCAACTGACGGTTAATCCCAGGCCGTTGCCAGTACTGACATACCCCTCCCTTGGAACGAGGGGCGCCCCGCGACCGCCACTGTTCGCCGGAACGAGGGCGCCGGCGCGACCCGGGGCGCTCCTCCCTGAAACGGGCAGCGCCCCGAGACCGCCACTGTACGCCGGAACGAGAACCGCACGCGAACCCACAGCCCCGAGGAACCCCGCGCTGACACTCCCGCAGCAGAACGACACGCCCTGCGTCCCCGCAATGCCCCAGGGGCGCACCGCATGAAGAAACGCGAGCGGCTCGGCGACGCGCGGTCGCCCGACGGCACCGAGATGACGCTCTGGCGGCACGACGGCGATTACACCATTCGCGTGGGCGCGGTGGAGCTCATGTCCACGCGGCGGCATCACTCCGAGGATGCACTCGCCGAGCTCGCGTGCGCCCCGCTGCGCGACCGCGCCGGCGTCCGCGTGCTGATCGGCGGCCTCGGACTCGGCTTCACCCTCCGCGCGGCGCTGCGCCTGCTCCCCGCGGATGCACGCGTGGTCGTCGCGGAGCTGGTCGAGGAGATCGTCGAGTGGAATCGCACGTACGAGCTGGCGGATGACGCGCTTCGGGATCCGCGCGTGGAGCTGCGACATGCGGACGTCGCCGACGTGCTGCGGGCGAGCCGTGGGGAGTTCGACGCGATCCTCCTCGACGTGGACAACGGGCCCGATGCGTTGACGTCGTCCGGGAACGCGCAGCTCTATCGGGCGACGGGGATCGCCGCGGCAGTCGCTGCACTGCGGAAGGGCGGCCGGCTCGCCTACTGGTCGTCGAGCGACGACCCCGAGTTCGCCGAGTCGCTGCGGGATGCCGGCCTGACCGTCGAGACCACGCGCGTCCGGGCGCACGTCACCGCCGGGCCCATGCATACGCTGCTCGTGGCCCAACGCGCCACCGACTGAGTGCGGCTCCCACGCAGGCCCTGACGCCCGGCGCGCAGCGGCGTATCTTCGGGCGGTCGGTCGTACGTGACCGACGCCGGACTCACCGCACCAGCCCAGACATCATGCGCACTCCTCGACGCTCCATTCTCGCTGCCGCGCTCCTCGCCGCGGCGGCATGCACCACGCAGACGGCCGCATCGGGCGACAGCGCGCCCGCGGGCAGCGAGCCGCCGGCGAGCGGCCAGTGTGCGATCGCACCGCTCGAGACGCGTGACCCGAACGGTGCGTCGCAGAAGCCGGCATTCGAGGGGCAGACGCGCGCATGCGGGCTCAGGTCTGGCGTCGCGTTCGACGTCGCGGTCGTGGCGACCGGCCTGGTGAAGCCGTGGTCGATCGAGCCGCTCGCGGATGGCTCGATCCTCGTGACGGAGAAGCCCGGGCGCATGCGCATCGTCGCGGCAAACGGCACGGTCGGTGAGCCCATCGCGGGGGTGCCGGCCGTGGACCCGAAGGGGCAGGGCGGGCTGCTCGACGTGGAGCTCGGCCCGAACTTCGCGTCGGATCGCACGATCTTCTTCAGCTTCACCGAGCCACGGCAGGACGGCAACGGCACCAGCGTCGCGCGCGCCGTGCTCTCGGCCGATCGCACGCGGCTCGAGAACGTGCAGGTGATCTTCCGCGCGATGCCGTCGTTCACGAACAACATGCACTACGGATCGCGCGTACTTGCCGGGCCGGACGGCATGATCTACGTCACGCTCGGCGAGCGCTCCTCGCTCGAGACGCGGCCCAAGGCGCAGGACATGAACAGCCACTTCGGGAAGATCGTCCGCATCGCGCCCGACGGCACCGTCCCGCAGGACAACCCGTTCGTCGGCCAGCAGGGCGCGCGCCCCGAGATCTGGAGCGTCGGCCATCGCAACGTGCAGGCGGCGGCGTTCGATCCGCAGGGGCGCCTCTGGGAGATCGAGCACGGCACGCGCGGCGGCGACGAGCTCAATCTCGTCACCAAGGGGAAGAACTACGGCTGGCCGCTGCAGGCCTACGGCATCGAGTACAACGGCAGCCCGATTCCGAACTCTTCGACGACGCGTGAAGGGATGGAGCAGCCGGTGTACTACTGGGATCCGGTGATCGCGCCGTCGGGCGCGCAGTGGTACACGGGCAGTGCCTTTCCTGCGTGGCGCGGCAGCCTGTTCGTCGGCGGCCTGAACTCGACGCGCCTCGTGCGCCTGGAGCTGGAGGGCGATCGCGTGAAGGGTGAGGAGCACCTGCTCGTCGACCGGGCCAAGCGCATCCGCGACGTCAAGCAGGGGCCCAATGGCCACCTGTACGTGATCACCGACTACGACAACGGGGAGCTGTGGCGCATCTCGCCGCGGTGACGGTCACACCGACACCACCGCCAGCGTGCAGCGCGAGACGCACACGAGCTTGCCTTCCTCGTCGGTGATCTCCACCGACCAGACGTGAAGCGTACGTCCGCGGTGTAGCGGCACGGCGACCGCGCGGACGATGCCGTCGCGCTTCGCGCGGAGGTGATTCGCGTTGATCTCGACGCCGACGGTCTGGTGGCGCGCGGGGTCCACGTTCATCCAGCCGCCGATGGACACCGCGGTCTCCGCAAGCGCGACCGACGCCCCGCCATGCAGCAGGCCGAAGGGCTGGCGGGTGCGTTCGTCCACCGGCATCGTCATCACCACGCGGTCCCTCGTGAGCTCGACGAGCTGCATGCCGAGCGTGAGTGGGAGCGCCCTGGCGAGGATGGCAGGGTCGTGCGGGTCCGACGGATCCCGCGTCACGGTCGCCGCGACGAATTCGTGAGTCTCTGACATGCGCGAATGATACGCGGCGCCGCCCCACGCGGCGACGCGCCGGCACGCGCTGGTGACGGGCGCGGCGCTGCCTGCGTCCTCGGGGCATGACACCCCGCGTCGCCGGGCGACTGGCACTGGTCGCCTTTCTCGCCGTCTACGGATTCGTTTCGTTCCGGTCGCCGGAGACGTACCGGTTGCTCGACTCGGTCGACCTCGCGATCCACGAGACCGGGCATCTCGTCTTCGCGCCCTTCGGCGAGTGGATGGCCATGTTCGGCGGCACGCTCTTCCAGGTGCTCGTGCCCGCGGCCTTCGTCGCGCACTTCGCCTGGCGCCGCGAGCTGTACGGCGCCGCGATCTGCCTCTGGTGGGTGGCGCAGAGCCTGTGGAACGCCTCGGTCTACATCGCCGACGCGCGGGCGCAGGAGCTTCCGCTCGTCGGCGGGGGCGAACATGACTGGGCGTACCTGCTCGGCGAGGCGGGGATGCTCGCGCAGGATCACGAGATCGCGCGCCTCGTGCATGCGGTCGGCGTCGTGATCTACATGCTCGCCGTGGGCGGCGCGCTGGTCACCGCCGCACAGCAGCCGTCCGCGGTGGAGCCGACGGAGGAAGCCGCGGCGGCGTGAGCGCGTTGCGGTGGTGGATCGACGAGGTAGCCGCGGTGGCTACCCCCGCATGCACCCCTTGACGATCGCGAGCGCGTTCCCGACCGGCCGCTCGCCGGCTGCATCCGACGGCCGGTTCACCACGCGCGCCTCGGCCTCGGAGCGTCGCACGGCCATCGCCGACGAGCCGCCGCCGTCGAGGTTCATCGCGTCGGTCGCGCCGAGCTCCAGCATCAGCCGCGCGAGCTCGTGCAGCGTCATGCCGACGCTGTGCCCCGGCTGCCGGCCGTCCACGACGACGAGGAAGAGCCGGCGTCCATCGCCGCTCACGCCCACCGCCGTGCGCGGGTGACGGACGCGCCCGAGGTTCTGCGTGTTCACCGCCTCGAGCTCCGGTGAGAGCGCGGAATCGCGCACGAGGATCGGGAACCCGCCCACCGCATCCACCGGCAGCGACGGCGTGATCCGCGGGCGCACGCGCACGACGTCGCCGGCGCGCAGCGCGCCGAGCCACCGCCGCGTCGACGCGGGTGCGCCCCGGCCGGCGGCGATCACCCAGCCTCCGCGCGGAATGCCCGCCCCATTCGCCCCGCGCACGGTCTGCAGCACCTTCCCGTCCCGCCCCACCGCGACCTGGAGCGTCCCCGACGACGTGTCGGTGCGCACGCCCCACCGTTCGTCGAAGACGCCGATGCGCGTCACGGGGAGGTGGTTCCATTCCGTGATCGCGACGGTGTCCCTTCGGCCGATCACGCTCCCGGCGACGCGCAGCCGCCGCATCTCCACCCTGCCGAGGCTGTCGATGGTGAGCACGGGTCGGGCGCCGGGGCCGGTGATGACGCGGCGGTCGTCGATGTGCGCGCCGGTCGGCACGCCGGGTGGCGCGAACAGGAAGAAGTCCGCGTTGACCGCCGCCACCGTGTCGCCTGCCGTGCGCACGCGCGCCAGGAGGTCCGACACACGCTCCCGTCCCACCGCCGTCGGGTCGCGCTTGATCGCGGCGGGGGTCCAGCACGCGGTGCGATCGACGTCGAGCACGTGGATCGCCCACGGCCCGCTCCGGCGGAAGAGCGCGTGATGCACCACGCCGCGCGCGATGACCGCGGTGGCGCCGGAGTCCGCCTCGATGGGCGGGCGCGGCGTGCGATCCGGCATCGGGATCGACGGCCGCGGCAACGAGATCGGTCCCGAGCAGCCGAGCGTGGCGGCGGCGATCGCGAGGGCCGCCGTGCGGCGGGCGGTGGATGACTGGACCATGACAGGATCGAGCTGAAGGGAGATCCGTGATCCCTTCAGTCTGACCGCCGCGCGGGGCGGGGGCAAGGCGCGGGGCGGAATCGCCCATGCGGGCGTGAAATGGCTGCCGCGTTCGGCGACCGGACCCCACCACTTCGAGCATGCGCGACGCCCCGACCGCCCGCACGCCCCGCCTCCTCGAGCAGCTTCACGCGGCGATCCGCGTCCGCCACCTCAGCCGGCGCACCGAGGAAGCGTACGTCTACTGGACCCGCCGGTACATCCATCATCACGGCACGCGGCACCCGCAGGAGCTCGGCCGCGCCGACGTCGAGGCGTTCCTCACCGACCTCGCCGTGCGCCACCACGTGAGCCCCTCGACGCAGAACCAGGCGCGGGCGGCGCTCGTGTTCCTCTACGCCGACGTGCTCCGGCGGCCGCTGGAGGACGTCGAGCGCGTCGTCCGCGCGAAAAAAGCCCCCAAGCTCCCCGTCGTGCTCACCCGCGCGGAAGTGTCGCTCGTGCTGACGACGCTTCGCCGCCAGACCACGCGCCACGGCCGGCCGGGCGTCCCGTGGCTCGTCGCGACGCTCCTCTACGGCTCGGGCCTCCGCCTGCTCGAGGCGCTGGCGATCCGCGTGAAGGACCTCGATCTCGAGCGGCACGAGCTCACCGTCCGCGCCGGCAAGGGCGCGAAGGACCGCGTGACGATGCTGCCGGATGCGCTCACCGTTCCCATCCGCGAGCACCTCGAGCGCGTGCGCGTCCTCCACATGCGCGACCTCGCCCGCGGCCGCGGGCAGGCACCGCTCCCCTCCGCCGTTGCGGGCAAGTATCCCCGTGCGGCCTGGGATTGGCCGTGGCAGTTCGTGTTTCCGGCGGCGCGGCTGACGGCGCTGGATGCGGAGGCGGGGGTGGCATCGGGGTCGGCGTCGGAACCGCCATCGGTGTCAGCTTCGGTTCTCGGATCGCAATCGCCGTCGCGCCCGGCAGCGCACGCGACGCCGCGATCGACATCGCCCGTAGCCGGCATGCGCGTCGCGGACCCCGCGATCCCCGTGCGTCTGCACCTCCACGAATCGGTGATCCAGCGGGCCGTGGCGGCGGCCGTCCGCGCCTCAGGCATCCCCAAACGCGCGACCTGTCACACCTTCCGCCATTCGTTTGCGACCCACCTGATGGAAGCGGGCTACGACATCCGCACCGTGCAGGAGCTGCTCGGCCACAGCGACGTGCGCACGACGATGATCTACACCCACGTGCTGAACAAGGGGGGCCGGGGGGTGGCGAGCCCCCTGGATGCGCTACCGCGTTCGCGGCCGGGCGGGTCCCGCTGAAGGGCGTCCACGGGACGGAGGGCCGACTCGCGCGTCCTCTGCTCGGGGAGCAAGATCCAGGGCTTCCTCCCATGCGCCGATCGGCGCGCCAGCCATCATCACGCCCACACCCCACATTCAGTCTGCGATGCCGCCTACTGATGTCCGACAGCGTGTGCGCTTCCTCGACCATCGAGGGTTGCGCGTCGTCCTCCTCGACTTCGAGGGGATCACCGACACCGAGGAGGGGCTGGCCGCCGTCGCCGAGGCGAAAGGCTTCGTGGCGAGGCTCGCCCCCGACGGCTCGGCATGCACCCTGACCGACGTGCGGAACACGCGGTACAACAAGGAGATCGTCGAGGCGTTCAAGGACCTGACCGTGCACAACCGGCCGTACATGCGTGCCGCGGCCGTGATCAGCGACTCCGGGCTGCACCGCGTGGCGATCTCGATGATCTCGGTGTTCTCGCGCCGGAAGCTCGGCGTCTTCGCGACGCGTGAGGAGGGGCTGGCGTACCTCGAGGGAGAGATGAAGCGGGAGGAGTGAGGTGGGTGCGGAGCTGGGCGACGGTCCCGCAGGCGGTGATGAGCCGCATCTGCCCGCAGCCAATCCCTCTGCACTCGCAGCCTAACATTCCCGATACAGTGTCCGGGGCGCGGACGGCGCCACGGCCCGGCAGGTTACGCCGCGTGACGCCGGGGCGAACACTGCGTAGCGTACCGTGGGGTCGCGCAGTATCGTTGCGTTCAGTGCAGGCTAATTGGCGTTAGGCCGCCTCGCCGAGCACTACGACGGCGAGGCTTTTCCTTATTGCGGGCTTCTCGAGGCGCTGGAGCTCCTCGCACCGGAC
>DASTYL010000144.1:0-7180 GCA_035764975.1 Gemmatimonadaceae bacterium | reverse complement strand
GACCTGTCACGTGCAGCGCGACTGCCTGCAGTGTCACGCCGTGACCGGCTGGGGGGTGAACCCGCACGGGCCGCGCTTCGATGCGCGGCGCATGGCAGACCGGAACGCGCAGACCTGCCGCGCGTGTCACGTCGGAGATCCCTTCGCCGACCGGCCCTGAGCGGCAGGGCCGGTCGACGGCCCTCGGAGCTACGTGCCCGAGACCGGAGCCTTCGTGGTGGAACCGCTCGCCGGCGGGTGATTCGGCGGGAGCGCCGGCGCCGTGGACGGGTGGTTCGGCGGGAGCGCTGCGCCGGTGGTGTCGATCCCCGCGTGGGGATCCTTGCCGGCAAGCGGTGCGGCATCGGGGGCGAGCGCCTGCATGCGGGCGATCGCACTGTCGGCGAGCGCGCTGTTGCCCATCGCCTTCGCCGTCATCTGGATTCCCCACAGGGGGGCCACGTCCCGGGGCGACTCCGCGGCCGCCCGCCGGTACGCGTCCAGCGCCTTGTCGTAGCGCCGGGCGCGGAACTCCGCGTTGCCTTCGGCCAGCGCGGCCCGCGAGAGGTCGGAGAGCGTGGTGCTCTCCCGCGCGGCCCCGAGCGGGATGCGCTCGCCTTCATCGTCCTTCGAGCAGCCGGCCGCGGTGACTGCGAGCGTAGCGAGGAACATGGGAACGGCGAGCGACCTGCGCATGGAGGCGACTCCGGAGAGGGATGGTCGTTACTGCGTGATGCCTGCGAGGCGTTTCACTTCGATCTCGATGTCACTCTTGTGGCGCTGGTATTCGATCTTCTCCGGCGCCTTCCTGACCTCGGTCTCGACGATCTTCGCGAACTTCACGTCGGCGCGCTGTGCATCGGCCGTTGCGCCGCTGGCGCGGGCGCTGCGGGAGAGCAGGGCGAGTCCGAGCAGGTGGTCGGGGTCCTTCTGCAGGATAGTGTCCGCCTGCGCGCGCGCTGTCGGGTACATCCCGGCGGCGAGCGCGATCGTCCCCATGTCGAACCGCTGGTCGAGATCGAGCGGCTGCAGCTGCTCGTAGATGCCGATCGCCATCGGCGCGAAGAACTGCACGCTGTCCCGCTTGCCCTCCTCGTTGAGGCGCATCACGCGATCGAACAGCGCATCCGCCTGCTGCTGCGGCGGCATGGAGAGGATCCCGGCGGAGGGGCCCCCAGCCGGAGCGCCGCTCTGTGTCGCCGCGGGGTCGAGCGGCGTGGCGCGGCTCTGCGGGCGGTCCGAACCGAATCGCATGAACAGCGCGACGACGAGCGTCGCCGCGAGGGCGATGGTCACGACCTTCCATGTCGTCGACGGCCGCCACGGCTCGGCGGGATCCGCGGCAACCGCGGCTGCGGCGCCAACACCGACTGGGGCGCCGCACTCGCCGCAGAATCGGTCACCCGGTGCGAGCGTCGCCCCGCATTCCTTGCACGGTGCCTTGCGGGCCAGCGTCCCGCACTCGGGGCAGAAGCGGCCGCGCACGTCGGCGTTGCAGGAGGGGCAGGGGACGGGCGTGGCCGGCTTTTTCTCAGCTGACATTGTCCGGGGTGACGGGCGGGGTGGTGGCGTCGGCACCCGCCTTCGTCCATCGGCGGGCGATCACGATCACGAGGACGGCGCCGGCGATGAGGAGCACCGGCGGCAGCCAGTAGAGCAGCGCGTTGACGCCGCTCGTGGTGGGCCGGAGGAGGATCCATTCGCCGTAGCGGCCGACGAAGTAGGCCTTCACCTCGTCCGGCGTCTTGCCGGCCGCGAGCTGCTCGCGCACGATCGCCTTCATCTCCTGCGACAGCTCGGCGGGCGACTCCTGGATCGATTCGCCCTGACATACGGGGCACCGGAGCTCCGTCGCGACCTCACGGGTCTTCCGGTCCAGCTCCGCGGAGTCCGCGGCGCTCATCGGCTGCTGTGTGAGCAGCAGGGCGGCGAACGCGAGTCCCTTGAGGGCGGCGATCATCGCACCACCGTGTCCGCCGCAGCGGCAGGCCGGGCGACCGCGGGCGTGACGGCCAGCAGCGAGTCCAGCGTCGCCACGATCACCTCGCGAGTCACCGGCCCGATGTGCTTCTTCGCCACCTTGCCGTCCGCGGCGATGAAGAACGTCTCCGGCACCCCATAGAGCCCGTAGTCGATCGCGGTACGGCTCGTCGGATCGAGCAGCGCGGGGTACGTCTGCCCGCCCATCTCCGCGATCCACCGCCGCATCGCCGGCGGCGAATCCTTGTAGACGACGCCGGAGAAGTCCACGCCGCGCGACTGGTACGCCGGCGCGAGCGCGCTGAGCACCGGATGCTCGTCACGACACGCGAGGCACCACGAGGCGTAGTAGTTCACGACCTGGATCCGTCCGCGGCGTTCCGAGAGGCGCACCGTGTCGGTGAGCGCGGGCTCCGATCCGTCCGGCAGCGCCGCCTCGGGCATCACGGCCAGCGCGAACTCGGGGGCGACCCGCCCGGGGAGCGGGCTCGGGATCTCCTTGGGATTCCGGGTCATGCCGAAGCCGAGCAGCGCCACGAGCGGGATGATCGCGGCGATGGCGATGGCGGCGCGCTTCCAGTTCATGGGATCGCTCCTTCCTCTTCGCGTTGGTACGCCGGCTCACGGTACGACGCAGGCGTGGCGGCAACGGCCTGGCGCGGCGGCACCGGCCCGCGCGGACGCTTGCTCCCGGTCGGCGCGAGCAGCCCGAAGAAGCCACCGAGCATGACGAGCAATCCGCCGATCCACACCCAGGCGACCGTCGGCTCGATGATCGCCTTCACCGTGACGGTGGACCCGTCGCGCTCGAAGGCCATCAGCGTCAGGTACAGGTCCTCCTTCAGCGTCGAGCGCACGGCGGGCGTCGGAATCGGCTGCTGCTGCGTCGTGTAGAAGTTCATCTTCGGCCGCAGCGTATCGAGCATGAGCCCCGCCTTGCTCACCACGAGGTCGGCGCCGACCACGAACCGGTGCGGCTCCTCCTGGCCCCAGGTCTCCGCATAACGAAGCCCGTACTGCCCGATGGCCACCGACTGGCCGCGGCGGATCGTCCACTCGCGCTCCGTGAGATACACCGACGAGCCGATCACGCCGAACGCCATCGCGAGCACGCCGATGTGGGCGAGATAGCCGCCGTAGCGGCGCGGGTTCGCGAGCATCAGGCGACCGAGTGCCGCCGCCACATTCTCGCCGAGCGCCCGCATGCGCGCCCGCGTGCCGAGCACGAACTCCTGGACGTTCGTCACCAGCGCGAACGCCACGAAGGCGTAGCCCAGCACCACGTACGGCGCGCGGGTGAAGAACAGCGTGGCGATGGCGGCGAGCACCATCGCGATCATCGGCGCAAGCGTCTTGCGGCGGAGCTCCCCGGGCGCGGCCTTGCGCCAGGGAAGCGCGGGCCCCACTCCCATGAGGAAGATCAGCGCCACGATGATCGGCACCGTCATCCGGTTGAAGAACGGCGCGCCGACGCTGACCTTCACGCCGCGGACGGCCTCCGCCACCAGCGGAAAGAGCGTCCCCAGCAGCACCGTGAAGGTGAACACGGTGAGCAGCAGGTTGTTGAACAGGAACGTCGTCTCGCGCGACGCGATGGCGTCGATGCGTGCCTCGGTCTTGAGCGCCTCCGCGCGTCCGGCGAGCAGCGCCAGCGAGAAGACCAGCGCCACCGCGATGAAGCCGAGGAAGTACATCCCGATGGGCCCCTCGGCGAACGCATGGACCGAGGTGATCACGCCCGACCGTGTGAGGAAGGTGCCGAGCAGCGTGAGGAGGAACGTCGCGACGATCAGCGACACGTTCCACGCCTTCAGCATCCCGCGCCGCTCCTCGACCATCGTCGAGTGAATGAACGCCGTCGCCGTCAGCCAGGGCATGAAGGAGGCGTTCTCCACCGGATCCCAGGCCCAGTAGCCGCCCCAGCCCAGCACCTCGTAGGACCACCACATGCCGGCGACGATGGCCGCCGACAGGAACGTCCATGCGGCCACCGTCCAGCGGCGCGTGGAGCGCGACCAGTCGTTGTCGAGCTTCCCGGACGCCAGGGCGCCGATCGCGAACGCGAACGGAACCGTCATCCCGACGTAGCCGAGGTACAGCAGCGGCGGATGGACAGCCATCAGGTAATGGTTCTGGAGCAGCGGGTTCGGGCCCGGGCCGTCCGGCGGCACCGGGTTCACGAGCGCGAACGGGTTGGCCGGATGCGCGAGCAGCAGCAGGAAGAACGTCGAGACGCCGAGCAGCGTCGCCGTGGCGTAACCCACGGCGGCGTCCTCCCGCCTGCGCTGCGTGTACACGACGGCCGCCGAGTAGATGGAGAGCACCCAGCCCCAGAAGAGGATCGAGCCTTCGAGCGCGCTCCAGAGCGAGATGATCTTGATGTCGACCGGCGTCGCGCGGCTGCCGACCATCGCGACGTACGACACGCTGAAGTCGTTCGTCACCAGCGCGATGATCATCGCCAGCGTCGAGACGCTGAGCAGGCCCGCGATCGCATAGGTGATCGAGCGGGCGAGTGGCGATGGCTTCCCCGTCCGCCGCGTGACGACGGCCGCGATCACCGCGCCCGCGACGGCGAGCACGAACGCCACCAGGATGGCCGCATAGCCGATCTCACGCATCAGCTCTGGCCTCCGCGGGGGAGGTTCTTGTAGAGGTCCGCCGGCTTCTCACCATGCGCCGGCGGCTTGTATTCGTTGGAGTGCTTCACCATCAGCGTATTCGAGTGGAACACGCCGCTGCGCTGGTACTTCCCCTCGAGCACGACCCCGATGCCGGCCTGGAACATCTGCGGCGGCGCACCCTTGGAGTAGACCGGGATCACGGTCTGCCCGTCGGTGACGTTGAAGCGCAGCTCGAGCTTGTCCTTGTCCCAGTTGACGGAACCGGCCTGCACCATGCCGCCGACGCGAACGGGCGCGTCGTAGCTCTCGGCTCCCTTCGCCATCAGCTCGGAGGGTGTGAGGAAGTAGACGATGTTGCCGTCGATGCCGCCCCAGAGGAGGTACGCGAACGCGCCGAGGACGACGCAGACGCCGGCGAGCACCAATCCGCGCGTGCGCTTCATGACCGGACCTCCGTGCGATGCGCCTCGCGCAGGAGCGCCTCGTGCGCGGATCGGGAGCGCGCGCCGACGTAGCGCGCGTAGGCAATGAGCACGACCCACGACACGGCGTAGGCGGCCACGGTCCAGCCGAGGCCCCAGTCAGGGGAGGTCGCCATGGCTATCGGTCTCCGGCGGAAGAAGGGGCGCGGCCGAGCATCCGGGCCTCGAGCGCGGCATCCAGCGCGCGCTCCAGCCTGGCCGACTCGGCGCGCTTGAGCATGAGGTACACGACGAGCAGCGTGAACGTGATCACGTTCACGAGCAGGCCGATGCGGTAGACGGGATCGACGGAACTGCTGGTGGACTGCACCTGGTGAATGGTGCGCCACCAGCGGACCGACATGTACACGATGGGAACGTTGATGAACCCGAAGACGCCGACGGCGGCGGCCCAGCGCGCGCCGCGCTCATGGTCGTCGGTGAACGCCCGCAACGCGAGATAGCCGACGTAGATCAGGAACATGATCGCCGTCGTCGTGAGCCGCGGGTCCCACGTCCACCACACGCCCCACGTCGGCTTGCCCCAGATCGAGCCCTGCGCGAGGGTGAGCGCCGTGAGCGCCGTGCCTACCTCCGCCGCGCCCAGCGCCATCCGGTCGTTGCGCTCGTCACGCCCCCACAGGTAGCGGACGCTGTACACGAAGACCAGGAAGAACGCGAGGAAGGCCGACCACGCGGTCGGCACGTGCACGTACATGATCTTCTGCGTGTGCCCCATCGCGGCGTCCGGCGGCGAGGCGAGGATCGCTCCGACCTGCGAGAGGACCACGAGCCCGAAGGCCACGGCACCGAAGCGCGCGAGGCCGCGGCTCGGCGCGGGGACGTCGGGCGACGGGCGCCGGGCCTCCGGCGCGACCGCCGATGCCGGCGTCATGACTGGAGAGGAGGTCATCAGTCCTCGATCACGTGTTCAAAGGCCAGGAGCGAGGCCACGAGGAAGATCACGTCGAAGGCGACGAGCACGCGCAGCCACGCGCGCCAGTCGCCCATCACGTCCCCTTCGAGCACGGCCCGGGAACACTCGACCGCGGCGAGCAGCAGCGGGACGAGCATCGGAAACAGCAGCAGCGGGAGGAGCACTTCACGCGCGCGGACCCGGCTCGCCATCGCGGCGTAGAACGTCCCGAGGGTCACGAAGCCGACAGTCCCCAGGAAGAGCACCCCGGCGAGCGCAGGCGCCGCGCGGAGCATCTCCACGTGGTAGAGCATCGCCGCCAACGGGACGACGATGAGCTCCACCAGCAGGACGAACGCGAGGTTCGCGAGCAGCTTCCCGACGAAGATCGCGCGGCGGTCGCCCGCATAGTGGAGCAGCGCCTCGAGAGCGCCCGTCTCGAGCTCGCTCTGATATGACCGGTTGAAGGCGAGCACGCCCGCGAACAGGATCGTGAGCCAGATGATCCCGATGGCCGACTTCCGCAGTGCTTCGGCATCCGGGCCGAGCGCGAAGCCGGCGAGGAGCAGCGTGATGACCGCGAAGGCCACCACGGCGTTGAAGTTCACCTTCGTCCGCCGCTCGGCGAGCAGGTCCTTCCACAGGACCGCGCGCGCCTGGCGACCGCCGAGGCTCCAGCCGGAGGCGATGGTGGGATGCGCGCTCACGCGACCGCCTCGCCGCCGGCGGCATGCCATGGGAGGTCGCGCAGCAGCCCCTGCTCGACGACGACGGCCCGGTTCGCCATCGCACGCGCGCGCAGTGGGTCGTGCGTGGCGACGATCACCGCCGCGCCCCGCGCACGCGCGCGACCGGCGATCTCGTTGAGAAGCTGGATGCCGTCTGCATCGAAGCTGGCATAGGGCTCATCCAGCAGCAGCAGCGGGTAGTCGCGCAGGAGCAGGCGCGCGAGCGCGACGCGGCGTGTCATGCCTGAGGAAAAGTGGCGGACACGCTCGGTGGCGAACTCACGCAATCCCACGCGATCGAGGGCGGCGTCCACCGCCCGGCGGTCCGGCTCCATCCCGAGCATCCGCTGAGTGAACTCGAGGTTCTCCCGCGGCGTGAGGTCCAGGTAGAGCCCGGGCGCATGGCCCAGCACGCCGGTGCGTGCCCGGACGGCGTCGCGCTCGGCAACGAGATCATGGCCGAGGACGCGGCCGTTGCCGCGCGTGGGCCGG
>DASTYL010000143.1:0-12990 GCA_035764975.1 Gemmatimonadaceae bacterium | reverse complement strand
CTGGCGCGGCGCACGGGATTGGCCGTCCTGATTCCGGAGTACCGCGGCTATTCGGGGATCCCGGGCCGGCCATCGTATATCGCGCTCGGGCGGGATGCCCTCGCGGCATGGCGGGCGGCGCAGGCCGAACTCGGTGCGGTGCCGGGACGCACGGTGATCCACGGATTCTCACTCGGCTCTGCCATCGCGGCCGAAGCCGCGGTCACCATCTCACCCCGCGCACTCGTGCTGGAGGCGCCGTTCACCTCGGCCGGGGCGATGGCGGCGCGCTCCGGTCCCCTGCTTCGCGGTCCGCTCTGGCGGCTCATCGGACGCGTGCACTACGACACCCGCGCAGTCGTCGGCCGGATCGATGCGCGGGTGTCGGTGGCCCAGGGCGCGGCGGATCGGATCGTTCCGCCCGCGATGGGGCGCGAGGTCTTCGCGGCGGCCCGGCACAAGGGCGAGTTCCTCGCCGTTCCCGGCGCAGACCATAACGACATGCGGGACGGCGCGGGCTACTGGGAGTGGCTGGTGCGGGCGGTGGGTGTTCCGGGAGATGACAGGCGGTAAGGTCGGGGCCTGGGCGCGGCCTCCCCCTCAGCGCTTCGCAGTCCGCGTCCCACCAGGACCCACGCGCGGAACGCCATAGCGATCGAGCATCGCGTCGATGTCCTGGCGACGTCGCACGATGATCCGCTCGAGCGAGTCGCGCAGGGCGACGTCGGTGCGACGCACACCCATCGAGATGTCATAGACGTGCGGGAGAAACGGCAGGTCGATCTGCGGTGACACGGGGGTGAGCTCGAGCGGCACGCGCGACTGCTTCGCCACCCAGCCGGCCAGCGGTCCCCATGCGATGGCGACGTCCACGTCCCCCCGCGCGACTGCCTCGACGAGGCGCGCCGGCGGATTGGGCTTGGCGTAGTCGCCGTAGACGGTGTAGCCGACGAGATTGCCCACGATGCCGCGCTGCGTGAGCGCATGCACCGGCGGCGAGTTCGCCCCGTCATCGCCGACGAGGTGCACGCCGATGCGCATCGTGCGCAGCCGCGGATCATCGAAGGACGTCACCTTCTGGGCGCCGCGCTTCGTCACGAACACGTACGTGGACCGGTAGTACGGCCGCGTCGTGAGCAGCATGTCGACGGTGGACGGGATGCCGATGATCACGTCGCAGGTGCGCGCGTTCAGCGTATTGCGGATGAAGCCGCGACGCTGCGCCATCCACGTATACTCGACGGTCCGCCCCATCTCGTGCGCGACCAGCTCGGCGATGTGATTCTCGAAGCCCTCCCGACGCGAATTGGAGAACGGCAGGTTGTTGGGATCCGCGCACACTCTGAGCACGGGCTTCGCGCCCGGCGGCG
Source organism: Gemmatimonadaceae bacterium (assembly GCA_035764975.1). Taxonomy (GTDB): domain Bacteria; phylum Gemmatimonadota; class Gemmatimonadetes; order Gemmatimonadales; family Gemmatimonadaceae; genus JACDHQ01. Next base: position 11,641 of record DASTYL010000143.1, on the reverse strand, counting down.
CCACCGCGGGCGCGTTGCGCGTGATGGCAAGGTCCGCCGCTGCCGCGGCCATTACGAGGAGGGCGGCGATCACTGCGCCTCGCAGCAGGCGGGACTCGTACGGACGCGGCCCGAGGCCGCCGCGCGCAGGGCGTGGGCGCATCTGTGTAAGATGGAAAGAGAGTGTCGCCAATCTGCATCATGCATTCCACGGTCGAGCTCCGCTGATCCGTCGCGCCGATCACGGCCCGGCCCGGCATGTGATTCGCATCCGCTGGGATTCAATGGGACCCGAGACCGACCGCCGCCAATTCCTCATGCTGGCTGCGGGCGGAGTGCTTGCCGCGCTCCGCCCCCCGCTGCCGACCCCCGCGCGCCGCATCGGCATCCTCGCGCCTCCGCCCGCGCTGCGCGACGCCGCGATTCGCGACGCGCTCCAGGGGCTGCAGCTCGGCCGCGAGGAAGCTGCGCGCACGGCGCTGCTCTTCGGGCGCGAGGTCGCGTTCGTCGAAGCCGACGCGGAACCCGGAGACATGACGTCGGCGGCGAACCGACTCGTCGACCAGGGCGCCGACGCGCTCATCGCCGCGTTGCCCGCCTCTGCTTCGCGGCAGGTAGCTGCCGTCGCGGCGGCGGCGAAGCGGGTCTGCGTCCACCTCGTTGCACCGGCGCCGGACGCCGCGCGCGACGCGCACCAACCTTCCTGGAACTTCTACCTCGCCCCGTCGACGGCGGCTCGTGCCGACGCCGTACTGCGTGCGCTGCACGAGTCGCCGGCGATGCGGCGCCTGCCGCGGGTGCTGCTTGCGGCAGGGACGGATGCCGTCGCGGCGGCAACCCGCGCGGACGCCACGGTCGCCGCAGCGCTGAGCGCTTCGCCGCTGCTCACCAGCGCGCCTGGCGACGTGGAATCGCGCGGCGCTGCGGCCCTCGTCGTGTTTGCGGCCTACGACGCGGCGGATGCCCGCCGTCTGCTCGATCAGGCGGGCGGTCGCAGCTTTCCCGGATTGGTCGCCGACCTCTTCGGCTCCACCGAGCAGCTCGAGCGCTCTGTCCTCCCGGCGAGGCTCGTTCGAGCCGACGCCTGGTCGCCGGATCTCGTGCGGTTCGGCGCCGCGCAGCTCAACGACCGCTTTCGCGCGCGCTTCGGCGCGGGCGCGGAGATGCGGGGGCCCGCCTGGGCCGGGTGGTTCGCGGCGAAGATCGTCGTCGAAGCCACGCTCCGCGCGCGGGCGCAGGATGCAGCAGCGCTGGCTGAGGTACTTCGTGTCGCCCGATTCGATGGCCACCAGGGGAAGCCCCTGGCCTTCGCTCCCGGCGGCGAGCTCCTGCCGCCACTTCACATCGCGGGCTCCCTGGAATCCGGCGGGTCATGAATCGCTCCTCCATCGTCACCGTGCTCCCGCTGGCGCTTGCGATGCTGTCCATGCATCCCGGCGCCGGCGCGGCGCAGCAGCCTTCTACTCGTCCCACCGCGTCGCGGTCGGCCCCCGCGAACGAACTGCTCTGGGTGAGCAACGAGGAGTCGCGCGACGTCAGCGTCGTCCGCGCGGCGGACATGAAGGAACTGGCGCGCATCGCGGTCGGCGAGCGCCCGCGCGGCATTCGCGCCAGCGCCGACGGCCGGCGGATCTTCGTGGCACTCAGCGACGAGCATCCCAACCAGGAGAGCGGCCGGGACGCGATCGTCGTCATCGACGCGGCATCACGGCGGATCGTCGCTCGCCACAAGGCGGGCACCGATCCGGAGCAGTTCGGGCTGTCGCCCGACGGGCGGCGCCTCTACGCCGCCAACGAGGACGCCGGCACCGCGTCGGTCACGGACCTCCGCAGCGGGCGGGTGATGGCGACGCTCGTCGTCGGTATCGAGCCGGAGGGAGTCGCAGTGAGTCCCGATGGGCGCTGGGTGTACATCACCGCGGAAACCAGCAACAGCGTGAGCGTGCTGGATACGAAATCGAACACCATCGTCGCGAACATGCTCGTCGACGTTCGCCCGCGCGCGGTGGCATTCGCCCCCGATGGGCGGCGCGCGTACGTCACCGCGGAGATCGGTGGCACGGTGAGCACCATCGACGTCGGGGGGCACGAGGTGCTCGAGACCCTCGACGTGGCCGGCGCAGGCGGAAAGCCGGTCGGTGTCGTGGTCTCCAACGACGGCCGCCGTGTGTACATCGCCAACGGCGCCGGCAACGAAGTGGTCGTCGTGGATCCGGCGAGCCGCCGCGTGGTCGCTCGCATTCCGGTGGGGCGCCGCCCCTGGGGTGTCGCCCTCTCGCCGGACGGCCGCCGACTCTACAGCGCGAACGGGCTGTCGAACGACGTGTCGGTGATCGACACGCGGACGAATCGCGTGACCGGGCGGGTGAAGGTCGGGACGAGACCGTGGGGGGTGGCCGTCACGCGGTGATCGGGTGAAGGATCAGAAAAGCATGTCAACGACGATCACGGCCGATCAACAGCCGGAAACTGCCGGATCGGATCTCTACCGTTCGAGATGCAATCCGGCAGTTTCGGTATTCAACGATCCGCTGTGATCGTTGTTCCTTGCTTTTTACGACCCCGGCGCGAAGATCCGTGAGTCACGGCCCAGCGACCGTCGCCCCCGTGATGTCCCGCAGCTCCACCTTGCCCATGTCGAGCGCCCGGACCCCTGCCTCGATCCTGCTCCGGTCGCCGACGACGACGATCGCCATCTTCGACGGATCCACGTGCTGCTGCGCCACGCGCTGCACGTCCGCCTGCGTCACCGCCTCCACCCGCTGCGCGTAGCTGTCGTAGAAGTCCAGCGGCAGGTCGTACAGCGCGATCGGGACGAGCCGGTTCGCGATGTCCGATGGCGTCTCGAAGTCGCCGGGCAGCTGCGTCTGGAGATACCGCTTCGCGCGCGCCAGCTCGTCCGCCGGCACCGTGTCGCGGATCCGCGTCAGCTCCTTCATGAACTCGATCAGCGCGCTGTCGGTCTTCTCCGCCACGATCTCGGCACGGGCCGTGAACGGACCGGCTTCGCTGCGCATGTCGAACTGCGACCGCGCCCCGTACGTGTAGCCCTTGCTCTCGCGCAGGTTCTGGTTGAGCCGGCTGCCGAACGGCACGCCGAGCACCGTGTTCATCACGAGCAGCGGGAAGTAGTCCGGTGTCGCACGCGCGACGCCGATCGTGCCGATGCGGACCGACGACTGCGCCGCCCCCGGCTTGTCGATGAGGTAGACCGCCCGCGCTGCCGCGGGCCTGCTCCCCTGCGCGGCCCCCGGCGGCACCGTGCCGCGCTCCCACCGGCCGAACAGCGCCGCGGCGCGTTGCGCGACGGAGTCGGGGTTCACGTCGCCGACGACGATCAGCGTCGCATTGTTCGGACGGAAGTGCGTCGTGTAGAACCGCACGAGGTCCGCGCGCCCGAGGCCGCGGATGGACGCCTCGGTGCCGAGCGTCGGCCGCCCGTAGGGATGGGCGGCGCCATAGAGCACGGCGGGGTACGCGATGTCCGCGATCGCGGGCCCGCGATCCTTGAGCTGCGTGAGCAGCGTCAGCCGCTCGGTGCGCAGCCGTTCGAGCTCGGCGCCCGGGAAGGTCGGGCGCAGCGCCACGTCGGCAAAGAGCGCGAGCGCGCTGTCCAGCTGCGCCGTCGGCGTCTCGAGCGAGATCGTCGTGGCGTCGTAGCTGGCCCCGACGCCGAGGCGCGCGCCGAGCATCGCCTGCTGCGCCGCGATGTCGAGCGCGCTCCGCTTCCCGGCCCCTTCATCCAGCATCGCGGCGGTCAGCGACACCATCCCTGGCGCGTGCGCCGGATCCCGCTCGTACCCGGAGCGGACGAGGAGCAGGAAGTTCGCGACCGGCAGCTCGTGGTGCTCCACGATCATCAGCTCGAGGCCGTTGGCCAGCGTCCGGGTCACGACCGGGGGCAGCGCGAGCGGCTTCGGTGGCGCCACGACGGGAGGCTGCGTCAGCGCCGCGGGCGTCGTCGTGGTCGTCTCGGTGCTCGTGGGCAGGGGCGTGGTCGTCGCGATCACGACCGGCGTTCCGCCGCACGCCGCCACCGCGACGAGGGCAAGCAGCCTGGCGCGGCGCACGGCACCCGGCATCCTCCGCGGTTCACTCATTCTCGCCTCCCAGCTTCACCATCATCTCCGGCTTTCCCTGTGGCACCACGGTGAGGAGCACGTTCGGCTGCGCGAGATACTTTCCGGCCACGCGCTGGACGTCCGCCGCCGTCACCCGGGCGTGGCGCGCCGCATCCTGCTGCACGTAGTCGGGCGTGCCGACGAAGTAGTTGTAGTGGTTCACCTGATCCGCCTTGCCCTGGACGCTCGCCAGCGACGTCAGCATCCCGGACAGGTAGGTGTTCCGGGCGCGCGTCATCTCCTGCTCGGTGACGCCTTCCGCGACGATCTTCGCGATCTCCTCCTCCACGATCCGCGCGACCTTCGTGGGATCCTGTCCCGGGCGCGGCGTCACGTCGACGACGAAGTTGCCGGCGATCCGCCCGCTCTCCTGCCCCGACCCGACGTTCTGCGCGACCTGGAGCTCGTACACGAGCCGCTTGTACAGCCGGGAGTTCTTGTCGCCGGCCAGCACGTAGGACAGCATGGTGAGCGGCGCGTCGTCGGCATGATACGCCCGGGCCGAGTGCCATGCCCAGTACACGCGGGGGAGCTGCACCCGGTCCTCGAGCACCATCGCCGTGTCGCGCAGCAGGCGCGGCTCGGCGGGCGAGGGGCGGGCCGGCATCGCCGGACCGCGGCGGATGGCGCCGAAGTAGCGCTGCACGTACGCGCGCGCCGAATCGGCGTCGAAGTCGCCGGCGATGGAGATCGAGGCGTTGTTCGGCGCGTAGAAGGTGCGGAAGAAGTTGTTCACGTCCTCCAGTGCCGCCGCCGACAGGTCGGCCATCGAGCCGATCACCGGCCACGAGTAGGGATGCTGCGGCGGATAGAGCGCCGCGAGGATCGTCTCGTACGCGCGGCCGTATGGCACGTTGTCGTAGCTCTGCCGGCGCTCGTTCTTCACGACGTCACGCTGGAGGTCGAGCTTCTCCTTCGTCATCGTCGGCAGGAGCCGCCCCATGCGGTCCGCCTCGAGCCAGAGCATCAGCGGCAGCGCCGTCGACGCGCCGGTCTGGTAGTAGTTCGTGCGATCCTGCGTCGTGGAGCCGTTGGGGCTCGCGCCGACCGCTTCCATCCACTCGTCGTACTTCCCGACGGGCACGTTCTCCGACCCCATGAACATGAGGTGCTCGAAGAGATGGGCGAAGCCGGTGCGCCCGGTCTGCTCGTCGGCGGAGCCGACCTTGTACCAGACATTCACCGTCACCAGCGGGACCGAGTGGTCCTCCTGGAGCAGCACCTCGAGCCCGTTGGGCATCAGGAACTTCTCCACGGGGAGCCGGGGCATCGCCCCGGCGGGGGCGGACTGCGCCGCCGCGGACAGGGCGGGCACGGCGGCGAGCATGCACGCCGCCGCGATCTGCTTCAGGTTCCTGACCAGGGCCATCGTTGCTCCACGAGGAGAATCAGGGGGATCTTCACGGACTCGCTCAAATAGTACTTCCAGGCGGCGCGCCGGTTCGCCCCGATGGGGCTCGTCCGGGTCGGGGAGGTGTACGGAATCAGCTCGTACCGCCGGGCGAGGATCCACAGGCGCGCCATGTGGAACCGGTCGCTCACGAGGACGACTTCACGCCCCTCTCCGGCCACCGACCGCACGCGGCCGCTCTCCATCAGCTCGGCCACGCCGCGCAGCGATTCCTTCGTCGTGCGCCCCACGACTTCCATGAGGATCGCGGTGTCGGGCACGCCGCGGCGCATGACGTAGCGCCGGCTCACCGCGGCCTCGCTCGTGGTGTCGCCGTCGCCAACCCCGCCGGTGAGGATCACGCGCGGCGCGAGGCCGCTCTTCCACAGCATCACGGCATGATCGAGCCGCGCCCGCAGCACCGGCGACGGGCGCCCGGCGTACTGCGCGGCGCCGAGGACGACGATGGCCTCCCCCGGCTTCGCGCGATCCCAGCCCCCCAGCGCGACGACCGCGGCGAGGGAGACCAGCCACACACCCACGACGGCGAGCAGCAGGAGGCGGATCAGGCGGAAGAGGCGGGAGGGGCGGCGGCGAACCATCTGCGAAAGCTATCGCATGCGTGACCTGGCGCACTATTCCGCGAGGCTCAGCATCGCGAGCCAGAACACGTCGAAGCTCGCCCGCGCCGGGCGATCCGGCGTCAGCGGCGCGTCGAATGCCAGCCCGTCGATGAATGCGACCACCGCCCCCGCGAGCAGCTCCGGCGCGAGCCGCGGCCGGAGCCCCAGCATGGCGAACAGGCGGGCGGTCGTCTCGGCGGCGACGGTGAGGCGCATCGCGGCGGCCGCGCGAGCCGCCTCCTGGACACGCGGCGTCCGGTCCTGGGAGACCTCGAGCAGCACCCGGACGTCGCCCCGTGCGAGCTCGCCCTCGAGCCACGCCCACAGCGCGTCCACGACCGCGACCCCCTGCGCCACGCGCAGCGCGGCGCGCTCGCGATCCGCCAGGGCATCCGCCGTGGAGTCCACGAGCCGGGCGAGCAGCGTCTCGCGATCGACGAAGTGGTAGTGGATCAGCGCCTTGCTCACCGCCGCGGCATCGGCCACGTCCTGCAGGCTGACGGCAGCGGCGCCCCGCTCGGCGATGAGGCGCCGGGCGGCATCGAGAATGAGCTGCGTCGCCGCCGGCCTGGAGGCCACGTGCGCCGTCAGAGCGGGACGCGGTCGCCGGCCCGGGGTGCCGTCGCCCGGATGCCGTCGGTGTGCAGCTGCGCGATCAACGCGTCCTGCGCCTCCTCTTCGCCGTGAACGAGATAGGTGACGGGCGCCGGCCCCTCACCCCGCACCCCGCGGATCCAGCCGCGCAGCTCCGTCCGGTCCGCATGCGCACTGTAGCCGTTGAGCACTTCGACGCGTGCGCGGAGCGGGATCTCGTCGCCGAACACCTTGATCATCGCGCGCCGCTCCACGATGCGCCGGCCGAGCGTGTGCTCCGCCTGGAAGCCGACGATGAGGATCGTGTTGCGTGGATCCCCGGCGCCGTGCGCGAGATGATGCAGGATCCGGCCCGTTTCCGCCATGCCGGATGCCGCGATGATGATCACCGGCGTCGAGATCGCGTTCAGCGCCTTCGACTGGGTGACCTCGCGCGTATACGTCACGAGCTCGAAGTGGAAGAGATCGCGCGTCAGGGCGACGAGCTCCTCGCTCGGATCGAAGGCGTCGGGATGCATCGCGAACACCGTCGTCGCGTCGATCGCCAGCGGGCTGTCGATGTAGATCGGCAGCGGCGGGATCTCCTTCGCCCGCGCGAGGGCGTGCAGGTCGTACACGACCTCCTGGGTACGGCCCACGGCGAACGCGGGAATCAGCACCCGCCCGCCCCGGGCCGCGGTCTCGCGCACGATCTTCGCCAGCAGCGCGCGCGTGTCCTGCGGCGGCTCGTGGTCGCGGTTGCCGTAGGTGCTCTCCATGATCACGACGTCGGCACCCGTCGGCAGCACCGGATCGCGAATGATGGGCAACCCCACGCGGCCGATGTCACCACTGAATACCAGGCGCCGGATCCGCCCGCCCTCGCTGCACTCGAGGACGACCGACGCCGAGCCGAGGATGTGGCCCGCCTCGACGAAGGTCGCGCGCACCCCCGGCACCACGTCGAACGGCTCCTCGAACGGGACCGACCGCATGCGCCGCATCGTCGCGGTGACATCGGCGATGTCGTAGAGCGGCTCCACATGCTCGCGCTGGCGCTTCGCCAGGAACTCGGCGTCCTTCGTCTGGATGTGCGCCGAATCGGCGAGCATGATCGCGCAGAGGTCGCGCGTGGCGGGCGTGCAGTAGATCGGCCCGGTGAAGCCCTGGTTCACGAGATAGGGCAGGCGCCCCGAGTGATCGATGTGGGCATGGGAGAGCACCACGGCATCCACCGAGTCCGCGGGGAGCGGCAGGTGGAGGTTCTGCGCGCGGCTCTGCTGGCGGCGCCCCTGGAACATCCCGCAGTCCAGGAGCACCGTCCTGCCGTTGACCCGCAGCACGTGGCAGGAGCCGGTCACTTCGCGCGCGGCGCCGAAGAACTCGATTTCCATGCCGCGAAGATACTCCCTGCCCGGCCGGGCCGGGGGATGGTGAATGTCCCGCTCAGTGGCTCAGGGAATACACGTAGGCCGCCACCGCCTCGAGGTGCTCCCCCTTGAGCGGAGTCCCGCCGTAGGGTGGCATCGGGGCACCCGCCTCCTTGGGATTCGGCACGCCCGACCGGATGATCGACTTCAGGAACGCGACGCTGCCGTTGCCGTGCAGCCACGTGCCGTCCGTGAGATCCGGACCGAGCCCCTTCATGCCCTTGGCGCCCGGACCGTGGCAGGTAGTGCAGATCGCTCCGCCCACCTTGCCCTTGAAGACCTTTTCCCCGAGCGCGACGAGCGTGTCGGCCCCGGCCGCGTGGCTGCCGGTCGTCGCGACGGGCGACCCCGTGGAATCCATCGACCTGGCCTGAAGCCCGGCATCCTGGAATCGCCATCCTGCGCCGGCCAGCACCACCACGGCGGCGGCCGCTGCACGGAAGGCAGCACGCCGGCGCGCGTGGGCCGCGCCGCGTGAGATATCGCTGGTGTTTCCTCTCATGATGTGGTCCTCCCGTTCCGCGATGACATGGATCGCTCAGAAGGCGAGTGAGGTACCGGTCACGAGGCGCGCCTGATCGCGCTCGAAGTCCCACGCTCCCTCGCCGAGGAGCCGCAGGTTCCGCCGCAGCATGTAGTGCACCCCGACGCCCCCGGTGTGGTACCGCTTCAGGAACCCGGGCGCTTCGTCCTGCTCGCCAAGCCGCAGCGAGACCACCGGCGCGTCGGCGTCGATCAGGTTCCAGAGCCCGGCCACCACCCAGCGCCCCGCCTGCCCCCGGGGCCAGAAGAGCAGCTCCGCCATCGCCGCGTCCACGGTCGTCGCGAAGTTCGTGGTCGCCCCGCCGGGGCACGGCTCGGCGACCGAGCAGGCCCCGAGGAACGGATCGTCATCCCAGCGGCGGTAATACTGGAAGTTGAGCTCCGCCTTGAGCCCGAGGTTCAGCGTGCCGTCGGGCCCGGCCATCCGCACGCGGCTCCAGGTGTCATTCGCGTGCTCTTCGCCCCAGTACCCGAAGCCCCCCAGGCGCAGGGGCCCGATGTCCTGGGAGACGCGGAGGGCGAAGTTCTTGAGGCCATCCTCGTCGTACTGCCGCGCGGCGTTCGCCGTCGACAGGCCGGTGCCGTTCACCACCTCGAACGCGACGTCGGTCCCCTTCGCCGGCGACCAGAGCGCCATGATGCCACGGTCGTACGTGAGATCCGCGCGCGTGTGCCCCACACGCACGCGGTACGGCTGGTAATCCTCGTACTCGAGGCGCAGCTCCCGCTTGAACAGCGGGTCGGATACCTGGAACTGCCCGACGATGACGTTCACGCCGGAGTTGGCGACGTCCGTGAACTGCACGTACGCATCCTCCAACCCGGCGACCTCCCCGCGCTCCGACGCGAGGAAGTACATGTAGTAGCTGATCCGGTCGGCGACCTGTCCTCCGCTCAGCACCTTCACTACCCAGGGAACCATCTGGTCCACCGAGGCCTGGCCTTTGTAGCGCCGGGACAACGCGGTGACGTAGGCATCGAAGCGCACCGCCAGGGGCAGCATCTGCTGGAGGCGCAGCAGCGAGTCGCCGGTGGCGATCGTGTCGCGGGGTTCCTCTCCCGGGGCGAACTCGAAGCCGTTGCTGGCGAACTGCTCGCCGAATGCGTTGAGCCGCGGAATGGGCGCGTGGCACATGGCGCAGCTCACCCGATACTTCCGGGCGAACGCGGGGATGGCTTCCGCGGGTGATGCATGGCCGGCGAGGAGTACTACGGAGGCAACACCGACGACGATGGCGCGCATCAGTCCTCCGATCGGGGGCGTGCGAGGGGTGCCCGCGTGGGACCCCACTGGTTGAAAACCGGATCCCGGCTGCGTGCGCCATCATGACGGATGGTGGCGGGACACGCAGTCGGGCAGCTTCCCGAACCGGTGAGGCAACGCCCGACCGATGCCGGGCGCGACCGTGGAGACGGCGTGCATTGTGCGCAATCGGATCACTCACCGCCTGCAAGCGGCGGCCGAATCGCGCCTGTGACGACCTCAACCCGACACCGACCGATGCCACGCCTTCAGGAAGCTGAGCTCATCAACACCGAGCGAAACGCGCTGCTCCGGGATCTGGATCCCTCGGAGTACCACTGGCTCGCGCGGCATCTCGAGCACGTCGAGATGGAAGCCGGCCAGGTCCTCACGCCGGCCAACCACCGGCCCACCCACATCTACTTTCCGCAAACCGGCGTCGTCTCGCATGTCGCGGAGTTCCGCGACGGCGGCACGGTCGAAGTGGGCACGGTGGGCTGTGAGGGGTTCGTCGGAATCCCCGTCTTCCTCCAGACCGGGTCGTCGCCGCACAAGTCGATGATCCAGATCAACGCCGTGCTGCGCCGCATGCCGACCGAGGCCTTCGAGCTCGCGATGCGGGAGCTGCCCATCCTCGACGTGGTCCTTCGCCGGTCGGTGGATGCGTACCTCTTCCAGGCGGGGCAGAATGCCGCCTGCAATCGCATGCACGACCTGGGGACGCGCGCGGCGCGATGGCTGCTGATGACGCACGATCGCGTCGGGTCCGACACCTACGCGCTCACGCACGAGTTCTTGGCGATGATGCTCGGGGTCCGGCGCGCCGGCGTGAGCGAGGCCGCGGCCGAGCTGCAGCGGCGCGGCGCCATTCGCTATTCCCGCGGTCGGGTGACGGTCCTCGATCGCGGGCTGCTGGAGCAGGCCGCCTGCGAGTGCTACGGCGTCGTGCGGGAGCGGTTCGACAACATGCTCCGCGGAATCGATCGCCGTGTCGAGCCGGTGATCCAGCCGGAGCTCGTCCACCGCGCGGCGGCCGACTAGCCCTCGGCCTCGAATGCCGGGGCGCCCTGGCGGAGCGTGATCACCGCCACCTCCGGCGGGGTGCCGAGGCGGAACGGGAGCCCCCAGTAGTTCGTGCCCGGGTGGACGTAGAGCACCGACTCCGCCTCCACGTACGCGCCCATCGCATGGTCGAGAAAGGGTGAGGCGAGCGACCACCGCCCCGGAATGGCAAGCTGCCCCCAGTGCGTATGGCCGCTGAGGGTGAGTGCCACGCCATCCCGCTGCAGCGGGGGCCACAGCTGCGGATTGTGCGCCAGCGCGAGCACGAACCCGTCCGCATCGTCCACCTGCGCCCGTGCCGCGTCCAGCGCGCGCCGGACGTCGGGCGCCGCGGCGGCACCACCGCGCTTCGTGAAGTGGTATCCCGCCGGATCGCCGGTGCCGAGCACCGCGATGGCATCGCCATTCCGCTCGAGCCGCACCGCATCGTTGACGAGCACCACGATTCCCTGCCGCTCCAGTCCTTCACGTACGGCTGCCCACCCCGCATAGACGTCGTGGTTGCCCGCGATCGCGAGCACGCCATGCGGCGCCTCGAGCCTGCCGAGTCCCGCCTCGAAGGGCTCGACGTCGCGGGCGTAGTCGTCGACCAGGTCACCCGTGAGCACGATGAGATCCGGCTGCGCGTCGCGCACGGCGGCGGCGATGCGCGCCAGTTTTCCCCGCGGCGTGTGTGG
>DASTYL010000142.1:0-10227 GCA_035764975.1 Gemmatimonadaceae bacterium | reverse complement strand
CCGCGGCGCCAGGCAGCTTCGGCGATGGCGACGCCCATCTTGCCGCTGCTGCGATTCGAGACGTACCGCACGGGATCCACCGCCTCTCGCGTCGGCCCGGCCGTCACCACGATCCGGCGGCCGGCCAGCGCACGGTCGCTCTCGAGCAGTCGCCCCACGTGCGAGAAGATCGTCTCGGGCTCCGGCATCCGCCCCGGCCCGCTCCCTTCGCCGGCGGCGAGCATGCCCTCGTCCGGCTCGATCACGGAGAAGCCGAGCGTGCGGAGATGCTGCACGTTCCGCTGGACCTGCTGGTTCGCCCACATCCGGTCGTTCATCGCCGGGATGAGCAGGATCGGCGCTTCGGCAGCCAGCAGGCAGGCGGTGAGCAGGTCGTCCGCGTGTCCGTGCGCGGCGCGCGCGAGGAAATCCGCGGTCGCGGGCGCCACGACGATCGCTTCCGCGCGACGCGCGAGCTTGATGTGGTCGAGCGCGTGCCCGACCCCGAAGAGCGACGTGTAGGGCGGCCGGCCGGTGAGCGCCTCGAAGGTGATGGCGCCGATGAACTCCGTCGCCGCGCGCGTGAGCACGACGTCGACCTCCGCGCCCGCTTTCGTGAGCAGGCGGGCGAGCCACGCGGATTTGTAGCTGGCGATCCCGCCGGTGACCCCGAGCAGGACGCGGCGGCCGTGGTAGGGGCGCATGAGGGGGCGAGCGCCTGGGGCGCTCGCGGCTCCCCGTGTGGTTACTCGCTTGCGCCCGGACGGCGGCGCGGCACGATCCGGTACTCGAACGTGCCACCCGAGAGATCCTCGAGCGCACGGGTCGTGAGCTTCTTCTCCCGCGAGCTGGAGCGATCGCGCGGGAACTCGTTCAGCACGCGCGCGTACTTGGCGGCGATCAGCACGCCGAGGTACTTGTTCGGCGTCTGGACCGTGATGTCGTCCGGGGTGAAGACCTGCATGTCGTCAGTCCTTGGCGTCGTGGTTCGAAATTTCGCTCTGCAGCTTCTCGATGATACGGGCGACGGAATGGCGAAGGCCGGCGACCCGGTCGCGGCTCACCACTTCCGCGTCGATGATCGACGAGACGGTGCGGATGGCCTGCTCCAGATCGTCGTTCACCACGACGTACTCGTACTCGTCGATCGCCTGCAGCTCGAGCAGCGCGGACTGCAGCCGGGCGATCAGCTGCTTCCGATCCTCCGTCTGCCGGGCCCGGAGGCGCTCCAGCAGCACCTCGGCAGACGGGGGAAGTACAAAGATAGTCACCGAGTCGGGAAACGCACGCTTGAACTGCTTGGCCCCCTGCACGTCGATGTCCATGATGACGTGGCGCCCGTCCGAGAGGACGCGCTTCACCTCGGACTTGAGGGTCCCGTACAGGTTCCCGTGGACCTCGGCCGCCTCCGCGAAGGCGTTCCGCTCCCGCTCCTCGATGAACTCGGTCAGGGAGAGGAAATAGTAGTCCTGGCCGTGCTCCTCCCCGGCCCGGGGCCTCCGCGTCGTGCATGAGACGGAGTAGCCCAGGTCGGACCGCCTGCGGAGCAGCTCCCGGGCGATCGTCGTCTTGCCGCCGCCGGACGGGGCCGAAAGGATCACGGGAAAGGGGTTCACTCGACGTTCTCCACCTGCTCCCGGATCCGCTCCAGCTCCTCCTTGATCAGGAGCACGTCGCGGAGGATAACGGTGTCGTTCCCCTTGCTTCCGGTCGTGTTCGCTTCGCGCAGCATCTCCTGCAGGAGGAACCCGAGCCGCTTCCCGACCCCGTCGACCTGCGGCGACCGCAGGGTCTCCCGGAACGCGGCGAGATGGGACCTGAACCGCGAGATCTCCTCGCTCACGTCCAGGCGATCCGCCTGGATCGCGATCTCCTGCGCCAGCCGCTGCTCGTCGACGGCGATCCCCTCTGCCAGCTCACGGACGTTGGCCCGGACGCGGTCGCGGTGCTCGAGGAGCCGGATCGGGGCGCGCTCGGCGATCCGCTCGAGCGCCCCATCGACCTCCCCGAGCCGCTCGACGAGGTAGTCCGCGAGCCGGGCCCCCTCGCCGGCCCGCATGGCATTCAGGTCGGCGGCGGCCCGCTCGACGATGGCGGTGAGCTCGGCGGCCGTTCCCGTTGCCTCCTCGCGCTCGGAGGAGAGCACGTCCGGAAGCCGGAGGACGGTCCCGATGTCGAGCTCCCCGCTCAGGCCGTACAGGTCCTGCAGCCGGCGCAGCTCGGCGACGTAGACGGCGAACCGCCCCTCGTCGATGACCACCCCCGACCGCGGCCCCGCCTCCTCGACGCGTGCGAAGAGGGTCACGTGCCCGCGGCCGACCTGCTTGCGGAGGGCCTCACGGACTTCGCCTTCCCATGCCGCGAACGCCGAGGGCAGCTTCAGCGTCGGCGTGAAGAAGCGATGGTTGACGGAGCGGATCTCGACGGAGACGCGCTGCGCGCCGACGTCCCCCTCGGCGGCCCCGAAGCCGGTCATGCTGCGGATCATGTCAGAGCCATTTCGTGTGGTCGCCTCGACCGCGGATCAGTTCCAGAACGTCCACCGGACGCCGTAGAACTGGGTCTGCCGGGGCATGTCGAAGTCCGGAACCGATCGGAACCGCGTGGCGAGCATGTTCCGGAACTGATAGGTGAGCGTCGCCTCGAGGATCCGGATCTCCAGCAGGCCGCTGAGCATCCGGTGGCCGACCGTCCGTTCGAAGCCGCCGTCCACCGTCGGAAAGTAAGCGGCCGACCGGTACTCGTGCCGCAAGAGCGCGTAGAGCCCGAAGTTGCCGGACGGGAATCGCTCGAGGAAGTTGCTGCGGAGGAACACATCCGCGCGGCTCTGGTAGCGCGGCCGATAGGCGAGCCCGTCGTCCTGCCACGCTTCGCCCTGCAGATCGGCTTGCAGCGGGCCCCAGATGCGTCCCTGGATCGCGGCGAATGCGCCCTGCGCCGCCGGCCCCACCGTGGCGACGTAGCCCTCGTCGAACAACGTCGCCGCTGGCAGACGCGTCTGGGCGCGCGACATCACGCCGCCGCCGAACCAGATGCCCAGCAGCCGGAGCGCGCCCTCACCCCGCCAATCCACCCCCGCCTCGCCGCCGGTGCGACCGTCATCGCGGAAGGCGACGCTGCCCCCAAGGCGAATGAAACGCAGCGGCATGAGCCGCAATGCGCCATCCACGCGCGCGACGCTGTCGATGCCGCGCGCCTCGGCGGTTGCCGACGCGTCGAGGAATCCGAGGCGCAGCCCGAGCCGCCCCGAAGGGGTCTGGTACGTGTCGCCGTTCAGCACGCGCATGCGGTGAGTCGCGCTGGCGCGCAGCGGGCCCCACGCGCCGCCGGCGGTGAGCGCGTACTGCGCGACGAACCGGCTCGTATCGGCGGAGATCACGGTCCGGGTCGTGTCGCCCGTGACCGGGTCCACCTCGATCAGGATCGAATCGGCTTGCGGATCGCGAATCCCCGTGTAGCGGTGGCCGTGCGCGCCGGCGAGCACCTGCACCCAGAGCGGGCCGTCGACGCTGCCGTAGCCGCCGCGGACGTACGCCTCGGTGCGCGTGAGATCCAGGGCGGGCAGGCCTTCAGCGCCGTCGGCGTCGAGCAGGAGGCCCCGGTGCGGCGTCTGCCGCAGGACCACCGCGTCCGCCTGCCAGCCGCGCCTCGCCCAGCCGACGCGTCCGAAGAGCGACGTCTCGCTGTTCGTCGCGCCGCGGTCTGGAGTGGTGCTGTACTGATCCACCGCCGCCTGGAGACCGAGCCCGTTGCCGAACCGCCGGCCGAAGAAGAAGCGGAAGACGTCGGTGTCCTGGTCGCCCGTCGCGACGTCCACACGGCTGTACGGGGTCGTGCGGTCCACCTCCCAGGTCCGCGCGTGGACACGCACCTCCCCGGCCGTCTGCTCGATGCGCAGCTCGTCCAGCAGCCAGATCGGCAGCCGCGTCAGGTCCATCACCGCGCCCCCCCGGGGCTCCGCGGGATCGAGCTCGAGGCCGTCCACGAAGATGCGCACGCGTGAGACATCGCCGAGGTACGCCCCCGCCGCCGGAAGGCCCAGCCACGAGGTGCGGAGCGTCGTGAGCGCCGGCACCCGATCCAGGAGGTCGGCGAGCGTGATCGCGCCGGTGGCGAGAATGGAATCGCGCGGCCACACGAGCGGCGCGCGACCCGCATCCACCAGCTGCGGAAGCTCGGCGCGGGCAAACGGCGCCTGCATGGAATCCGCGCGGGCCCGGACCTTCGTCGTGTCGGTCCCGCGCGCGGCGCTGTCGCGCCTGACGATGGTGTCCGGCTGCGGCGGGATCGGGATCCTGGCGATCGTGTCGCGGCGGGGCACGGTGCGCGTGGTGTCCTGCGCGCCCGCGTCCTGCTGCAAAACGGCCCCGGCCAGGACGCCGAGGCCGACGATGATCGCGTGTGCGCTGCGACGCGCCATCAGCCCGCGCGCGCCCGTACGAACTCGACGAACGTGCCCACCGGCGTCCCTGTCGGTCCGCGCGGCAGCGTGACGAGATCCGTCTCGCTGTACGCCGTGCCCGCGACGTCCAGGTGCACCCACGGGAACCCGTCGACGAACTCCTGGAGGAAGAGCCCCGCGGTGATCGTACCGGCGGCACGCCCACCGGAGTTCTTGACGTCGGCGACGTCGGAGCGGATCAGCTCCTTGTAGTCGTCCCACATCGGCAGCTGCCATCCGGGCTCGCCGGCGCGCGTCCCGGCCTCGAGCACCTCGGCGACGAGCGCCGCGTCGTTGCCCATGACCCCCGTCGCGGTGTGCCCGAGCGCGATGACGCAGGCGCCGGTGAGCGTGGCCGCGTCGATCGCGGCCGCGGGGGCGAACCGCTTCGCGTACGCGAGCACGTCGGCGAGGACGAGCCGGCCTTCCGCGTCCGTGTTGATGATTTCGATGTACTTGCCGTTCGACGCCTGCACGACGTCACCCGGCTTCACCGCCGTGCCTGACGGCATGTTCGTCGTCGCGCCGACGAGGCCGACGACGTTGATGCGCAGCTTCAGGCGCGCGATGGTTTCCATCGCGCCGAGCACGCCCGCCGCGCCGCACATGTCGAACTTCATCATCTCCATCCCCTGCGCGGGCTTGATGGAGATGCCGCCCGTATCGAAGCAGAGGCCCTTCCCGACCAGCGCCACGGGCGCCTGGTCCGCCGGGCCGCCGCGATACTCGAGCGTGATCAGCTTGGGATCCTGGGGCGTTGCCTGCGCCACGCACAGGAATGAGCCCATCCGCTCCCGCTCCATCTCGGCCCGGCCCAGCACCGTGACCGTCAGGCCATGGCGTGCGCCGATGTCCTGTGCGGTCTCCGCCAGGTAGTCCGGCGTGCACAGGTTGCCGGGCATCATGGCGAGTCGCCGCGCGAGGGCATGGCCCGCGGCGATGGCAAGGCCGTTCGCGAGGCGGTGTCGTGCTTCGCTGCCGCTCGCAGCGAGCACCGCGGCCGACGTCAGCGGGCGGCGGCGCTCCTCCTCAGGCGGGAGCGACTTCTGCTCCTTGTATTCCCACGCGCCGGCCGACAGGCCCACGACGGCCGCCTCGAGGGCGTCGCCTGCCAGGTCGTCAGCCCAGAAATCCACGTGGCCGGCACCGTACCGCACGCCGTGGCGCGCCGCGATCGCGGCCGCGCGGCGGACGGAGGACGGCCCGTCGCTCACCGAGCCCATGCCGACGAGCAGCACCCGCTGCGGCCCGTTCTCCGCGAGCCCGCCGAGGTGCAGCGTCTCGTCGCGCGCGCCGCGGAAGTCCCCCCGCGCGATGGAGCGCTGCAGCGTTCCGCCGAGCGCGGTGTCCAGCTCTGCCAGCGGTCCCGCGACGACGGGCTTCGTCGGCAGGGCGAGCACCAGCAGCGGAGACGCTTCGCCCGCCAGCACGGGCGAGCGAAGCGCGACGTCGATGAGCGAGGGGAGCACGTGCGTCTCAGCCCTTCATGTGAGCGATGACGGCGTCGCCGAACTCCGACGTCGACACCTCGGTGGAGCCGGGCATCTGCCGGGCGAGGTCGTACGTGACGCGCTTCGCCGTGATCGCGCTTTCGAGGCCCGTGACGATCATCTTCGCGGCCTCCACCCAGCCCATGTACTCGAGCATCATCACGCCGGAGAGGATGACGCTCCCCGGGTTGATCTTGTTCTGGTTCGCGTACTTCGGCGCGGTCCCGTGCGTCGCCTCGAAGTTCGCGTAGCCGTCGCCGATGTTGGCGCCGGGCGCCATGCCGAGCCCGCCGACCTGCGCCGCGGCCGCGTCGGAGAGGTAATCGCCATTCAGGTTGGGCGTGGCGATGACCGAGTACTCGTCGGGCCGGAGCAGCAGCTGCTGGAACATCGCGTCCGCGATGCGGTCCTTGACGACGATGCCGTCGGCGCGCGCGGTCGTCCCGGCCTTGCCGAGATCGGACTCCATCACGACCGAGTCAGCGAACTTCGTCTTCGCCTCCTCGTAGCCCCAGTCACGAAAGGCGCCCTCGGTGAACTTCATGATGTTGCCCTTGTGCACCAGCGTCACGGACGGGAGGTTGCGCTCCATCGCGTACCGGATCGCCATCGCCACGAGGCGCTTGGATCCGAACTCCGACATCGGCTTGATGCCGATCGCCGAGTGCTCGCGGATCTTCTTGCCGTACTTCGTCTGGATGAAGTCCCGGAGCTCGTTCGCTTCCGGCGAGTCCGCCTTCCACTCGATGCCGGCGTAGACGTCTTCCGTGTTCTCGCGGAAGATGACGACGTTGAGCTTCTGGGGCTCCTTCATCGGGCTGCCGACGCCCTCGAAGTACCGCACCGGACGGATGCAGGCGTAGAGGTCGAGCACCTGGCGCAGCGTCACGTTCAGCGAGCGGATGCCGGCGCCGACCGGCGTCGTCAGGGGGCCCTTGATGGAGACGCGGAACTCCCGCAGCGCCTCGACCGTCTCGTCGGGAAGCCACTCGCCGTACTTCTCGAACGACTCCTCGCCCGCGAAGACCTTCATCCAGTGGATCTTCCGCTTGCCCCCGTAGGCCTTCTCGACGGCGGCATCGAAGACGCGGACCGCAGCCCGCCAGATGTCCGGCCCGGTTCCGTCGCCCTCGATGAAGGGGATGATCGGTTGCGCGGGGACGTTGAGCTTTCCGTTCTCGTATGAAATGCGCTCGCCCTGGGCGGGGATCTGCGCGTAGCGGTATGTCGCCATCGGTCCGTGCTGTCGTGGGGAGTGCCTGCCCGCCCTGAGCGGGCGAGCGGGCAATGGAACAGGTGAAACTACCGGCGGCAGAAACGTGCAGCAAGCGAGCGAACCCCTGACGCTGCCGGGGGCGTTTCCCGGTGCCCCCCCTCCCCGGACGCCCTCCGTACCCGGCCGGGGCCAGTCAGCCCGGCGAGACCCCGGCCATCACCCGCTCCCAGTCGAATGCCGGCCCGATGTCCCACTTGCCGCTCGGCCGATAGTTCACGTGCGAGCTGATCCCGCGATAGCTCGCGATCTCCGGCAGCACGCCGTACCGTCGGATCGAGGGAAGAAAGACGCGTGGAATGTCGTATTTCGCCGTCAGGAAGCGCAGCAGCTTGATCACGCTCTCGTACTGCGCATCGGTGTACGTTGCGAAATACTGCTTCCCCCGGAAGGTGGCCGTCTTCTCGTAGTGGCGCGGCTCGTCGAGGGAGCTGTAGACGTCGGTCTCGCTGAAATACGTCACCAGGTCGTCGCCCCTCCGCTGGAGCCACCCGATGTTGGAGAGCTCGATCCCGACGCTGGACTTGCTCATCGCGGTATTGCCTCCCTGCGCGCCGGGGCCGAGGTGGTACGACCAGTACTTCGATGTCCACAGGTTGTAGATCGTGCCGTCGCGCGCGACGACGAACGGGACCGACACGTGATTGCCCGGCGTCGTGAGCGTGCCGATGTCGCCCTTGAGGTAGCCCGCTGTGTAGTGCAGCACCACGCGCTGCTTGGGGACGACTTCCTTGAAGAAGAAGCTCTGGTCCCCCGTCTGAAGCGTGCACTCGACCATCTGCACCGTCTCGCTGCTGCCGGGGATCTTCACGGTGAACGGTTTGAGCACGTGCTTCTTGCCGTTGCAGTCGATGCCGGACGTGCGGAAGCTGCTCTCGTGGCGCGGGATGCTCGTGGCTCTCATCGGATCCTCGGCGGCGCGGCGGGGCGATGCGTTGCGTGTCGACCCGCGCCGCGACGAGGCGGCGCTGGATGGGGCCCCGGCGCCGGGGCTCGCGGCCACAAGAGTGGATTGCCGCGCGCGCCGTCGCAATGCCCGAAAAGAGACGCCTCCTGCCGATGGGCGGCAGGAGGCCACTCACACGATGCGCTCGACTTGCATATCGCTCGCTCCGGTCAGGAGGAGCGTGTGGGCCGGTCCGTGACGCAGGGGCGCCCCACCAGGGCGCCCCTGCGTCGTGCGGAGCTCCGCGTCCTAGGACGTGGCCGGGCCGTTGGAGAACGTGAAGACGTTCGTCACCGGACCGACCGCGATGGTCGCGAGCGCGGTCGCTGCGTTGTAGTCCGTGAGCCCGCCGGGCGGGTTGTAGGAGAACGAGGCAGAACTGACCACGATGCCTGCCGGCACGAGCTCCTGCAGTGTCACGGAGGCTCCGACGGCGTAGAGGCCCAGCTTGATGCAGCTGGTCGGTCCGAAGCTCTCACCGGCAGCGAGTGTCACGGACCGGGAGCCGTCGACGAGGAAGTTGATGCTGGTCCCCACCACACTCTGGCTGCTGGCCACGTTGCAGAGGTACAGCGGCGCGTACCCGTTCGGTGGCGGTGGGCACTCCCGGAAGAAGTCGCTGACGTAGTTGGTGCCGTGGCGGGTCAGCCCGTTCGCGCCGCGCCAGGTGACGGTGAGTTCCTGATACCTCGGATCGCTCGGGGCCCCGAGGGTCTGGCAGACGGTCTTTGTGGCCGGCTTCGCGGCGAGGAGCGGCGCGGATGTGGATCCAGCGCCCACGGGAGACGTCGAGTCGGTGCAGCCGATGGCGATGATCGCCGTGGCGAGTGCGACGGCGCCAAACAGGGAGCGGCCTGCCATGTGCCACCTCTTGGGATGGAGGGTTCATCGCCCGCTGATGACTTCCCGCGGGCGTGCACCTTCCGCCGGCTCGCGCCTTCCGGCAATGGGCGATTGACCTGACACACGGTGCGGGTGTGCCGGACGCCTGTAGGCGCGGCGCCGGACAGCCTTCTCCGAGGGTGTCGCGCCCGCGCGACGCCGCCGGTCGTGCGCGGCTCCGCATCTGCAGCGGGGTCATGCTCCGCGCGATGACTCCAAGCCCTGCCAACGACAACGACGGCCGCGCCTGTACAGGGCGCGGCCGAAGCTCATAAACCACTACAGGACAGCCACATGCCCAGGGCGGGGCTCGAACCCGCAAGACCGCGAAGGTCGGGGGATTTTGAGTCCCCTGCGTCTACCAGTTCCACCACCTGGGCCTGCAGGCAATGTAGCCAGAACGCGCCGACGGCTCCACTGTCCGTCTGCCCCGCCGCCCCACCCCTTCCCACCGGAGCTGGCGAAAGCCACGTTGCCTGCCATGACCCACCGCCCCCTGCGGATCGCCCACCGAGGCGCGTCGCGCGAGTTCCGCGAGAACACCATGGCTGCCTTCACGCGGGCCCTCGCCCTCGGCGCCGACGGCATCGAGCTCGATGTCCACGTCACCAGCGACGGCATGGTCGTCGTGCACCACGACCCGCATGTCGAAGTCGGCGGCAGTTCGATGGCGATCGCCGACGCGCCCGCGGAGGTAGTGGCCCGCGGAGGCGATGACGCGACGCGAATCCCTCGACTCGACGAGGTGCTCGATCTCGTCGGCGATCGCGCGGAGCTGTTCGTGGAGATCAAGGGTGCCGCGATCGAGGACGCGGTCCTGCGGTGCCTCGAGGGACACACCGGACGCTTCGCCGTCCACAGCTTCGATCATGACGCGATCGAGCGCGTCGCCCTTCGCGCGCCGCACGTCCGTCGCGGCCTGCTCTTCGACGAGCCACCCGTGGCACTCGCGGCGCACATCGTCCGGGCGGGCGCACACGACGTCTGGCCCCGCGTCGACCTCGCCACCGCTCCGTTCATCGGCGAGGCGCATGCCCTGGGCGCGCGCGTGATCGCGTGGACGGTCAACGATCCAGCCGTCGGCGCGCAGCTCACCGCGCGCGGCGTCGATGGCCTCTGCACGGATGACGTGCGCTGGTTCGGCTGATCCGCCCGGGCGGCGCGCGGCGACCCGCGCCGACAGAACGCGAACACCACACATCTCGCCGCCGGCCAA
>DASTYL010000141.1:0-8767 GCA_035764975.1 Gemmatimonadaceae bacterium | reverse complement strand
GCGCGGAGTCAGGGGCATCTGGAGGGGGGAAGGACTATTTGGCGGTAGGCCGTGAGACGCTACCGATTCTACGTCTCACGATCACGGACGTTGAACGGCCGCCCGAATGCCAGGGCATCCGGACGGCCGTCGTACGACCACTGCAGTCTGCGCCCTACCGGAGCCTCAGGCGTCCCGGTTCTGACAGGTCTGACCGGGCTTCACGTTCGGGTTGTTCTCTTCGGCCTGCGGGATCGGCAGGTTCACGTCCGTCCCGTAGAAGCCGCCCTTGTGCCATGCGCCCGTCGGGAAGACCGTCTCCGGACCGCGCTGATACTGACGGACGAGCCGGCGCAGGTCACCCGTGCG
This sequence comes from Gemmatimonadaceae bacterium, assembly GCA_035764975.1. Lineage (GTDB taxonomy): Bacteria > Gemmatimonadota > Gemmatimonadetes > Gemmatimonadales > Gemmatimonadaceae > JACDHQ01. The sequence goes on along the minus strand of DASTYL010000141.1, from coordinate 8,419 downwards.
GTGACCGGTGCCGAAGAGCCAGAAGGCGCGCTCGTCGAACAGCTGGTCTTCGCGTTCCGCTGCGGTGGCAGCGGGGATCAGCGCCGGGAGCCCCTTGTCGGCGCGCAGCGTGTTCAGGGTCAGGAAGGCGGAGACGGCGTTGGATGCGAGCGCCGCCTCCGCCTCGATGAGCCGCGCTTCGATGCCGGTGGAGATCGCCACCGGCGTCTCGCGCGTCGGCCACTTGAGCTGCACGTACAGCGGCTGCGAATCGTCGTCACGCTTGGCCGACGTCACGCCGGCGGCCGTGCACGCCGCCGTCCCGCCGAGACAGGCCGGGAGTCGCGGATCCCCGGCGGTGGCGAACGGAAGCCCGTTGCCACCCTCGACGGTGCTGAGGCTGTAGCGACGTGCCTGGTTGTTCAGCACCCAGGTCATGTTGTCGGTCGTCGTCTGCGCGTGGAGGACCTGGTACGCGAAGTTCGTCGGTACGCCGGCGACCGCCGTCGCGGCCTCCGTCGGGCGATCCAGGTTCAGGAGGATGCGACCGCGCGTGACCTGCAGCGCGTACTTGATGCGATTGTCCGCGGCCGTGGTGCCCGTGATCAGGGCAAGGCCGGAATCCGCATGCGCCAGCGCACGCTTGAACGTCGAATCGGTGGAGATCTGCCTGCCGTACACCTCGTCGCTGCCGATCGGCGGACTGAAGACCAGGCCGTTGCAGAAGTGCTCGGCCATCATGTTCTCCATGAAGGCCTGCACGAAGTACATCTCCGCGACGTCGGCCTTCTCGCCGTTCGGATCGTACTGCTTCAGCAGGACCGCGGCCTGCTCACCGGAGACCCGCGCGCGATGGGCCTCCCGGTACGTGGCCGTCAGGAACGTGTTGATGACGTTCACGTTCCGCTGGTCGATCTGCTGGCGATCGATGTACGTGTCGCCGTTGTTCCACTCGTCGGAGAAGAGGCCGCCGATCAGGAACAGGCTCTCGCCCCCGCTCGTCGCCACGGCGAACCGGGAGAGCGCGCCGACGCGGACTGCGCGGGCGCCGGCGGGCGAATTCACCTGCGTCGGATCGATGATGTCCGGATCGGATACGTCGAGGAAATCGGAAGGCGCGCACGCCGTCGCCAGCGCGAGCCCGGCAACGGCCATCGCGGCCCGCGCCATCTTCCCCCGCCGAAGCTGTGCTCTGATATGGGTCATGGTAGACATAATCCTTAGAAACCGAGGGTGAGACGGGCCGAGTAGTACGTCGGCGGTCCGAAGGCCTGGAACGAGGACGGGGAGTCGCCGGTCGTGCCGAACGCCTCTGCATCCACGCCGGTGTACTTCGTCCAGATCATTCCGAGATTGCGGGCGGCGAGGCTCAGCACCGCGCTGCGGCCGCGGAGGTAGCGGCTGGCAAAGGATTCCGGCGCCGTGTAGCTCAGGGAGAGCTCGCGGAAGCGCAGGAAGTCGCCATCCTCGAAGAAGCCGGCCTGTGACCGCGCCGGGTGCACGCGGACGAGCAGCGTCCGGGCCTGCTCGAAGTGCGACGATTTCGGGTCGACGAGCCCCGCGCAATTCAGGCGGCTCGCACACCGGATCCGCTCGGTGTTGTTGTAGACCTTGTGCCCGCCCTTGTAGTCGATCATGGCCGCGATCCGCAGGCGGCGGCTCAGCAGGTCGATGCCGTTCGTGAACGCGACTTCGTGGCGCGGCACCGAATAGCCGTGGAACTGGCGATCGCCGCTCACGGTGATCTCGCTCTGCGTGGAATCGGCGAAGTACTCGATGATGCCGTCGCCGTCCTTGTCTTCCCAGCCCACGAGGCGGCGCTGCCACCACCCGTTGAGGGGGTAGCCCTCACGCTGCTCGATCGTCGAGCCCGTGATCGGCGGCACCCCGCCCAGGCTCACGAGCTCGTTGCTGTTCGTCGAGCCGTTCAGCGTCACGTCCCAGCCGAAGGCATCCATCTGCACGAGCTGGGCGTTCAGCAATCCTTCCCATCCCCAGTTCCGCACCTCGCCGAGATTCTCGAGGCGGGACGTGGCGCCAGAGCCCGTGGACGGCGGCAGGATCCGGCTCACCAGCGCGTCCTTCGACGACTTGTCGTAGTACGTCAGCTCGGTGTTGATGCGGTTGTCCCAGAAGGTGCCGTCGATGCCGAGCTCGATCTCGGTCGACCGCTCCGGCTTGAGGTCCGGATTGCCGGGGGCGAACAGCACGAGACCCGGCACGTCGCCGCTCTCGTTGATCAGCGTCGCGGCCGTCGGCAGGAAGTACTGCACCGCGTCGATGTTGCCGGGCTGCACGCCCGATGCGCCATATGCCGTGCGCAGGCGGAGCTGATTGATGAACGGGGCGGCCGGGAAGAACGGCTCGTCCGAGACCACCCACGATGCCGCGAGCTTCGGATAGAACGCCGTCTCGAAGTTCTGGCCGAAGGCGCTGTTGCGGTCGGAGCGGATGGCGCCGGTCAGGAAGAGCCGATCGCGGATCGCGAGATGCTCCTCGACGTACCCGCCGAAGGTGCGGCTCTCGTTGTTCGACTCGCTCGCGAACTGCAGCGCACCCGACGTCACGGTCGTGCCGCCCGGCGGAAGGCCGGTGCCGAGCGTGGCGTTCGCCTCGAAGATGTCGCGGGTGAACTGGATGCCGGCGGACGTCTTCGACTCGATGACGTCGGACAGCCGGCGCGTGCCGGTCACGCCACCCTCCGCCGTGTAGACGAAGAAGTTGGTGCGGTTGTCGCGCTTGAAGCCGAGGCGGTTGTCGCCGTTGGCCGGGCACTCCTCGAACCGGCAGATCTGCTCGTCCTGCCGCTGGATGAAGTCGAGGCCGAAGTTGCCGCGGACCGCCAGCCACTCGAGCGGGCGCCAGTTGGGGCTGACCGAGCCGATGAAGCGCTCGATGCTCTGCGTCGTGGTCTGCTGGTAGATGTCGCGCGGGGTGTACTGCCGCCACCCGTAGAGGGTGTCTCCCGCGGCGTTGAGGTTGTACTTGAAGCCCGGGCCGCCGTAGACGTTCGCGGCGATGCCATCCGTGCCCGAGTCATCGCTCATCGGCAGCCGGAGATCCTGCGTGATGTAGCCGGCGCTCACGGCGACGTCGGCATTCCGCGGCAGCGTGATGTTCAGGTTCGCGCGCCCCGTGATCTTCGTGAGGTAGTTCGGATTCTCCTCCTCCGGACGCAGCGACAGGCCGCGCGAGGCCAGGAAGCGCTTCTCGAACTCCGGGACCTTGGTCGGGCCGTCCTCGTTCTCCCACTCGCCATGGAGGAAGTAGCGGATCGCCTCGGTGCCGCCGCGGAGCTGCAGGCCGTGCTGCTGCCGGTAGCCGGTGCCGTACGGCGTCGCCTCCGGATCATCGTGCAGGTTGTAGCTCGAGACGCTGTCCTGGGTGCACTGGCCGGCCGACACCTGGGAGAGCAGGCACTGGGTGGAATTGGACGCCGTGGACCCGTTCCGCCACCCGCGGTAGGCGGTCGGATAGTCGTTCTCGTCGCGAATCGCGGTCTGCTCGGTGTAGTACGTCCACTGCGGCCGGCCGGCGACGCCGCGCTTCGTCGTGATGACGATGACGCCGTTCGCCGCGTCAGTGCCATAGAGCGTCGACGCCGACGGGCCACGGATGACCTCCATCGACTCGATCTCCTCGGGGTTCAGGTCGCCGATGCGGCTCGGCGTGGTTCCGCCAACGCTGACCGACGACGAATTGGTCGCGCCCTGCACCCGGACACCGTCGATGATGTAGATCGGGTTGTTGGACAGCGAGAGGGAGCTCGTGCCGCGAATGCGCACGCGGACACCGGCACCCGTCTGCGTTCCGGGAACGACCATCACGCCAGCGGCGCGGGAGGTCAGCAGGTCACCGACGTTCGCGACGGCGCGCGTCTGCGTGATCTCCGCCGCGTTCACCTGCGCGATCGCGTTGCCCACCTCGACGCGCCGCTGCTCGCCGGTCGCCGTCGTGACGACGGGGCTCAGCGTGATCGGCGCGGAGCGCATCGCAAAGTCGACCGTGGCCGTCCCGCCGGCGGGGACGGTCACCGGCTGGCGCCCTTCCGTGAAGCCGACCCGCAGCGCGCGCACCTCGGCCGCACCCGCCGTCACGCCGCGGATGGTGTACTGCCCTTCGGCATTGGTCTGCGCACCGAGGTTGGTGCCGACCACGTTCAGCTGCACCGCGGAGATGGGCTGGCCACTCGCGGCGTCGGTGACACGGCCGGTGATGGTCCCCTGCTGGGCCGGGGCGACCGCGAAACCCGCGGACGCTGGGCCGAGCTGGGCCGCCATCGCGAGCGAGCGGACGACTCTGCGCATACTCATCGACACCTCATTTGGGGGGAGTGCTTTGGGGTGAGACGGCAACCATGGGAGGAAATGGCGTCCGGTTGCATGACGCGGGGGCACGCGGGTGCCCGACGGCGAGGGGCTTAACGTACCTTCGGGACAGCGGCCCGCAACCACTGGCCCATTGCCATCAACTGCGCCAACGCTCCTTGCCGTCACTGCGTACGCGCGGATAGGCTCATGCAGCCGGAAGACGGGCTCCACCTCCCTGCCTCGCCCGTACGAACCCTCCGAACACGGATCAGATGTTCTCTCGCGCGCTTCTGCTCACGACGGCATCCCTCGCGTTCCTCGCCACCCCGGGCGACGCATTCGGCCAGGAGCGCCGGCAGGCACCGGCGCCGCATGCCGATACGGCCGGCCCCTTCGATGTGTTGATCCGCGGCGGGCGCGTGCTCGATGGGACGGGCAATCCCTGGGTGAAGGCGGACGTGGGGATCCGCGGCGACCGGATCGTCGCCATCGGGAATCTCACGGGCGCCGTGGCCACCACCGTGCTCGACGCCGATGGGCGCTACGTCGCGCCGGGGTTCATCGACACGCACTCCCACGCCGGCGGCGCCCTCGCGACACCGGAGCTGAGCCCCGCCGAACCGCTGCTCGCCCAGGGGATCACGACGGTCTTCGTGAACCCGGACGGCGGAGGCGCGGCCGACATCGCGAAGCAGCGGCAGGCGCTCGCGTCGCGCGGAACCGGCGTCAACGTCGCGTTGATGGTGCCTCACGGCGCCGTTCGTGGCGCGGTGATCGGCGCCGACGACCGTGCGCCCACCGCCGGCGAGCTGCGACGCATGGAAGCCATGGTGCAGCAGGGGATGGAGGCCGGCGCCTTCGCGCTGTCGAGCGGCCCGTTCTACGCGCCGGGCAGCTTCGCCAGGACCGACGAACTGGTGGCGCTGGCCCGCGTCGCCGCACGCTACGGCGCGCCCTATCAGAGCCACATCCGCGACGAGAGCGACTACACGATCGGGCTGCTCGCCGCCGTCGAGGAGGTGATCACCGTCGCCCGCGAGGCGAACACGCGCGGCGTCGTGACGCACATCAAGGCGCTCGGCCCCAATGTCTGGGGCTTCTCCGCCGCGATCGTCCAGCGCATCGACCGCGCGCGCGAGGCCGGGATCGAGGTCTTCGCCGACCAGTATCCGTATGAAGCGTCGCAGACCTCGCTCGGCGCGGCGCTCGTGCCGCGATGGGCGCAGGCCGGCGGCAACGCCGCGTTCCTCCAGCGACTCGCCGACCCCGCGCAGCGCGCGCGGATCGTCCGCGAGATGCAGGAGAATCTCGCCCGCCGCGGCGGGGCCGGGCGCATCCAGATCGCGCGCTGGGGTCCCGACAGCAGCGTCGAGGGGCGCACGCTGGCCCAGATCGCCGGCGCGCGGAGCGCCGATCCTGTGGAGACCGCGCTGTCCATGCTCGAGCGCGCAGATGCCGGCATCGTGTCCTTCAACATGCACGACGAGGACATCGAGCGGCTCATGCGGCAGCCCTGGACGATGACCGCCTCGGACGGCGCGCTCACCCGCATGGGCGACGGGGTGCCGCACCCGCGCGGCAACGGCGCCTTCGCGCGCAAGCTCCGGAAGTACGTCGTCGAGGATGGTGTCGTCGGCCTCGCGGATGCCGTCCGCTCCATGACGTCACTTCCCGCGACGGTCTACCGGATGGACGACCGCGGCGTGCTGCGCCCCGGTGCGTACGCGGATGTCGTCGTGTTCGATCTCGCCGCGGTGCGCGACCGGGCGACGTTCGAGAACCCGCACCAGCTCGCGGAGGGCGTCGTGCACGTGCTCGTCAACGGACGGACGGCCTGGCGCGACGGGCGGCTCGTGGCGGAGAAGCACGGGCAGGTGCTGACACGCCGGTAGCGGCGTCGCCACGGCGGGGGCCTGCCCGCGCGGCCTCACCCCCGCGTGCTGGACGCCCGCCCGGTCATCTCGCGGATCGAGATCCGGAACAGCACGTGGCGGTGCGGGGCCGGATCGCTCGCGGACAGCGTGTCCGGCGCAACGCTCCGCAGCAACGCGACGGCATGCGCGGTGACCTCCGGGTCGGCGCGATCGGGCTCGTCGAGCCGGAAGAACGATCCGCGCACGACGACACTCTTCCAGTCGAAGGGGCCCGCCACCTCGTCCACCTCGAACGCCACCCACTGATTGTGGGTCAGGGTGATGAGCTTCTCCCCCTCGGAGGTCCGGCCGTAGAGCCAGCCTTCATCGAAGAGATAGAGCAGCGGCTGGACGTCGACGCGGTCGTGGAAGGTGAAGGCGAGGCGTCCGATCCGGTTCCGCTCGAGGATCGCGGTGCACTCCTCGTCGGACAGGTCGCGGAATGCCGGCTGCCGAAGTTCCTCCGCCATGAGCCCCCCTAGAACCGTTCGCCCTTCGCCTCGCGGTGCTGGCTGCCCACGGGGCGGATCCGGGACCACATCGCATTGAAGAAGATCGCGAGCCCCACGATCTGCCCGAAGCTCGCGAGCACCACCCCCCAGCGCACTGCAAGATTGGGGACGATGGGCCGGGCGAGCTCGGTCGCGATCCTGGCGGCGGTCGCGATGGTCAGCACCCAGTAGGCCGCCTCGACGTGCCCCGCCTTGTACCGGGTATCGGACTTGTCGGGGCGCGGGAAGAGCCAGAGGGCGACCCCGAGGATCATCATCATCACGAACCCCACGAAGATCGCGTGGGTATGCGCGCTGACCTCGAAGGCGGAGGGATGCCGGAGCAGCAGCTCGCGCCGGACGATCATCCATCCGCCGATCGTGAGCCCGACGAACAGGAATGCGATGGCCGTCTTGATGTACCGCCGGACGAGGCTGTACATCAGCGCGCGATCGGCAGCGCGCTCCCCTGCGAGGCGCGAACGCGGGCCTGCGCCGCGCGCAGCGCAGCCTGGCCATCCACGGTGCGCCAGATCCCGTACACGAACGCGTACGCACCGAGCGCGGACAGCACGCCGCCGCCGGCGAGGACCACGGTCGCGCGGCTGCCGAGATGCGGGCGGAGCATGAAGCCGATCGCCATGGCCGTGAGCCCCCCGTTGGAGATCCACCAGTGCCAGGTGGCCAGCCGCGGGCTGTGGAGGGGGTTCCCGCTGAAGCGCGGGATCACGTGATAGGCGACCCCGAAGATCATCATCGTCACGAACCCGAGCAGGTTCATGTGCAGGTGCGCGGGGCGGTAGACGACCCATGCCGGCACCGCCGCCATCGCGACACCGAGCGTCACGCCCAGCGCCAGCCAGACGAGGCTCGCCTTGATGAAGTTGCGGACGTACCAGTCCATCAGGAGTTGCCGGCGAGGCCGGCGCGCAGGGACGAGAGGAGCTCGTCGAGGCTGATGCCGGCCTTGGCGGCGGCTTCAGGAAGCGGACGCCCGGCGTCGCAGCAGGCCTCGACCTTGTGGGCCTTGAAGATGGCGACGGAGGCGGGGTAGCGCGAGGTGACGTCGCGGACGGTCCAGGAAGGATCGATCAGGAGGTCGGTCGCGATCGTGCGGTCGGAAGCAGCAGTCATGATCCGTGATTGCCCGCGTCGAGCAGGCGGTTGACGAGGGCGGCGGTCGCCGCCGTCTCGGGTCCGAGGGTGACCTGTTGGTGCACCACCGCGCCGGTCGTATCCAGGACGGTGATGACGTTCGCGTGCGCGACTTCGCCGTCGGGCAGCGTCTGGTAGCGGATGTCGAGCGAGGCGGCGAACTCGCGAACGGCGTCGTCGCTGCCGTTCAGCAGCGTCCAGCGTGCCTGATCCAGCTTGTTGTCGTCCGCCCACTCGGCGAGCCGCCCCGGGGTGTCGCGCGCCGGATCCAGCGAGATGAGGACGAATCCGACGTCGTCCCGGCGCTCCGCGGGGATCGCCGACTCGATGCGCTTCATGTCGGCGACGATGGCGGGGCACGCGGTATGGCAGCTCGTGTAGACGAGCGCCACGACGCGGATCCGGCCGGCGAGCTGCGCGAGCGCCAGCGTGTCGCCGCGCTGGTCGCGCCAGGTCGAGCCGAGATCATAGAGCGAGAATCCGCTGATGGAACTCGTCGGCAGCGCCGCGGCGCTCTGTCCCGCCGCGGAAGGCGAATCGGCCGGCGATGCGGCGCCGTCGGCCTGCGAGC
>DASTYL010000140.1:0-14168 GCA_035764975.1 Gemmatimonadaceae bacterium | reverse complement strand
ACGACGTGCAGCAGCGCCCGGGAGACTGGAAGGTCGAGCGGGGTCCGCACGCCCGGATAGCCATCGCCCCACTGCAGGCGCGCAATGCGGGGATGCGTCAGGCGCTCGTCCGGCGTCGGCACGTGATCGACGACGTGGAAGCCCTGGCCGCGCACGTGCGCCTCGACGAGCTCGCGCACCCGTTGCGGCGTCTGGCGCGGCACGAGGCGGAAGTCGATCGAGGCGTGCGCTTCCGTCATGATCGCATTCGCCGCCTCGCCCCCGACGGCGCCGGCACGGATGCCGCGGATGTTCAATGCCGGCAGCATGATGCGTTCGGCGAGCGCGTCGCCGTCCCCCTCGGTGTCGCCGAGCAGCAGTTCATGGCGGAGCGCCGAGTCGGGCGAGGGCATGGCGTCGATTGCCGCGCGCTCCGCTGCGCCGAGCGGTGTCACGTCGTCGCGGAACCCGGCGATGGTGATGTCACCCTCGGGGTCGCGCATGCTCGCGAGCAGGTGCGTGAGCATGACCGCGGGGTTCGGCGCCCAGTTGCCATAGTGCCCGCTGTGAAGCGGACGGCGCGGACCGTAGACCGTCATCTCGAGCCCCGTCACGCCACGCACGCCGAAGACGACCTGCATCGCCCGCGACTGATGCACGGGGCCGTCGCCGAAGAGCCAGACGTCGCTCGCGAGGAGCTCCCGGTGGGCGGCGACGATCTCCTCGAGGTGCTCGGAGCCCGCCTCCTCCTCTCCATCGAGGAACACCTTCACGTTCACCGCCGGCTGCAGCCCGTTCGCCCGGAGCGCGTCGATCGCGCGCAGGAGCGCGACGATCGGCGACTTGTCGTCGCCCGAGGAGCGGGCATGCAGGCGCCACTCCCCCTGCACCGTGCCGGGAGACGTGGGGAAGGGAACTCGCTCGCCGCCGTCCGCCACCGCGGCGGTGCGGAGCGTCGGCTCCCACGGATCGTCCGCCCACTGTGCGCGCGTCACCGGCTGGCCGTCGTAGTGCGCGTAGAAGACGACGGTCCGCCTGGCACCGGGGACGGTGAGCTCCCCGAATACCGCGGGCGGGATGTGCCGTCGCGCTCCGGGCGCCTCGAGGAGGCGGGCGCGGAACCCGCGCTGCTTCAGCATGGCGGTCAGGTGCGCGGCATTGCGGCGGATGTTCGTGGAGTCCGACGCGACGTTCGGGATGGCGAGCAGCTCGCGCAGCTCGCCGAGGATTGCCACGTCGTTCGCGCGGACATAGGCGCGGACCGCGGCCGCGGTCGCGGCCGGATCGCGTTGGGCGGGGAGCAGGGCGGGGCGGCTCGCCAGGAGGAGGGCGGTCGCGACGATCGTTGGGAAGGTGGGGCGCATACCGGAACTTGACCCCCGCGACGGCGACCGCAAGGATTCCCGCATGACTCCCCCCAACCTCAGTTCCATCACGCGCGCCGCCGTGCTGCCCGCGCTGGTCGTTCTCGGCTCCTGCCAGACCGCGGCTCCTGCGACCGCGCGCCCCGGCACGACGTCCACGATGCAGCCTGCCGCGCCCGAGCGGGTCATCCGCCGCCACATCCCGATGACCGACGCCATCCGCCGGGCACTGGCCGCCGGCAGCCGCGACTCCAGCGGCCGGCCGGCGCCTCGCTACTGGCAACTGCGCACCGATTACGTGATCGAGGCGCGGCTCGATACGGCAACGTCGCGTCTCACCGGCCGTGAACGGGTCGTGATCCGCAACGACAGCCCCGATTCACTCACCTCCATCCGCCTCCGGCTCGATCCCAACATCTTCCTCGGCAACACGCCGAAGGCGGCGCCGTGGGTGCCCGCCGAGGTGACCGACGGGATGGTCATCACGCGGCTCGCCGTCAATGGCCAGGTGGCGAACCTGGAGGGAGCAGGGAACCAGCAGCAGCGGGTGACGGTGCCGACCGTCTTCGGCATCCGCACGACGAATGCGCGCATCGCGCTGCCGACGGCGATTCCCGCCGGCGCGAGTGCGACGCTCGACGTCGAATGGAACCACAAGCTGCCGGGCGGACCCGGCGTCGGCCACCGGATGACACAGCGCTGGGCCGACACGCTTTATCAACCGACGCAGTGGTACCCGCGCGTCGCCGTCTACGATGATCTGCGGGGGTGGGACACCGAGCTGTATCTCGGCCCCTCCGAGTTCTACAACAACTTCGGCCGTTTCGACGTCCGGCTCGACGTGCCCGCCGGATGGATCGTGACGGGGACCGGGCTGCTCCAGAATCCCCAGGAAGTGCTCACGGCCACCGCCCGCGCACGGCTCGCACAGGTGCTCCAATCCGATGCCATCACGACGATCGTCGGGCCGGAGGAGATCGGGCCGGGGGCGGCAACGGCAAAGGGCGCGAACGGTCGCCTCGTCTGGCACTTCCGCGCCGACTCGGTGAACGACTTCGCGTGGGCGACGGCGAAGAAGTTCGTCTGGCAGGCAACGCGCGCGACGATTCCCGGCAAGGGGACCGTTCCGATCCACATGGCCTACCTCCCCGGTCGCGCGAATCTCTTCGCCGATGCCGGGCAGATCACGCGCCATGCGCTCGAGTTCTATTCGCGCAACTGGTTCCCGTACGAGTTCCCGCAGCTCACGCTGCAGGATGGCCCGAGCTCCGGCATGGAGTACCCGATGGTGATCAACTCCAACCGGGGAGCGGCAGATCACGAGACGTTCCACCAGTGGGCGCCGATGGTGGTCTCCAACAACGAGACCTGGTACGGCTGGATGGACGAGGGATTCAATCAGTACGCGAACATCCTCTCGGATGCCGACGCCGAGGGAAAGCCGGCCGTGCTCGACCGCATCGGGCAGGACTACGGGCGGCTCGTCGCGGGCACCGAGGCGGAAGCGCCGATGATGTGGAACGCCAATTACGGCGGCCCGATGTACGGCTTCATGACGTACTCCAAGCTGCCGATGGTCCTGTCGTCCCTGGGCGGGATCGTCGGTGACTCCGCGGTGCAGCAGGCGATCCGTGATTACGGTACAGCGTGGAAGTACCGGCACCCGTCGCCGTGGGACTTCATGTTCTCGATGAATCGGTCGCTCGGCCGCGATCTCGGCTGGTTCTGGTACTACTGGCTCTTCTCCACGGCGAGCGTGGACGGGTCGATCCGTAGCGTGAGCACGAGCGGGGCGCGCAGCGTCGTCACCGTGCACCAGGCCGGAGACATGCCGTCGCCGGTGGTGCTGGAAGTGAAGCTCGCCGCACCGGCAACCCGCACGATGGACAACGCCGTGATGCGCGACGCCACGACCGCGGTGATCACCTGGCCGGTGGACGTGTGGTTCGGCGGTTCACGAACGTTCGATGCGCTCGTGGATCTGGGAGCGCCGGTGCAGTCGGTGACGCTCGACCCGGGAGCACGCTTTCCGGATCGCGAGCCGGCGGACAATACGTGGCCGCGAGCTGGCGGCGGCTGAGCAAAGCGGCGGCAGTTCCCTCGTGCGCTCCGTGCCTCTGGGGTGAAGGCGGGGCCTGCTGGAAATACGGAAAGTGCTGGATTCCCTCTCGACCGTTTTGAGATGGAATCCGGCACTTTCAGCGTTTCAGATCCGTGGCGGGTATCCTGCGCCCGCTTTTCTGCCGAATCAGGCGGCTCCGGGCATCGCGCCCCTGAGGACGCCCCGTCGAGGCCACGTTCGTACCGGGGCTTGTGTAGGCGGCGCCCGGGATTTATCTTGAATTCAAGATGAAAACGCCGCCGCAACCCGAGACGCCCTCCTATGGCGAGTCCGCCGACGCCGCGCTGAAGCTGTTCGTCGTGCTCAGCCGGGCGCATCGGGCCATCGCGGAGCACACCCGTCGCGACCAGGAGCGCCACGGACTCGGCATGACGGAGTTCGCGGTGCTCGAGGCGCTCTACCACAAGGGACGGCTCCTCGTCGGCGAGGTAGGTTCGCGGATCCTCCTCACGAGCGGGAGTACGACGTATGTGATCGACAAGCTGGAGCAGCGCGGCCTGGTTCGGCGCCGGCCATGCGACACGGACCGCCGGGCGCTGTACGTGGAGCTCACGCCGCAGGGGCGGGCGCTCATCGCGCGGATCTTCCCGGACCACGCAAAGGCCGTGGAAGCCGCGATGTCGGGCCTCACGCTCGCGGAGCAGCGCACGGTGACGAAGCTTCTCAAGCGACTGGGGCGCACGGCCCAGGACAACCTCTAGTTCGTTTTTTTGACCCTGTATCTCTAATTCAAGATACTCATTCCGGAGATGAAACCCATGACCGCAGCTACCCTTCCTTCCATGACGACCACCTGGACGATCGACCCCACGCACTCCCTGGTCGAGTTCTCGACCAAGCACATGATGATCACCACGGTGAAGGGACGCTTCACCGACGTGCAGGGGACGATCACGACCAACGAGCAGGATCCTGCGCAGTCCGGCGCCGAGGTGACGATTGCCACCGCGAGCATCACGACGGGCACCGACGCTCGTGACGAACACCTGCGGTCCGCCGATTTCTTCGATGCCGCGCGGTATCCGGCGCTCACGTTCCGCGCGACCCGCGTCGAGGGTGCGCCGCGCGCGCCGGGCGACGAGTTCGTGGTCGTCGGGGACCTGACCGTGCGCGACGTGACGCGCGAGGTCCGCCTGGAGGCGACCTTCGAAGGAACCGGGCGCGATCCGTGGGGCAACGAGAAGGCGAGCTTCAGCGCCGTCACGAAGATCGATCGGCGCGACTTCGGCCTCACCTGGAACGCGGCGCTCGAGACCGGCGGCATGCTCGTGTCGAACGACATCCGGATCGCCATCGAGGTGCAGGCGGTGAAGAGCGCGTGACCCGCGCACGTCGTTATCATGCCCCGATATGAAAACGATATCGTGGGCAGATTTCGAGGCGGTCGAGCTTCGGGTGGGCACCGTCGTCGCGGCGGAAGCCTTCCCCGAAGCACGGCGCCCCGCCTACAAGGTGACCGTCGACTTCGGGCCGGAGATCGGCGTGCGGCGCTCGAGCGCACAGGTGACGGCGCTGTATGCGGCGGAGGAGCTCGTGGGCCGGCAGGTCGTGGGGGTCGTGAACTTCCCGCCGAAGCAGATCGGTCCGATGATGTCCGAGTTTCTGCTTACCGGCTTCTATCGCGACGACGGGGCAGTCGTGCTGGCCGTCCCGGAACGGGCGGTGCCGAACGGGGCGAAGCTGGGTTGACGGCCGTCACGCGCCGTCCGGGCATCCCCCTCGGTGGACGAGGCGGTTCCGGAACAGCCGCACGTCCGCGTCCTCCGCGCGCGTGATCTCGCGCCCGCAGTGGAGACACTGCGGAAACAGCTCGTGGACCGTGCGGGCGATCTCGACGAGCACCGGGTCGTCGCGGTGGGCGACGAGCAGCAGAGGGGCGCGGGGCATGGAGGTAGGCGCCGCAAGATAGGGCGCCCACCGCCGATGCCGCCAGCGTCAGCCGCCGATGAGCGCCTTCGCGCGATCGTGGAGAGTGCCCGACTTGTGCCGGGCGAGCGCGCCGCGACTGGCCGCGCCGCGCCGTGACGTACGCTTCTTCGAGGCCGTGCCGCGTCCACGCTTCGCCCCGCGCTTCGTGCCGCGCTTCCGCGCGGGGGCCATCTCCTCCTCGTCCTCCTCCTCACCCTCCGGCGCCAGCGCCTCGACGTTGATCGACTCCGAGAGGGCGGTCAGCAGGTGATCCGTCTCGCCTTCCTCGTCGAGCGTCTGCTGCAGGAGGTCCGCCTGCTCCTCGTAGCCGAGCAGTCGCGCATACGTGCGCACCGTGCCGTAGCCGGCCATCTCGTAGTGCTCGATGTGCTGCGCCTTGGAGATGAGCCCTGCGTCGAGCACTTCCGGCTCCGGCTTCTCGTCGATGAGCTCCTTCACCTCGTCGATCAGCCCCTTCATGCCGATGCACTTCTTCCCCCCCGGCGCCTCGCCGAGCAGGCGCGCGACGCGCTCGAGACGCTTGATCTGGCGTTCGGTCTGGCGCATGTGCGTCGTGAACGCGCGCTGCAGCTTGGGGTTCGATGCCTTCCTGATCATCTTCGGCATCGACTTCAGGATCTGCTGCTCGGCGCTGTAGAGATCCTTCAGCTCCTCGATGTACAGCTCCTTCAGCGTGTCGAGTTCCACGACTGCCTCCGTGCCTATGAGTTGGGCCGCGATGCGCCACCAGAGCCGGTGAGTCCGCGTGCGCAACCGCGCGGGTGCAATCGTGATGCCGTCGCGCCCGATTACGACCCGGGGCTCACGGGGAGCCCCTGTTCGACATCGCCGGCCGATTCCTCGACCCGGTTCTGCTCGCCGAGCAGCCCGCGGATGAACGGACGGGCGATGCAGTCGTAGAAATCCTGGCCGCGGCAGAGCGACTGCGCATCGCGCTCGACGTACCGCTCGATCTTGTCGGGGTAGGTCTTGCAGTTTGGCGTGTTCGTCCCCCGCACACAGCCGTTGTACCGCAGCAGCCCCTTCCGGACCTGCGCCGCGCGCAGCCCCTCGCCTTCCGTCGGCTTGAGATACTCCTCGAGGATGTAGACCCCGTACTTCATGTTCGTCTCGTCGTTCTCGAGGTCGGAGCCGAACTTGCCGCTCAGCGCCTTGAGCCAGACCTTGGGATAGATCTGCATGAGGCCGACGGCGCCCACGTTGGACGTCGCGCGCGAGATGAACTGCGCATTCTCCGTCAGCATGACGCCGAAGATCAGGGCCGGCGGGATCCCGCGCTCGTACGACTCGCGCACCGCGTAGAATGCGATCGAGTCCGCGCGCGCCTTGCTCATCCGGCCGGTCCGTACCAGGTCTTCCGAGAATGCCGTGTGGTCGCGCGCGAACTGGGGGGAGGCCATCAGTCGCGCCATCTCGCTCGTGTCCACCGGCGCCTGGCGCATCGTGCCGCGGGCGAGCACCTGCTCGACGAGCGGGGCGCGGCTCGCGTAGATCGGGTTGACGCGCGAGACCGCAAAGAGGATCACGCTCACGAGCGCGGCGGCGGCGAACAGGTACCCGACCGTCGAGTGCACGTGCTTCTGCCAGGCCGGGACGGGACGCTGGCCGCGCCGGGATTCGCCGCCGCGCGTCCGCCGGTCGCTCCGGTGGCGCCGGTCACTTGCAGTCGAGGCGGACGCGGCGGTCGCGGCGGAGGTCTCGTTGTCGGCCATGATCACCTGCTGGGCTGGGAGGCGCCCACGGATATTGCAAGAACGGTGACCAGAAACCGCGGTGGGCCGCAAACCGCCCCCGCGCTCAGCCTCTCGGCAGGCTCAACGTGAACGTGGAGCCGTGTCCGGGTTCACTGCGCAGGGTCAGCTCGCCCCCCATCGCGCGGGCGAGATGCCGGCTGATGGACAAGCCCAGTCCCACGCCGTGGCCCGGCCGCGATTTCGACCGGTCCACCTGGAAGAACGGCTCGAACACCGCTTCCTGCTTGTCGGCGGGGATGCCTGGACCGTCATCGGTGACCGTGACCTCCACCATGTCGCCCTCGGGCTTCGCGGCCATCACGATGCGGCCGCCTTCCGGCGTGAACTTCACGGCGTTGGAGAGCAGGTTCAGGATCACCTGCTGCAACTTGTCCTCGTCGGCTTCCACCACGAGTGCCCCGGCCGGCGGGGGGGTGAAGCGGATCCCCTTGCTCGCGATCAGTGGCTCGATGAGGTCCGACGTCCGGGCAAGGGCATCCGAGAGCGCGACGGGACGAAGCTCGACCTGGAACCGGCCGCTCTCGATCTTGGCGAAGCTCAGGATGTCGTTGATCAGCGACAGGAGGTGCTGCTGGCTGCGGCGCACCCGCTCGAGGTCGTGGCGCTGCTCGGCGGTCACCGGGCCGCGGATCTCCAGCAGCAACAGCTCGACGTACCCGGCGATCGCGTTGAGCGGCGTGCGGAGCTCATGGCTCATCACGGCGAGGAAGTCGCTCTTCGCACGATTCGCCTCCTCGGCGTCGCGCCGCGCGGCCTCGGCGTGGGCCAGCAGGCGCTCGCGCTCATGCTCGACCTCGCGCTCCTGGGTCACGTCGCTGATCACGCAGACGATGCCGCCGGGCGGCTCGGGCATCTGCGACGCGCGCACCGAGACCCAGCGCCTGCCGAGTCGCAGCTCGAGCTCGCCGAACGCCGTGCCGCGCCGGAGCTGCTGGTCCAGCGCGGCGGTGTCGGTGCCGACCGCAGCGAAGAGCGCGGAGACCGATTCGCCCGCGAGGACGTCCTTCTGGAAGAACTCGGTCGCCGCCCGATTGTTGCGCGTGACCCGTCCCTGCGCATCCAGTACGATGATCGCATCCCGGATCGCGTCGAACGTGACCTGCCATTCATCGGCGGCCGCGCGCAGGCGCCGCTCCGCCTCGCCGATGCGCAGCAGCGCGCGCACCGTCGCGACGAGTACCGTCGGCTCCACCGGATGGGTGAGGTACCCGTCGGCGCCGCTCTCGAGCCCCTGCGCGCGATCCTGCGGCGCGACGTAACTCGCGGAGAGATGCAGCACCGGCACGGACGCCGTGGCGGGATCAGCCTTGATGCGGCGACAGACTTCGTAGCCGCTGATGTCCGGCAGGTTGATGTCCAGCACCATCAGGTCGGGCACCGTGGCCGCGAGCGCGAGCGCTTCCTGCCCGTTCGCGGCCTCCTCCACCTGCATCCCCGCCGCGCGGAGCATCCGGCTCACCGCATAGCGGTTGCCTTCCGTGTCGTCGACGACCACCACGCGCGGTGCCGTCACGCGGACATCCTCGGCGTGGCACGGTCCGCGGGCACGGCGCGACCGTTCGCCTCGGGGGCCGTCGTCGGGATGGTCACGGCGAACGTGGAGCCCTCGCCCGGGGTGCTTTCCATCGTGATCTCGCCGCCGAGGAGCTCCGCGAGGCGCCGTGAGAGTGGCAGGCCCAGGCCCGTTCCCTTGGCGCGCTTCTGCAGGCGATGTTCGACCTGCGTGAACTCCCTGAAGATGTGCTCCTGATCCTCGGGCGCGATGCCGATGCCTGTATCGCGTACGAGGAAGCGAATCGCCCCGTCGCCTACGACGTCCGCGCGCACGCGCACCTCGCCGCGCTCGGTGAACTTGAGCGCGTTCGAGATGAAGTTGCGAAGGATCTGCGAGAGCCGGCCCTCGTCCGTATGCAGTGACGGGAGCCCCGTCGGCTCATCGAAGACCAGGACGACGGACTCGGAGGGGACGAGCGGGCGGAACATCCCGCGCAGGGCCGCGAACACCTCGGCGACCGTGAACTCCGTCGGGCGAAGGGTGACGATGCCCGACTCGATCTTCGCGAGATCGAGCAGGTCGTTCACGAGCTCGATCACCGAGTCCGCCGACCGCCGGATGAGGGTCAGCTGGTGCTCCTGTTCCGGCGTCAGGTCGCCGTCGACGCGGTCGAGCAGCAGCCGGGAGAGATTCGCGATGGAGGCGAGCGGCGTGCGCAGCTCGTGGCCGACATCGGAGAGGAAGCGCGACTTCGTCTCGCTCAGCTGCTTCAGGTCCTTGGCGCGATCGTCCAGCTCCGCATACAGCGCGACGACGCCGCGATTCGTTTCCTCGAGCTCCGCATTCAGGCGCTCGACGTCCGCCGTGCGGGTCTGCAACAGGTCGAGCGCCCGCGCGAGCTCCCGGTTCTGCGCCTGCAGCTCGCCGATGGGCGACGCGGCTTCCTGGCGCATGACGAACTCCGCCAGCCGTGCCGCGTCGTCCGCGGTGAACGGGCCGGCGCGAGGCGGCAGACGGCGATCGATCACGACCCGCGTCCCGCGGCCCGGGGCGGAATCGATCGTGAAGCGTTCGCTCAGCCGGCGGGCGCCGAGCAGTCCTGCGCCCATGCCGTGCGGGGACCGATAGCTC
Organism: Gemmatimonadaceae bacterium; assembly: GCA_035764975.1. Taxonomy (GTDB): domain Bacteria; phylum Gemmatimonadota; class Gemmatimonadetes; order Gemmatimonadales; family Gemmatimonadaceae; genus JACDHQ01. The sequence goes on along the minus strand of DASTYL010000140.1, from coordinate 4,394 downwards.
CCGTCGAGCACGGCCTGGAGGTTCGGGATGCCCGGCCCCTCGTCGCGAACCGTCACGATCATCCGACGCGGGCTGGCGGAGGGCTCGTCCACCATGAACTCCACGTGCCCGCCTCCCGCGTACTCGAATGCGTTCCGCGCGAGCTCCGACACCGCCGTCGCCCAGCGCGTCTGATCGAGGGCGTCATAGCCCAGCCGCTCCGCGACCTGCCGCGTGCGCAGCCGCGCCAGGACGATGTCCGCTTCGTGTCGAAGGTCGACGGTGAGCAATGGGATCGGCATGCTGCGCTATCGGAGTTCGGGGCCTCGGGCTCGGGCCTCTGCGCCGATGGCCGAGTCGTGCTGCGTCTCACGCAACACGAGGACGGTCGCGTCGTCGCGGCCCCGAAGGTGATCGCGGTGCAGTACCCCGGCGATCAGCGAGGGATGCCGCGTGGCCAGCCCCGGATACTGATCCAGCCGCCAGCGGGTGGCAACCCCGTCCGAGTGCATCACGAGCACGGCGTCCGCGGGCCAGCCATAGACGAATTCCTGAACCTTGCGCACCTGGTGGCCCACGATGCCGGTATGCGACGTCAGGTTCCGCGATGCGCCTGACTCGATCAGCGCGGCGCTGATGTTTCCGATCCCGGCGAAGCGCGCCTGCCGCGTCACCTGCTCCAGCTCACACACGGCAACCGCGGCGCCCCGCGTCGGCCGCAGGGCGAGATGCATGCGCTCCACCACCTCGGCCGGGCCACGCTGCCGCAGGTCACGCGCGATCCCCGCGGCCGCCTCGGCCGCCAGCGCGGCATCAGGGCCATGGCCGAGCCCGTCCGCCACGACGACGAGGGCGCGTCCTTCCTGTTGGAGCACGACCCATCCGTCGCCCGCGACGTGTTCGTTCGGCGCCGACGTGCACACTGCGCCTACCTGAAGCGTGCGCCCGTGCGCTGCGCGTGGCGGGCCGTCCGCCCAGACACGCGCGACGATGGCCGTCCCCGACGGGTTCGAATAGATGTCGCAGCTGTCGGACATCCGTCCGACGGCACCAAGGCCGGCACCTCGGGTGCCCCCGGTGGAGAAGCCGTCACGCATCGCCGCGGACGCATCGGGGATGCCCGGGCCGCGATCCACCGCGAGAAGCTCGACGCCGGGATGCCCGGGATGCTCGAGGATCGGGCGGATCAGCAGCGCCCCGCCGTGCGCGTGCTTCGCCAGGTTGGTCGCGAGCTCGGTCGCAACGACGCTCAGGCGGCCGACGGCCGCCGCGCCGAGGCGCGCGATCTCGGCGGCGGCGGCGGCCCCGCGCCGCGCCTCGCCGACCTGGGACGGATCGCTGACCGGGAAGAGCGTCGTCTGCGGCGCACGGGCGTGCGCCCAGGTCACTTCCATCGGACGATGCTGATTCGGGTGCCTTCGCCGACGCGCGACTGGATGTCGAACTCGTTCACGAGCCGCCGCGACCCGCCGAGGCCGAGCCCCATGCCATTGCCGGTCGTGTATCCGTCGGACAGGGCCAGCGAGACGTCGGCGATCCCCGGCCCGTGATCCTCGAAGATGATGCGCAGCCCGCGGCGCGTCTCGGTCTCCAGCAGTTCGAGGGTCATCGTGCCTCCACCTCCGTACTCGACGGCGTTGCGGGCGAGCTCGCTCGTCGCGGTGACGATCTTCGTCTGATCCACGAGGCTGAGCCCGAGCTCGGCGGCCCATCGTCGCGCCGCCTGCCGCGCCAGCACGATTTCGTTCTGATCCCGGAGCGCCAGCGTCTCAGTCTTCAGAACGCGCATCGGCCGAGTCGGGGAGATCCCTGTGCCCCGTGAGCGACGCTTCCAGCAGCGCCATCCCGCGTTCCACGTTGAGCGCCGTGCGCACTCCGGGGAGCGACAGGCCAAGCTCGACCAGCGTGATGGCGACTGCCGGCTGCATGCCGACGACGACCGTCGCGGCATCGAGCACGCGCGACATCGCCGCGATGTTCGCCAGCATCCGCCCGATGAACGAATCGACGATCTCGAGCGACGAGATGTCGATCAGCACCCCGTGCGCCCCGGTCTCGCTGATGCGCGTGGTGAGGTCGTCCTGGAGCTGTACCGCGAGGCGGTCGTGCATGTCCACCTGGATCGTCACCAGGAGGTACGGCCCCATGCGAAGAATGGGGATACGGTCCATGGCGGTACGCCTTACGCGTTGCGGGGGGCGGGGCCCACCGGACTGGCCGCCGTCCCGGTGGCTGCGCTGCGTGGCGCGAGCGCAGCGCCCGTCTTGACCAGCGCCACGCGGAAGGCATCGGCAAGCGTCGCCTTGGTGGTGACGCCGCCCAGCTCGACGCCGAGGTGCACGATCGTCTGCGCGATCTGCGGACGGATCCCGCTGATGATGCACTCGGCACCCATGAGCCGCGCGGCGGTGACCGTCTTGAGGAGGTGCTGCGCCGTCAGCGTGTCCACGGTAGGCACGCCAGTGATGTCGATGATCGCGACTTCCGCGCCCGTCTCGACGATCCGCTGCAGCAGCGTCTCCATCACGACCTGCGTGCGCTGGCTGTCGAGCGTCCCGATCATCGGCAGCGCCAGGATGCCGTCCCACAGCTTGACCACCGGCGTGCTCAGCTCGAGCATGTCCTGCTGCTGGCGGCGGATGATCTCATCCCGTCCCTTCTGGTACACCTCGGTCGTGTACAGACCGAGCGCGTCGAAGACCTCGGACATCTCGATGATCGAGCGGGTCGCAAGCTCCGGGTTGACCCCCGGGAGCGCGCCGAATCGGCGGAAGAGCACCGACTTGAGCGAGAAGACGAACGTCGCGGTGTCGGTCGGAGAGAAGCCCTGCATCGCGCGGCTCCGGGAGATGCCCGCCAGGAAGTCGCGCACCGGCTGCCAGGCGCCGCCAGTCCCGTGCATGCTGCCCGACGAGAAGGCCTCGTCGAGGATCTTGAGAAACTCCGCGCACTGCGCCTGCAGCTCGTTGGCCGCCATGCCGCCGGTGTGTCGGCTCACCCGCAGTTGCTCTTCGGTCCACTCGGCGAGGATCTCTCGAAACTGCTCGCGGAAAAGACGCGAGATCTGGGCGCTCACCTGATCGGTCACACGCGGCTCCGGTCGATAAAGAGGATTGGTCGGCTCGGGCGCGGAAGATATGTCCGGACGCGCACCGAGGGCAGGGAGGTGGACGGCATCGCGGCTGCGTCCGCGGGGCCGGGAATGCGAAATTCCCGGGCGCCCACGGACCGGCGATGGCGCTGAGGAGGTGCGTGTGTCGGGTGTCGCCGGATCAGGCGCTGATACGATCCGCCGCGATCAGGAAGCGGCGGACTTCCGCCAGCACGTCCCGGGGCTCGATCGGTTTGGCCAGGTAGCCGTCGCACCCTGCGGCGTAGGAAGCCGCGCGATGCTCGGCGAGCGCGTGTGCCGTCAGCGCGACGACGGGGATGCGCATCGTCAGCGGGTCTGCCTTCAGCCGGCGGGTCGCCTCCCAGCCATCGATCCCCGGCAGGCCGACATCCATGAGGATGAGCCCCGGCTGGAGCGCGCGGGCGAGCTCCACGCCTTCCTCGCCGGAGGGCGCCTCGACGACATGAAAGCCGTAGTACCGCAGGATCGTGGTATAGACGGCCCGATTGTCCTCGTTGTCCTCGACGAGGAGAATCATCACGGGCGCATCCGGCGTGGGATGCTCGCCCGCTTCGGCTGCATCCCGTCCCGGTCCTGCGCCCGGCCTCTGTCCACGGAACCCGACCTGCTCCACAAACGCCCCCGGCGGCTGCGGCACCGTCCGCCGCCGGAGACAGGATCGCGTCTCCGGCTGACCTCGGGTGCTTTGCGTCACAATTGAGTGAAAGAATCGGGCCAACGAACGTTTATCAACTGGTAGATTTACCCTCCCGCGATCACTCTCCATCCGACCGGATCATCCCGCGTGCGACAGTCCGAACCGACTTTCTCCCCGGAGCCGCGCCACATCACGGTCGCCCGTACGGCCCGCTACTACGTCATTGGTGATCAGCCCGCCGGCCCCCGACGGGAGCTCTGGATCGTGGTTCATGGATACGGGCAGCTGGCAGCTCGCTTCCTCCGGCACTTCGTGCCGCTCGCCGACGGCGCCCGCGTCATCGCCGCGCCGGAGGGCCTCTCGCGGTTCTATCTCGAGCACCCCGGGCGCGCGGGCACCGCGAACAACCGCGTCGGCGCCACCTGGATGACGCGTGAGGACCGGGAGGCGGAGATCGGGGATCATGTCGCCTACCTCGACGCGCTCGCCGATCGGATCCTCGACGCGATCCCCGGGCCGCGTCCCGCGGTGCACCTGCTCGGCTTCTCGCAGGGTGTCGCGACGGTGACGCGATGGATCACGCGCGGGCGCATCCGGGCGGATCGCCTGGTGTTGTGGGCAGGGCGGGTGCCGGCGGATCTCTTC